>JAJYWF010000030.1 GCA_021791635.1 Actinomycetes bacterium
GTGGCCGGGGCGTTGTGCCGGACGCTGAACGACCGGGGAGGGCTCGCACGCGTCGTGGGTGCGGGGACGAGCATCGACGACGCCGACACTCTCGTCCATCTCGGTGCCCTGGAGGCGACCGGCGCGGGAGGGGTCATCGACTTCTTCCAGCGGGTGAAGGAGGCGGTGCTCACTACAGTCTCGACCGTGCTGGCGGTGACGGCGACCGGCGGGAGGTCCGGATTTTCCCCGCATACCGGTACCCCCCAGGCGATACCAGCGGAGCAGGTGGGGGTGGCGGCGACGCTCGAGGGCGCCGGCATCCGTGGCGTGGTGAGGACGCTGGTGCGAGAGCACCCACAGATCAGGGCCCGCGTCGTGGACCTGGACCCGTACGCCTCGCCCGACGACATCGCGTCGATGGTCACTTCCGAGTTGGCAGCTGCCGACGAGCTGGTGGAGGTCGGTCGGGCCGTTGACTCCCGGACGACGATCGCCGTCGTTCCCGCCGAGCGCGCCGCGGACTCCGGTGGTGTCGAAGCGGGGAACGGCGAAGACCGCCCTCCGGTGCTCAGCTCGGACATGGTCGTGCTGGTCACCGGAGGAGCACGGGGCATCACGGCCCATGTGAGCGAAGCCCTGCTCGAACGGTTCGGGTGCACGGTCGTCCTGGTGGGCAGGACCCCTGCTCCTGAAGAGGCCGAGCCTGACGAGACGGCGTCGGCCTCCGACGCGCCCTCGCTGCGCAGAAGGCTCGTCGAGTTGGGACTCGACGAGCCCGCCAAGATCGAAGCCCAGGTCGCCAGGATCATGTCGGAGCGTGAGGTCCGAGGTACCTTGCAGCGCCTGGAGCGGTACGGCGCTCGAGTGCAGTACCGGAGCGCCGACGTGAGCGACCCGGTCCGGGTACGGGAGCTGATCGACGGCGTGCGGAGGGAATTCGGGCGGTTGGACGGGATCGTCCACGGCGCCGGCATCGTCGAGGACCGGCTCCTGGTGGAGAAGTCCGCCGAGTCCTTCGAGCGGGTGTTCTCCACCAAGGTCACCCTGCCCAGGGTCCTGGCCGAGGATGCCTTCGACGGGGCCGGCCTGGACGGGGTCGGGTTCTTGGTGGTCTTCGGAAGCGTGTCCGGCGTGCTCGGCAACCGTGGCCAGGTCGACTACGCCGCGGCGAACGCCGCCGCCGCGGCCCTGGCCAGGTCGAGGGACCGACGGGTGCCCGGCCGGACGGTGGTGGTGGACTGGGGACCCTGGGCCGGAGGGGGAATGGTGTCCCCGGGGCTGGCCCACGAGTTCGACCGGCGTGGGATCGGCCTGCTGGACCCCGCAGAAGCGGTGAGTCTCCTCTTCGACGAGCTGGGCTCGGAGCAGGGTGAGCCCGAGGTGGTCATCATGAGGGCGACGCCCGAGGGCTTCGCCTCCAATCGGTCATGACCGGGGACGGTGAAGGCAGCGCGGCCATCGTCGGGATGGCCGCGGTGTTCCCCGGGGCTTCGACGCTGGACGAATTCTGGTCGAACATCCTCGGGGAGGTCGACGCCACCGGACCGGTCCCCGCCGACCGGATCGACCCGGTCTACCTGGAGCTCTCCGACTCCGCCGTCGATCGCTTCTACTGCCGACGTGGGGGGTTCATCGACACCCAGGCGATCGTCGACCCCGTGGCGCTGGGAGTGATGCCGGCGACGGTCGACCAGACCGAACCGGACCAGCTCTTGTCGTTGGTGCTGGCAGCCAGAGCGATGGCCGATGCCGGAGGAGAGGCGCTGGCGGCCCATCTGGACCGCACCGCCGTGGTTGTCGGGCGAGGGGGATACCTGACCCCCGGCCTGGCCCGGTTGGACCAGAGGGTGCGTACGTCCGAGCAACTGGTCCAAGTGCTGAGGACGCTCCTTCCGGCGATGCCGGAAGCGGAACGGGCCGAGGTGAAGGCGGCGTTCGTCCGCCGGTTGGGTGAAGACCGAGCCGATGCGGCCATCGATCTCGTTCCCAATCTCGTCGCGTCTCGAGTGGCGAACCGACTCGACCTCCACGGTCCGGCGTACACCGTCGACGCAGCCTGTGCCAGCGCGCTCGTCGCCGTGGATCACGGCCTCACCGAGCTCCGATCGGGGCGTTCAGACGTGGTCCTGGCCGGCGGAGTGCACGTATGCCAGGACGTGACGCTGTGGAGCGTCTTCACGCAGATTGGGGCGCTCAGCCGGAGTGGTGAGATCCGTCCGTTCGACCGGCGGGCCGACGGTCTGCTCATCGGCGAAGGTGGGGGCATGGTCGTGCTCCGCCGCCTGGAGGACGCCGAGCGAGAGGGAACACGGATCTACGCCGTGGTGCGGGGATCGGGGGTGGCCAGTGACGGGAGATCCACCAGCCTGATGCGCCCGAGCGCGAAAGGTCAGCTCGCGGCCCTGGAGCGAGCATGGGCGATGGCCGCGATCGAACCTGGATGTGTCGGGCTCATCGAAGCCCACGGCACGGCGACGCCGGTGGGTGATGCCACCGAGCTCGAGACCATCTCTCGGTTCTTCGGCACCGCTGCCCCGGGGCGGAGGATCGGCCTCGGCTCGGTCAAGTCGATGATCGGGCACACCATGCCGGCCGCCGGGGCCGCCGGACTGGTGAAGGCAGTGCTGGCCGTGCATCACGGCGTGCTCCCGCCGACCCTTCACTGCGAAGAGCCCCACGACCTCGTGTCGAAAGGGCCGTGCTCCTTGGTGGAGCACGCCGACGCATGGTCAGCGGCGAACGGCAGGCGGGTCGCCGTGGTCAACGCCTTTGGGTTCGGGGGGATCAACGCCCACCTGGTGATCGAAGCCCACGGAGGGTCGGGATGCGCCAGCGCTGTGCGCCCCCCCTCGGCTCGCCGGCCCGAGGTTCGCCAGAGCGCCGGAGCCCCTGAGGGGGCGCTGCTCCTCGCCGCGGCGTCACCCGGAGAGCTCGGTGAGCTCCTGGCAGCGTGGCGGTCAGGCGGTCGGACGGCGCTGGAGGACGGCGGCGGGACTGCTCGAGGCATTGCCCGCCTGGCCTTGATGAACCCTTCCGAGGAGCGGCTGGCCCTGGCCGCCAGGGTGGTCGAGCGGCAGAAGCCGTGGCGGGGGCGGAGCGACCTGTGGTTCTCGCCGAGAGGGTTGGCGGACCAGGGTGGTCGAATGGCGTTCCTCTTCCCCGGAGTGGAACCGACGTTCGCCCCTCGCCTCGACGACGTGGCCGAGCATTTCGGGTGGCCGGTGCCCGACGTCTTGCCCGGTGACGCCGGCAGCGATCTCGAAGGACTAGGGAGGGCGATCGTGGCCGCCGGCCGGCTCCTGCATGCTGCGGCCCAGGCTGTCGGCCTGACCCCCGACGTGGTTGCCGGGCAGAGCATCGGAGAGTGGAGCGGGATGATCGCCACCGAAATGATCCCCGCCGACGAGGTGGATGACTTCATCGCCAGGATCCAACCGGGCAGCCTCGAGGTGCCCGGGGTCGAGTTCCTCGCTCTCGGAGCTCCTCTGAGGGTGGCCGAGGAGCTCATGGCCGACCTAGCTGAGCTCGAGATCTCCCACGACAACTGCCCCCACCAGACGATCGTGTGCGGACCGTCCGAGCAGATCGCCGAGCTCCGATCCCGGACGGTGCAGGCCCGGGTGCTCCACCAGGTGCTCCCGTTCCGATCGGGCTTCCACACGGCGATGTTCGCGCCGTACCTGGCGCCTTTCCGGGCCGCCCTCGATCGCCTCCCGCTCCAGGTGCCAGTGGTGCCGCTCTGGTCGGCGACCACCTGCGCGCCCTACCCTGACGATCCCGACGAAGTGCGACGGCTGGCGCTGGCCCATCTGGTGCAAAGGGTGAGGTTCCGCGAGCTGACGACGGCGCTCCGGGACGAGGGTGTCCGCCTCTTCGTGCAGGTCGGAGTGGGCAGCTTGCCCGGCCTGGTGGAGGACACGCTGGCTGGTGACGATGTCCTGGCTGTGGGGCTGAACGTGGCTCGCCGATCAGGCATGGCACAGCTCCGGCGGGCTGTGGCGGCCCTCTGGGTCGAGGGGGTCGAAGGCCTTCTCCTGGACCGGGTGGGCCTCGCACCTCCAAATCCGGGCCCGCCGTCCCCCCCCGCTCCCGTCGGGGTCACCGGCGGCTCCGTCGGGGTCACCGGCGGCTCCGGCACCCTCCGGCCCCTTCCGCTGGCCACGCCGATGGTGCGACTGGGGCCGTGGTCAGGCAGCTCGGCCACTCCCCCCGGCGCCGGGACGTCGACGCCGTCGTCGTCGCCGGGAGGGTCCTCGGCGCCGAAGGCCGCGGGATCGCTCGGGGCGGTCGATCGGGAGCTGGCCGCATTGCACGAGGAGCTGGCGACCTCAAGTGAGCTGGTGGCGAGAGCGTGGGCGCACGGGGCCGTCGAACGTCCGCCCCGCTCCGACGGGGTACCCCGTGCCGGCCGGGTGGTCCGCCAAGTCACGCTGTCCACCCATTCGGCCCCGGAGCTCGCCGACCACTGCTTCTACCGCCAGCCGCCGGGGTGGTCGGTCATGGCCGACCGGTTCCCGGTGGTCCCGATGACGGCACTGGTCGAGATGATGTGCGAGACGGCCTCGGAGGTCGTGCCGGGCTGGGTACCGGTGGAAGTGACCGACATCCGGGCCGTGCGCTGGCTGGCGGTCGAGCCTCCGGTGACCGTCACGGTTCGGGGGCAGAAGCTTGGCGGCTCCGGGACCAGAACCCAGGTGAGGGTATCGGTCGACGACTACGCCCGGGCGACCGTTCTGATGGCGCCAGGGTATGGCGCCGCCCCGCCGCCGGTGACGCTTCCCTTGGTGGCGCCGGAGCCAGCTCTGGTGACGGCCGAAGCCCTCTACCGCGACCGATGGATGTTCCACGGTCCGTCGTACCAGGGTGTGGTCGACGTCGGTCCCATCGATGCCACCGGGATCGACGGGCGCATCCGGGTCGGGGGTGCGTCGGGGATGCTCCTGGACAACGCCGGACAGCTCATGGGGCTGTGGGTGATGCTCCGCCATGACAGGGATCGGCTGGCACTGCCCACCGCCATCGAGCGGATAGAGCTCTTCGGTCCAATGCCCGACCAAGAGGAGGTGGTGTCGGCGTCAGTCCGGGTCACCCACGTCGACGCGGTGTCGGTCCGGGCCGACATGGAGCTGTCCCACGGCCGTCGGGTATGGGCCCGAGTCCACGGCTGGCAGGATCGGCGGTTCGAGTCCGACGACGTCATCTGGCCCGTGCTCATCTGGCCGGAGTCCGAGACGTTGGCCCGGCCCATGGATGGTGGGTGGGTCCTGGTGGAAGAGGGTTGGGGCTCTTCGGCCGCCCGGGAGCTGATGATGCGCCGCTACCTCTCCCAGGAGGAGCAGGCGCGGTACGCGACCTTCAATCCGAGAGTGCAACGGCTGTTCCTCCTCGGGAGGATTGCGGCCAAGGACGCGGCCCGGCGGTGGCTCTGGGAGCAAGGAGCGGGCCCGGTATGGCCGGTGGAGATCACCGTCGAGAACGACGCCACGGGTCGCCCACTCCTGCGTGCTCCCTGTGAACCGACCCTCCACGTCTCGATCTCCCACACCCAGTGGCTGGGAGTGGCCCTCGTCGACGACGGTGCACCGGTGGGCATCGACGTCGAGCGGGTCGAGGAGAGGTCGGAGGCCTTCGCATCGACGGCGTTCGAACCCAACGAGCTCTCGCTCCTGCTGGAGGGAGCCGAGCCCGGCACACGATCCCGTGTGCTGACGGCGGCGTGGACGGCCAAGGAAGCAGTGGCCAAGATGCGGGGAACCGGCCTGGGTGGGAGGCCCAAGGACTTCCGGATCACCGGGCGGGAGACAGGGACGCTGACGGTGGACGACGTCCGGGTGAGAACGTTCCTCTGCGACAGCGTGGTCGTGGCCTGGACCGACGGACCGGCGGGGTGATCGAGTGATGGCTGACGAGGGTGGGGAAGCAGTGGTGCTGCGCACGGTGATCACCATGATCGGAGCAGTGGTGGGGGAGGACTACCTAGAGGACCTGGAGGTGGGGATGGGCACCGCGTTTGACCAGGATCTCGAGCTCGAGAGCATCGAGTTCGTGGCACTATCCGAGAAGCTCATGGAGCACTATGGGGATCGAGTCGACTTCATCACCTGGCTGGGGGAGATGGAGCTCGAAGAGATCATGAACCTGCGCGTGGGGCAGCTGGTTCACCACATCACGGCCTGCCTGGAGGCTTGAGTTGCCCTTTGCCGATGCCAACGGGGTCCGGCTGTTCTACCAGCGTCTGGGCCGGGGCCGACCCACGATCGTGTGCGTCCACGGTCTGGTCATGGACAACCTGTCGAGCTGGTGGTACACGGTCGCCAACGCCGCAGCGGCCCGGGCTGAGGTGGTGTGCTACGACCTCCGTGGTCACGGGCTCTCCCAACGCCCTCGGGAGGGCTACTCCGTGACCGACAGTGTGGACGACCTGGTGGGGCTCCTCGACAGCCTGGGCATCGAAGGTCCGGTGCACGTGGTGGGCAACAGCTACGGAGGCGTGGTGGGGCTGGCTCTGGCGGTCGCCCATCCCGAGCGGGTCGAGGGGCTCATCCTGGTGGAGGCCCATGCAGCCGTGGAGACCCTGCACGCCAAGGCCCGCCGACAGCTGGCGGAGGGGCTGGACTTGGCCGGTCTGGTGCTGGACGACGGAGACGTGAACCGCTGGCTGGAGAGCCTCGGTGGACGCAAGCTGAACCGGATGGCGACGTCGGCCAAGGACCTGATCTACCACACCACCCTGGTCGGGGATCTGCGGAGCTCACCTCCGTTCACCGAGGAGTCCCTCGGTCAGGTGGAGTGTCCGGTGCAGCTGGTCTTCGGGGAGCACTCGGACATCTTCGACCGAGCTGAGATCCTGGCGCGGCTGCTCCCGAACGCCGACCTGCACGTCATCGACGGGATGGACCACTCGGTACTGATGGGAGCGACGGCTCAGGTCCGCTCGCTGGTTCTCGAGTTGGCCAGTTCGGCGGGCTGAGGAGCGGAGGGGGGACCGTGGGGCGCGTGTTGGTCGTGGTGCCCCCGCTGGCGGGGCACGTGAACCCGACGATCGCCCTCGCTGCCCGGCTCCAGGAGCGAGGTCACGTCGTCTCGTGGGTGGGGTGCGGTGAGGTCACTCGGCGCCTCCTGCCCGAGGGAGCGACAGTGACGGGTGGGGTGGCGGGCATCTCGGAGACCACCGTGGCGTCGATCCGACAGCGCTCGTCGGGGCTCCGGGGCGCGGCGGCGTTGAAGTTCCTCTGGGAGGACTTCCTGTTCCCACTGGCGTCGGCCATGCTCCCGGCGGTGGACGCCGCGGTGGAAGACTTCGCGCCGGACCTTGTCGTGGTCGACCAACAGGCCTTGGCCGGTGCTGTCGTCGCTCGACGCCGGGAGGTGCCCTGGGCCACGTCGGCCACGACCTCGGCCGAACTGGTCGACCCCTTCGCCCCTCTCCCGAAAGTGGGTGAATGGGTTCGCCGGGGTATGGCTCGGCTGGCCGCCGATGGCGGGCTGGACGCCGGCGACACGAGGGACTTGCGCTTCTCCGAGCACCTGGTGCTGGCCTTCACCACCGAGGCGTTGACCGGGCCGCTGACCCTTCCGCCGGGATCGGGCCCGGTGGCCATGGTCGGTCCGTCGCTCGAGGCTCCGGGGGGCGACGACCCGCGTCACGGCGACCCCGAGCTTCCCGCCGGCTGGATGGCTCGGGAGGAGCCGCGGGTCCTGGTGAGCCTCGGGACGGTGAACGCCGAAGTCGGGGCGACCTTCATGCGGACGTGCATCCAGGCAGTCGCAGACGAAGCCGTGAGCCTGATCATGGTGGCACCACCCGAGCTGCTCGGGCCGGTGCCCGGCCACGTCGTCGTCCGTCGATTCGTGCCCCAGCTGAGCGTCCTGGCGGAGGTGGACGCCGTGGTGAGCCACGCCGGTCACAACACCGTCTGTGAAGCGTTGGCCTATGGCCGGCCCCTGGTCGTGGCGCCCATCCGGGACGACCAACCCATAGTGGCCGAGCAGGTGGTCCGAGCCGGAGCCGGCCGTCGCGTCCGTTTCGGGAGGGTGAGGGCGCCAGAGCTCCGCGAAGTGCTCGACTCGGTGCTCTTCGACGACAGGTTCCGCTCCGCCGCCGCCGCGGTACAGCGTTCGTTCTCCGCGGCCGGCGGTGCCGAGGTGGCCGCGGACCGGCTGCTGGAGCTGCTGGCGTGAACTGGGCCTGGGTGTGGTGGATGCTGGCCGCGAGCTTCGTGGCGAACGGCGTGCGGCTCCGCCGGCGGTGTGCCGGGCTCGAACGGGTCACGGTCTCAGGTCCCACGTCGGGCGTCGGTGACGGGCGAGATCCAAAGGGAGGTGGTCCCGGGCCCGACGCGTGGGCCTGGTTCGAAGGCAGCGGGGTGGAAGTGCCCGACGCCGTCCGTCGCCGAGTCGAACGGCACGCCGAGGAGCGGGGCCTCGACGTCGTCGACCTGGTGCCCAAGAAGATGCCGACGGCCGCCGGCATGGACCTCCTGCGGGCCGTGAACCCCCGGTCCTACCGGTCACGCCGCCTGGCGTCGGGAGCCACGGCCGGGTACGCCGTCGCGGCCAAGAGGTCCGTCGACCAGTCGGCCCGCTCATCGGCCCGCTCCGCGGCCCGCCGACGTGCCCTGCTCACGGGAGGTCGGGGGAGCAGTGAGCCAGGAGCCGGCTCGTGGCCGCCCGAGGAGACGGCGCGCGTCGATCCGGCGGCACTCCATCGTTGGGTCGTCCTCCTCAAGCGATGCGCTCCGTCGTCGACCGACTTGGTGGTGGTGGACGGGCTCGGGGCTCCCAGGAGAGTCCCGGCCGGCCGGAAGGCGCTCCTCAGGGCCCGCTACGGCGCGGCTTGGCCGCTGGCGGTGATCTTGCCGGCGGCGGTGGACGTCGTGCTCCTGGCGGGCCTCTACGTGTCCCCGGCGTGGGGACTGGTGGCCCTGGCCTTGTGGTGCGCACAGCCGGTCCTCACCTTCCTCGGCTCGCCGCTGTCGCCGGGCGATCTGTGGGTGCGCTCGGTCTTGCGGTGGGCACTGGACCCGGTGGACCTGGTGCGCACCGCCCTCGGACGCCGGGAGCCTTCGACGGGCTGGGAGACGGGCATAGACCCTGAGACGCTGCGTCCGGTCTACGACGAGCTGTTGAGCGCCGGGATCGAGCGGTTCTTCGAGCCGCCCCGCCCCGACTGCCCGCTGTGTGGTTCGACGCTGCTCCGAGAGAAGCTCCGTACCCCTGACCTGCTCCAGCACAAGCCGGGGGAGTTCGTGCTGATGGTCTGTGGGCAGTGCGGGCACATCTTTCAGAACCCGCGGCTCTCGCTCGAGGGTCTGGACTTCTACTACCGGGACTTCTACGACGGGTTGGGGGAGGACCAACTCGAGTTCGTGTTCGGCGCCTCCGATGCGGCGTATCGGGGCCGTGCTTCGCTGCTGCACGGACGTCACGTGCCGCGGGCGTGGTTGGACGTGGGGGCCGGGCACGGGCACTTCTGCCTGGTGGCCGGCGAGCAGTGGCCGGCGACCAGGTTCGACGGCCTCGACATGAGCGAGAGCATCGAGGAGGCGGAACGTCGGGGATGGGTCACGAAGGGCTACCGGGGCCTGTTCCCGGAGCTGGCGCACGAGCTCGAGGACCGGTACGACGTGGTGAGCATGCACCACTACCTGGAGCACACCCGCGATCCGAGTGCGGAACTGGACGCGGCGCTCCGGGTTCTCCAGCCCGGTGGGTACCTGGTCATCGAGCTTCCCGATCCCGAGTCTGTCTACGGAGGCGTGCTGGGCAAGTACTGGGTCCCCTGGTTCCAGCCCCAGCACCAGCACCTGCTCTCGATGCGGAACCTGGAGGCGGTGATCGAGGCGAAGGGGATGACGGTGGAGACGACCCAACGCGGGATAGCCGCTCAGCCGGTGGACCTCTTGTTCGCCGTCTGGTTCCTCGTCAACCGACTCGCGCCGGCGCCGGATCTTCCGTGGCGCCCTCCGAGCACGTTGGTCCAGCGGGTGTGGAGGATTGCCGCCTTCGTGGTCGCAGCGCCCGTCTTCGTCGGGGCGTTCCTCGCCGACCAGGTGCTGGCCCTGATCGTCCGGAGGAGCCGGCGCTCCAACACGTACCGGGTCCTGGCCCGCCGGACCGACGCGACTGGACCGACGAGACAGGATGGACAGGGGGGACAGGGGGGATCGCTGACCTGAAGGACCGGCCTGGTCCGGCGACGTGAACGACGACGGGGGGGTTATCCTCTCCACCGGTGCAGGCGCAGTGATCACGGCTCCCCGACGATCGGTATCCCGCCGGCGCTTCCAGGGCATCGACCTGGTCCTCGTCGGCGTGAGCGCCGCGCTGTCGCTCCTCGGGGTGGTGATGGTGTACACCGCCACCCGGGGGGCCCTCCTGGCCACAGGGCTGAGCCCCACGTACTACCTGAAGCGCCAGCTCGTCTGGGTGGCCCTGGGGCTCGTGGCCATGGTGGTGATGGCGGTCCTCGACTACCGCCGTCTGGAGTCCCTCGGCATGGCGGTGTACGGCCTGTTCATCTTCCTGCTCCTGGCCGTGCTGGTACCCGGGCTCGGCAAGCACGCCCTCGGCTCCCAGCGATGGTTCAGCCTGGGGCCGCTCCAGATCCAGCCATCGGAGTTCGCGGTCCTGGCCTTGATCCTCGCCATCGCCACGTACTGCTCTCGACGTCGTGAAGGTCTGGCCTGGCCCGATGTCCTGCGGGTCCTGGTCATGGGGGCGCTACCCATCGCCCTGGTCATCGTCCAGCCGGACCTGGGGACGGGCATCATCATGGCCATCGTCCTCTTGGTCATGCTGGCAGTGGCCGGGCTTCCCACGCGGATCCTGGTCCTGTTGATAGTGGGTGCGGTCGTGGTGGTGGTCCTGGCGCTGGCGTCAGGCCTGCTCCACCACTACCAGATCACCCGGATCACGTCGTTCCTGCACCAGGACTCGTCGAACCCGAGCAAGGCCGAGCAGACAGCGCTCTACAACCTGACCCAGGCGAAGAACGCCATCGGGGCGGGGGGATTCTGGGGCACGGGGCTGCTTCACGGGGCCCAGACCAATCTCGGGTACGTGCCAGAGCAGCAGACGGACTTCATCTTCACCGCCGTCGGTGAGCAGCTGGGGTTCGTGGGCTCGTCAATCGTCCTGGCCCTCCTGGGCCTCGTGGCCTGGCGCGTCCTGCGGGCAGCCCAGCTGGCCCGGGACTCGTTCGGGCGCCTGCTCTGCGCCGGTATCTTCACGTTCCTGGCGTTCAGCACCTTCCAGAATGCGGGTATGTCCATGGGGATCATGCCGATCACCGGGATCCCGCTTCCGTTCATCAGCTACGGGGGATCGGCCGTGCTCTGCTTCTTCATCGGGGTCGGGGTAGTGGTGAGCGTGCGACGGCATCGGATGCCGTCGTGACCGCCAGCGACCCGGGCGCCGGCGACCTGGGCACGGGCGACCTGGGCACCGGCGACCTGGGCACGGGCGACCTGGGCACCGGCAACGCGCCGCAACGGGAACCGGTCGCTACGAGCCCAGAGGACGTGGGGCGTGCACCGCGGCCCCCGGTGTTCCGGGTCATGGATGTCATGTCGGTCACCCTCGACCTCCCGGGCCAGTTCCCGATCCTGCGGCTCCAGGAGGCGGAGCCGCCCCTCCGAGATCTCTCGTTCCCGGTCGGTATGCCCGAGGGGGTGGCGCTGGCCTACGCCCTGCGCCGGCTCGAGACGCCCCGGCCGTTCACCCACGAGCTCTTCTCGAAGGTGCTGCAGGCCTATTCGGTCGACATCGTGGCCGTCAGACTGGTGGGTCGTACGTTCGGCACGTATCTCGCCGAGTTGGACCTCATGGCCGCTCGAGGACGCGAGGTGGTGCCGTGCCGTCCGAGTGACGGCGTCGTGTTGGCCCTCCGCCAGGCGGTGTCGGCCCCGATCCTGGCCGACGAGCGCCTGCTCACCGACGACGGCGACGTGACCCCCGGTTGATCGCAGGGTCGGCGAGCAGGGTCGGCGAGCGCGGACGAGCGTGCCGGGACGCGTGGCGATGCACTCGCCGAGCCCGGGAGGTTCAGGCGGCCACCAAGAAGTCCACGTCCCCTGGGAGGGAGGTCCCCGTGGAGCCCTCCTGGGAGATCCGCATGAGCATGCCGACCAGGATGTAGTTCGCAATGAGGGACGAACCACCGTAGGCCACGAACGGGAGGGCGATCCCGGCGGTGAAGGGCAGGATGCGGATGACCCCGGCCATGACGATGAACGCCTGGAAGCCGATGATGACGGTGAGGCCGGTGGCCAGCAGCCTGGAGAAGTCCGACCGCGCCGTCTGGGCGATCCGGAGCCCAGTGCCGACGAACAGCACGAAGGCCATGATGACCGCCGAGGCTCCTATCAGGCCGAGGCCCTCTCCCACCGCCGTGAACACGACGTCTGTGGTGATGCCGAAGATGTCTCCGGTGAATCGGTCGAGGCCCAGCCCGGCACCACCGACGCCGCCGTGGGCCAGTGAGAGCGTGCTCTCGCCGAGCTGGCTGTTGAGAGCCGGGTGAAGCCATGTCTCGATCCTGCCGTGCACCTGGGTGAAGAAGTGGGCGGCGAAGAAGGCCCCCGCAGCGAAGAGGAGCACGGAGGCGGCCAGGTAGCCCCAGCGCCCCGTGGCGATCCACAGGAGGACGATGAACATGGCAAAGATCAACATGGCGAACCCGAGGTCGTCCTCCAGACCAATGACGCCCATGGCCATGATCCAGACCAAGATGATGGGCACGAGGGGCCGGGGGTCGATGACCAGGTGATCACCGAGGCGGGCACTCGGAATGGCCAGGAGCTCCTTCTTCTCGGCGAAGTACGAGGCGAAGAAGACGCACAGAAGGATCTTGGCGATCTCGGCCGGCTGGAAGTCGTGGCTCCCGATGTGGACGAAGACCCGGGCACCCAGTGTTGTCCTCCCGATACCGGGAACCAGGGGTGCGATCAGCAGGGCGCCGGCCACCAGCAGCAGGAGGTATCGGTAGCGGTCCAGGTCGCGTGAGTGCCGGACGAAGGCGATGGTGCCCACGTACAGCACGACTCCGATGACCACCCACGCGGCCTGGGCCTTCGCCTCTGCCGGTGTCCAGGCGACGATGACCACGTAGCCCACTCCATTCAAGAGGGCGGCGATGGGGAGGAGCACCGGATTGGCGTCGGGGACGAACCATCGGTTGGCCACGTGCGACACGAGGCTGATGCCCAGGATCACCCCGAGGAAGGGTCCGAGGTGAGGGGGGATGCGGCTCTTCTCTCCGAACTCGGCGATGACGTAGAGGGCGAGCGTGATGAGCGACACGAACAACAAGAGCCCGAGCTCGGTCCGCCGACGGGGCTTGGGCCCCCGGGGCCAGGGGGGCAGTCGCCGTCGACGCACGGCGCGCCTCGGAGGCGCCGTGGCGTAGGGGGGGAGGGTCTGGGCCACGAAAAGAGCGTAGCGGTGAGTAGTACGATGTCCGGGGTACCCGCGCACCCTCGGAGATGTCGATGGCATTGGAGCAGGCGTTCCCCGGCGCCCAGGATCGGATCGTCGAACCGTCATCGGACGGCACCTCCCATGGCACCGACGGCGAGAGCAGAGGGGACAGATCGGGAGAGGTCATTGCCTCGTTCGGTTACCAGCGGTTCTCGAACCGAGAGCTGTCCAGGCTGGACTTTCTCGACCGGCTGCTCGAGCTCTCGGACGATCCGGCCCTTCCGGTGCTCGAGCGGATCAAGTTCATGGCCATCTTCGCCGAGCTCCTCGACGAGTTCTTCCAGGTGCGCGTGGCCGGCCTGGAGGACCAGGTGGCAGCCGGTGTCAGGTCTCGGTCAGTGGATGGTCTGCGGCCGGGAGAGCAGCTTCGGGTGATCCGGAACCGGGTCGAGGAGCTCTTGGCCCGCCAGGATCGGATCTTCCTCGACCATCTGGCCCCGGCGCTGGCCGAGGCCGGAGTCCGCCTCTCGGACTGGTCTTCCCTCGACGACGACGACCGGGCCTTTCTGGTCGATGTGTTCCACCGCCAGATCTACCCGGTCCTGACCCCGTTGGCCGTGGATCCTGGTCATCCGTTCCCGTATATATCGAACCTCTCGCTCAACCTCCTCGTGGAAGTGGGGGATCCGGGCACCGGCGAGCAGCGCATCGCCCGGGTGAAGGTGCCGTCGGTGTTGCCGCGTTTCGTGGTGATGCCCGACGGTGAGCGCTTCGTTCCTCTCGAGCAGGTCATCGCCGCCCATCTCGACACGCTGTTCCCCGGGATGACCATCGGCGAGCACGATGCCTTCCGAGTCACCCGCAACGCCGATCTGGCCGTCGAAGAGGACGAAGCGGACGATCTGCTCGTCGCGGTCGAGATGGAGCTCCAGCGCCGGCGGTTCGGGAGCGCAGTTCGGCTCGAGATCAGCGCGAGCGCCCGGAAGGAGCTTCGAGAGCGTCTGGCCCGAGAGCTGGATGTGCCCCCCGACGGCGTCTACACCGTGAGCGCCCCCATCGGCCTGGGAGGCCTGTGGGCGGTGTATGAGCTCGACCGCCCAGACCTGCATGCCGAGACGTGGACCCCGATGACCCCGCCGCACCTGGCCACGGCCGGGAACGAGCCGATGGACCTCTTCGCCGTGCTGAGGGAGCGCGACGTGCTCGTGCACCACCCGTATGACTCGTTCGCCACCTCGGTGGAAGCGTTCATCGCCCAGGCTGCGGATGACCCCGACGTCATGGGTATCAAGCAGACCCTGTACCGGACCTCGGGAGACAGCCCGATCGTGGCATCGCTGATCAAGGCCGCCGAGTCAGGGAAACAGGTCGCGGCCATCGTCGAGCTGAAGGCGAGATTCGACGAGCAGGCGAACATCGGATGGGCCCGGGCGCTCGAAGAGGCCGGCGTCCACGTCGTCTACGGCATCGTCGGGCTCAAGACCCACTCGAAGACGGTCCTGGTCCTGAGGAACGAGGACGAGGGGATCCGCCGGTACTGCCACGTGGGGACCGGGAACTACAACTCCAAGACGGCCCGGATCTATGAGGACATCGGCCTGTTGACCGCCGACCCCGATATCGGTGCCGACGTCGGGGACCTGTTCAACTACCTCACCGGCTTCAGCCGCCACGCTGGTTACCGCCAGCTCCTCGTCTCGCCGGTCACGCTCCGGCACCGGATGCTGGAGCTCATCGCCCAGGAGGAGCGATTCGGGGGGTCCGGCCGGATCGAGATGAAGTTGAACGGGCTCACGGACCCCGAGATCATCGACGCCCTCTACCGTGCCTCTCGCGCCGGGGTCCCCATCGACCTCGCCGTTCGTGGACTGTGCTGCCTGCGCCCCGGGATCCCCACACTGTCGGAGACGATCCGCGTTCGTTCGGTGGTGGGGGAGTTCTTGGAGCACTCCAGGATCTACCGGTTCGGTGGTGCCGGCCACGTTGCCGTCGAAGCCCGGAGCGACCAGGACGGCCCGGAGGAAAGGCAGCTGACCATCCTCATCGGTTCGGCCGACCTCATGGAGCGGAACCTCGACCGACGGATCGAGGTACTGGTGCCGGTGAGGGACCCCGAGCTCCAAGCCCGTCTCCTGGAGGTGCTGGACCTGGTGTTCGCCGACGACACCAACGCCTGGACCCTGGGCAGCGACCGGCGGTGGCGACGGGTGCCGAACCGCAACGGCGTCAGCTCACAGTGCCAGCTGAAGGAGCTGGCACTCGAGAGGGCGCGCCGACGGCGTGAGGTCGAACCCCGCCCCTCGGCGGGCTGAGGGCACGAACCGCCCGACCGGAGCGTTCCTCGACGGTCCAGTCAGGGGAGGCCGCGGGTCGCGCGTCGCTCACACAGCCGCCGCCGGACCGCTCCTGCGCCGTCGGGCTCGCGGCCCGAAACGGAGCGTGAGGTACGCGGTCCCCCCGACGGGAATGGGGAGCCAGAAGTTCACCAGTCTCCAGGACAGCACTCCGAGGATGGCCACTGTCTTGGGCACGTGGAAGCCGACGAGGGTGGGGATCAGCACCCCTTCGATGACGCCGAGCCCACCGGGCGTGATGGGGATGACGGCCAGGATGTTCGCCAGACCGTAGGCCACGAGCAGGTCGATGGGGGAGACGGTGTGGCCGAAGGCGAAGACGAACACCCACAGGGAGGTGGCGTCGAGCAGCCAGTTCGCCGCCGCCCACTCCAGGGCGTGGACCAAGAGGGCCCGGTCCCTGAGGAGCACCTCGAGACGGTCGGCGATCTTCTGGACGAGCGACGATACCGTGTCGGGGTTGATGAACGGCAGGCGCGCTGCGACCCGATGCAGCTGGTCGGCAGCCTGACGCTTCCCTCTGGTGAGAAGGAGCACCGTGCCGGCGAAGATCGACAAGAGGATGACTCCAGCAATGGCCGCGAAGCCGTAGAGGGGGTTGTAGCCGGTCAGTGGGATGGACACCAGGAGGGACAGCCAGAAGATGGCGTTCAGGACGACGGCTGAGCCGACCCCCTGGGTGGCCAGTCCGAAGGCCGCGGTGCTCCCGGGAACGTCTTCGTCGGTGAGGAGGCGGTACGCCAACGCGGTGCCCGGAGCCGTGCCGCCGGGCATGACGTGGCTCACTGCCAGGCTGGACATGTTGATCCGCAAGACCGTGAAGCGGTGGGGGGAATCGGGGGTGAGCACGGTATGGGTCAGCTCGGCGTAGGCGATCAGGGAGCCGGCCTCGAGCAGCGCCCCCACGATGAGCCAGATCACGTTCACATGACCGAGGAGGTTCAGGGATCGTCGGGCACTGGCGATCTCGGGAAGGATGAGGTACTCGGCCACGAAGAACAAAAGGACGACGGTGATGGTCCACTTGACCTGCTTGGGGATCCACCGGCGTCGGTTCCTCCGTCCGGGGACGAACCGCGACGGTCCCCTCGCCGGTCCCGGCGTGACCGGGGACCCCGGCGAACCGTCGTCCACCTGCTCGAATTCCCCGTCGCCCGGGGTGCTCTCGGAGACCTCCACCGCTGCCATGCTGGCACGCCTGGCCCCTCCGACCTGTAATGCTTGGGTCATGAGCGCGCTCTCCGAGTCGGAAGCCGACGAGGGCCGCCGCGCCGACGAAGGCCCGGGAGGGAGCGGCGGCCTTCAGGGAAAGGGAACAGGCCGACCGCAGCGATATCGGGACCGGATGTGGTCGGCGGCCGCATCGCGCAACGTTCCTTTGAGCACCATCCTGACCACCTTGGTCCTGGCCGTCGTCATCTTGGACGTGAACGCCTTGGCCATCCTGCTCTTGTGGGTGCTGAGGACGGTCCTGCTCTACTGCGTCGTGGCCTTGTTCATCGCTCTGTTGCTGTCGCCGGCGGTGCACGGCTTGGAGCGGCTCCATCTGGGCCGGGGCGCGGCCGTGACGGTCGTGTTCGTCGTGGCCGTCGTGGTCTTCTTGGGGATCGTGGCTCTGTTCACTGCACCGTTGGTCCATGCGGTGACAAAGTTCGCCAAGGATCTTCCGTCGTTGGTGAAGCAGGCCGAGCACGGCCGAGGGCGGGTCGGCGCTCTCATCCAGCGGTTCCACCTTCAAAAGTGGGTGTCGCAGAACGCTCCGAAGATTGCCGGAGACATCACCAGGAGCCTGAAGCCGGCGCAGGCCCTGTCGGTCGGGGCCGCTGCCCTGTCGACGGTGGTGGCGCTGGGGGCCATCGCGATTCTGTCGTTGTTCCTCCTCCTCGAGGCTCCGGGGCTGCGCCGGGCCATCCTCGGACTGATGAGCCCGGCGCGGGCAGCACGGGTGGCCCGTATCTACGACGAGGCGTCGAGGTCGGTCACCGGGTACATGTTGGGGAACGCCCTCACTTCGCTGGTGGCCGGCGTCGTCGTCTTCATCACCCTCGTTCTCGTCGGCGTGCCGTACGCACTGCTGCTCGGGCTCTGGGTCGCCCTGGTCGACCTCCTCCCGATGGTGGGAGGGCTGATCGCCGGTGTCCCGGTGGCGATCATCGCCTTTTTCCACTCGGTGCCGGCGTTCGTCATCGTGGTGGTGGTGTTCCTCGTCTACCAGCAGATCGAGAACCACATCTTGAACCCGCTCGTCATGAGCCGCACGGTGCGAATGAACCCGTTGTGGGTCCTCCTGGCCGTCCTCGTCGGGGCCACGCTCGGAGCCCGGGTGGGATCGGGACTGGGAGCGTTCGTGGGGGCGCTCGTCGGGATCCCGGTCGGGGGGGCCATCCAGGTCGTGGTGCGGGAGGCGAGGGCCGGTGGACCGGTGCCCGGCCCCGAGAGCGCACCCGGCAGCCAGCATTCGGTCCCCTAAGCTGCCCGCCGTGCGTGTCCTGGTCGTGGTGCCCACCTTCAACGAAGCCGAGAACATCGAGCGCATCCTCGAACGGATCCGTGCCTCGCTTCCCGAGGCCGGGATCCTGGTGGTGGACGACGGGAGCCCTGACGGAACGGCCGACCTGGTGGACAAGCGCGCTGGTGATCTTGGAGACGTGCACGTGCTCAGGCGGCACGAGAAGTCCGGACTGGGCAGTGCCTACCGGGCCGGGTTCGCCTGGGGGTTGGCGCATGGCTACGAGGCATGCGTGGAGATGGACGCCGACTTCTCCCACGACCCCGATGCCCTCCCTCAGCTGGTGGCGCCGATCGAGGCCGGGTACGAGCTGGTGATCGGCTCGCGCTACGTGACCGGGGGGTCGATCCCGAACTGGTCCTGGCATCGTCACCTCCTCTCGTGGGGGGGCAACCGGTACGCGTCCCTCATGCTCGGCCTGGGGGTCGCCGACTCGACGGCCGGTTTCCGGGTCTACACGGCGTCGGTGCTGCGCCGGCTCGACCTCGACCGGATCCGGGCCGAGGGCTACGGGTTCCAGATCGAGATGACCTACGAGGCCAAGCGGGCCGGAGCGCAGATCACCGAGATCCCCATCCGCTTCGTGGACCGGGTGGCCGGCGAGTCCAAGATGTCCTCGGCCATCGTGGTGGAGGCGCTCGGACTGGTCACCCTCTGGGGCCTCGAGCGATGGGTCGAAGGTCTGCGTCACTGGATCTCAGGGCGCTCTCAGCCCCGCCGACCACACTGAGTCGCCCGGAAGGTGAGGCCTCGGGACGGGAGCGCCGGTGACCGGCGGCGCGGCCGGGGGGAACTCTGCGATCATGGTCCGGTGGATGCCCGCGGTGCGGTAGCCGAGCAGGGTGACCGGCCGAACGTTCTGGTCGTTGACGACGAGCCGCTCATCACCGACCTTTTGGCGGCTGCGCTGCGATTTGAGGGGTTCGACGTCCGGGTGGCGTCGAACGGGAGCGATGCCCTCGACTTGTGCCGGTCCACCCGGTTCGACATGGTCCTCCTGGACGTGATGCTCCCCGACATCGAAGGCACCGACGTCTGCCGCCGACTGCGTGAGGGCGGGAACCGGGTGCCGGTGGTGTTCCTCACGGCCAGGGACGCGACCGAAGACAAGGTCGCAGGCTTGAGCGTCGGCGATGACTACGTCACCAAGCCGTTCAGCCTCGACGAGCTCGTCGCCCGGGTATGGGCGGTCTTGCGCCGCAGTGGCCACGAACAGTCCCGAGGCTCCGAGCTCCGGTTCTCCGACCTGGTCATGGATGTGGACACGCGAGAGGTCTGGCGCGCCGGCACGGAGATCGAGCTGACGGCCACGGAGTTCAACGTGCTCCAGTACCTTCTGGAGAATGCCCGCCGCGTGGTGTCGAAGTCCGAGCTGCTCGACCAGGTGTGGGGGTTCGACTTCACCGGAGACCCCAACATCGTCGAGACCTACATCAGCTATCTGAGGAAGAAGGTCGACGAGTACGACCCACCGCTCCTCCATACCGTCAGACGAGTCGGCTACACGCTGCGCCTGCCTCGATCATGACCGACCCCGCATGGCACCAGCCCGTGGGTGATCGCCGGTGCCCGCAGGGAGTGGTGACGGCATGAAGCTGTACCAGAAGCTCACGGCGACGATGGTGGTGCTGCTGGTCTTGGCGATGGGGGTGGGGGATGTCGTGACTTACACGTCGCTCAGGTCGTTCCTCTACGGGCGATTGGACTCCCAGCTGGCATCTTCCCAGCACCTGGCCCTCCGCTACCTGGTGTACAGCGCGGCGCATCACCGGCGGGTGACGGAAGAAGGGATCGACAACCGGGTCGATCCCGATGTGTACGTCATCGTGGTCGGCAAGAGTGGACAGGTCCTGGCCAGGCGTCCGTCAGGGCTTCCACACCAGCCCGACCCGGCACCGGTCCTGCCGAAGCAGCTTCGAGTGAGCACCGTCCCGTCACATCACACGTCCGCGGCTGCACGTCGGGCTGCTCAGCACGCCGAAGGGGCCTACCGCCCGGATCCCAATGCCTTCACACTCAGTGGACCTCCGCGCTCGGGTTTCGTCTACCGGGCCCAGGCTCTGGCGGTCCCCCAGGGGACCCTGGTGAGCGCGCTGTCGCTCAACTCGACGAACGACACGCTCTCGTCGCTGGTGCGGGTAGAGCTGGTGGTGACGCTCGCTGTGCTCCTCGCTTTGTGCATCCTGGCGCTCTGGACCATCCGTCGGGGACTCCGACCCCTGGACACGATGGCGGGGACCGCCATGGACATCGCTTCGGGGGATCTCGGTCGCCGGGTGGAGGTCAGGCATCCCGGGACCGAAGTCGGACGGCTGGGCGAGGCTCTCAACACGATGATGGTGCGTATCCAGAGCGCCTTCTCCGAGAAATCGGAGTCAGAGGCCCGGCTGCGGCAATTCGTGGCCGATGCCTCGCACGAGCTGCGTACGCCGCTCACGTCCATTCGCGGTTACGCCGAGCTGCTGGCAAAGGGCGGTTTCCCCGACCACGACGAGCAGCGTAGGGCGTTGGACCGGATCGAAGGTGAGGCGACTCGAATGGGCGGATTGGTCGATGACCTGCTGCTGCTCGCCCGGCTGGACCAGGGGCGGCCACTGGTGCGAGAACCGGTGGATCTGAGCGGGATCGCTCGGGACGCGGTCGACGACGCCCTGGCCTCGGGGGGGAGTGGGAGGGTGCGACTCCAAGCTCCCGATGCCGTCACCGTGGCCGGGGACCGGGACCGCCTGCCCCAGGTGGTCCACAACGTGGTGCGGAACGCGCTGGCCCACAACCCTCCCGGGACCAACGTCGTGGTCACCGTGTCGCGCGACGGGCCGATGGGGGTGCTGGAGGTCGAAGACGACGGGCTCGGAATGGGACCCGAGGAGGCGGCTCGGGTCTTTGACCGCTTCTACCGGGGGGACAGCTCCCGCTCAGGTCGGGGAACGGGCTTGGGGTTGGCCATCGTACGGGCCATCGCCGAAGCTCTGGGGGGGACGGCCACCGTGGACTCACGTCAGGGGCGGGGCTCCAAGTTCACGGTGACGGTGCCACTGGCGTCCGTTCCCGCCGCGAACGAGCGAAGGGGCGTGACCCAGGCGGTCCCACCGGCGCAGCCGGGCGACGCTCGAAGAAGGGTCCCGATCAGGTGACCGGCGGGTGCTCGTGCGGTCCCTGGGCGCCCGACCGGGCGATCGGGGAGCTCCCCGGACAGCAGGCTGCGAGCACCGGACCGAACTTCACCGTGGTCTCGGCCAGCTCGGCATCGGGGTCGGATCCCGAGACGATCCCGGCCCCGGCGGTCATGGTGACCCTCTGGCCGACGATCGTGGCCGAACGAATTCCCACCATCCACTCCCCGTCACCGGCGGCGTCGACCCACCCGACGGGGCCGGCCCACTGTCCCCGGGAGGCCGGTTCGAGCTGGGCGATCAGGTCCAGGGCCTCGGGGCGAGGGGACCCGCCGACAGCCGGCGTCGGATGGAGCGCGGCGGCCAGTTCGAGTGCTGACGGGCGGACCCCGTGACCTGTTCGCAGCGTGCCGTGCACCCTCGTTCCCAGGTGGGCGAGCGAGCCCAGTTGGACCAGGACCGTTCCCTCGGGGAGGGCGACGTCATCGCAGTAGGCGCGGAGCGTGGACACCACGGCGTCGACCACGATGTCGTGCTCGGCGTGGTCCTTCTCGGAAGTCTCGAGGGGGTGAGCGCTCCCCGAAGGCGTTCGAGGGACCTCGCTCCCTATAGCCATGGTGCCCGCCAGCGGCATCGACGTGACGTTGCTCTCTCGGCGCCTGACGAGTAGCTCGGGCGACGCACCCAGGAAGGTGCCCTCGTCGGTGCCGAACGAGAACACCGTGCACGCCGGCTCGTGCTGGCGCAGGCGAGCCAGCACCCGATGGAGGCGCGGAGGTCGGTCGATGTCGACGACGACCGTACGGGCTAGGACGACCTTGACGATCCTCCCTGTCCCGATCAGCTCGATCGCCCGGGCGACGGCCCGGCGGTAGCCGTTGCCGTCGGGAAAGGCTCTGACCGAGACCGTCTGGGGATCGGGGGCACGGTTCCCGCCGGGGTCCAGTCGACGGGTCTCCGCAGCGGCGGAACGTGCCGTGTCGGCCACCACCTGGAGCGGGTCCCGGCCGCGGGTCCGAGCCGATCCGACCACGGTCGCCCAACGCCGTCCGTTCCGGTCCCGCCCGAAGAGCACGTGGGGCACGGTGAGCCACCCGGGCGCCGAGGGGTCGAAGGCCAGTGCCCCGAGAGCCGTGACCTTCGTGCCGGTGCCGCTGCCGTGGACGTGGTCGTCGTGGGGGACCGCGGCCAGCCATGGCACCAACGAAGCGAGGGTCTCGGGGTCCGAAAGGCCTCGGGGCAGGGCCAGCCGGACAGCCGTGCCGATGCCCGAGAAGGCCAGCTCCGGACCGGCGTAGACGACGCCGGTGGGAGTGGCGAGGTCGAGCATGTCGACTTCCTCGGAGTCCTCGAGGGCGACGGTGACGGCGTTGACGGAGTGAGGGGAGGGCCAGGTTTCCAGGGTCATGGCGAAGGCCTCTGTCGTTCGGGGTCGCCGGCGGAGGCGGGGGTGGGTATGCCGGCCCGCGTGGCGGTGACGAGCTGGCTCAGGCCGCCGTCGAGGAGGTGACGTCCGACCATCGTGAACCCGGACGCCCACAGCATCCTTCGCAGACCCACCTCGTCGGGCAGGTAGGCGACCGAACGGGGGAGGTAGCGGTAGGCATCGGGGTCGGACAGGACCCCTCCGAGAAACGGGACGACGTGCTCGAACCACACCCGGTACCCCGTGAGGACGAGCCCATGCTCGGGTGCGGCCACCTCGAGAACGGCGAGGCGGCCCCCCGGACGCAGGATCCGGGCCATCTCCTTGAACGACGCCGACAGGTCGGTGAAGTTCCGAAGTGCGTACCCGCAGACCACGCCGTCGAAGGAAGCCGTGGCCAGTCCGAGACGTGCGGCATCACCCTGCACCACACCGGCGTCGCCGGGTTCGGTGGTGTGACGGGACAACCCGACGGTGAGCATGCCGAGGCTCAGGTCGACGCCGACGGTGCGATAGCCCGAGCGACGGGCCATGAGCGAGAGGTCACCGGTGCCGCAGGCCAGATCCAGAACGATCGAACCCGGCGCCAGAGCCAGAGCGGAGACGGTCCGCCGCCGCCATCGCTGGTCCAGTCCAAGGCTCATGATCCGGTTCACGAGGTCATAGCGGGGAGCTATGGCATCGAACATGGAGCGGACATGGGCCGTCTTGGCCGCACCAGAGGGCAGGGGCGTCTCACTCATCGCCCGTCGTGCCCTCGCTGCTCGATCTGCGCTTCTGCTAGCGGTAATAGCGGTAGACGACCTGAGCGACGCAAGACGGCTTGGTGGCATCACGCACCTCGAACGTGAGCTCGAGGCTCACCTGCACACCACCTTCGACGAGCTCAACCCCACCGACTTCGGCTCCGAGACGAAGTGTGGAACCGACGGGGACGGGCGCCGGAAAGCGGACCTTGTTGCAGCCGTAGTTGACGCCGAACGAGACACCTTGCACCGTGAGGACCTGACCGAGCAGGACCGGGGCGAGCGACAACGTGAGGTATCCGTGGGCGATGGGACCTCCGAAAGGTCCTCCCTTGGCGCGCTCGGGATCGACGTGGATCCATTGGTGATCGCCGGTGGCGTCAGCGAAAAGGTCTACCCGTTCCTGGTCGATGTGAACCCAATCGCTGAACCCCAAGTGGGTTCCCACCAGCTGGCTGAAACCCTCGACCCCGTCCACGGTGGTGCTCACGTTGCCTTCCTTTCGTGTTGTCGATCGCGCCGCCACACCGTATGACCGGGCGAGGGAGATCGCCCGCTGCCACCGTCGCGCCGACGTTGCACGCACGTTAGATCAGGTGACCCTGCCCGCGACACTCTGCGGGCCAAGCGTCAGTGGAACCAGATGCGCTCGTACGTGCGGCTCTGAGGATGGAGGAGCAGGGCCAGGAGCACTCCGGCGAAGACGAGGCTGATCAACCCTCCGAACCCGCTCCCGAGCATCAGCTCGACGAGTTGGGAGAGCAGGTACAAGACCGCCAGTACGGCGGCCGCCCAGTATGCCCACCGTCGATCGTTGGCGATGCCGTAGGCCGCTCCGGCCAGGAGCACGAGGATGAGGGAGAGACCTGACCCAAGGGCCAGGAACGAGAGAATCGCCAGGGCGGCGTTGAGGTACGAGAACAGGACGGCCGCCTGGAGAGTCTGGGGCTGTGACTTGTCCATCCACTGGTGCTGGGGCATGGGGGACAGTCTTTCAGGCGCGACCGGAGGATTGGCGTCGCTACGCTCGTGGCCGATGACGAGCAGGCGTCAATTGACCGGGGATGAGCACCATCGTGACGTCCAGGGGGGCTGGACTCGGGCGGCGGTGTTCGGTGTGAGCGACGGACTGGTGACGAACGTCTCTTTAATCCTCGGTGTCGCCGGTGCGCACCCGGCCGGTGACGTGGTTCGAATCTCGGGGCTGGCCGGGCTCGTGGCCGGGGCGTTCTCGATGGCTGCTGGCGAGTATGTCTCGATGAGGGCCCAGCAGGAGCTCTTAGAGCGTGAGCTGGACGTGGAGCGACAGGCCATTCGCAAGAGCCCCGAAGCAGAGCGTCGCGAGCTGACGGCCATCTACGAGAAACGGGGGGTGGACCCTACAGCGGCCCGGGAGCTGGCCGGAGAGATGATGCGAAGCCCCGAGTTGGCCTTGCAGACCCACGCCCGCGAAGAACTGGGGATCAATCCGGCCCAGCTCGGTTCGCCCTTTCTGGCCGCAGTCTCCTCCTTCGTGACTTTCGCCGTGGGGGCGTTGCTCCCCCTGCTCCCCTGGCTCTTCACCTCGGGAACGCGGGCAATCTGGGCATCGGTGGTCGGGGGAGGGGTGGGGGCGCGCGCGGGCGGCGTGCGACCGGCTGGTGGTGGGGCTGAACAGCGACGCCTCCGTCCGCCGGCTGAAGGGGCCTGACCGGCCGGTGCAGAACGAGATGGCGCGGGCGACGGTGATGGCCTCGATCGCGGCCGTCGATCGGGTGGTGCTGTTCGAGGAGGACACGCCGGAGGCGCTGATCGGCGCGCTGCTGCCGAACATGCTGTTCAAGGGCGCCGATTACCGCCTCGACCAGGTGGTGGGCGCTGACATCGTGCGCGCCCATGGCGGGGAGGTGCGGCTGATCGACCTGGAGGCCGGCCACAGCACCACGGCGACGATCCGGCGGATCAACCGGGGGGCGGGGTGAGCGGCGGCGCGCCGTCGCTGCCGGTTTCGGCGCCGGAATCGGGCAGATCGACGCCTTCGTAGAAGGCGACGACCGGGATTTCGATGCCGAGTTCGGGCAGTGCGAGCGTGTCCCCGGCCGTGAGCGCGGTCGCGGTCCAGTCCGCCCCGGCGTCCGCGCGGGCAAGGACGGTCAGGCCGATGCCGGCATGTTCCAGGATGACGTAGCGGCGGATAGAGGGCACGGCGCGGTATTCGCGCAGCTTGACGATCCGGTCGGTGCGCCCGGAGGTCGGGCTGAGCACCTCGAACACGACCACCGCGCCCTCCACCATGTAGGCGGTGTCCGGTACCCTGGTGCATCACACCAGCGCGTCCGCAATGCGAAGTGGATATTGTTGGTCATCGTGCTGTGCCGGAGCGTCCC
>JAJYWF010000115.1 GCA_021791635.1 Actinomycetes bacterium
TGATCTTGGGTGGCGTGCTCGACCGCCACCCGAACCTCAGGATCGCAGTCACCGAGAACGGCGTGCAGTGGCTGCCGTCGCTGGTCCGGGACATGGAGTACTTCTTCGACACCCACGGCGGCGCGCCGATCCGCTCGTACCTGCGTCACCGACCGGGCGAGTACGTCGAGCACCAGGTGTGGCTGGGCGGCTCGCTCATGAAGCGCTACGAAGCCGAGATGAGAGACGAGATCGGTGTCGACCGGATCATGTGGGGATCGGACTACCCCCACCTGGAAGGGGCGGCACCGGTCCACCGCCAGGTGCTGGCTCACGTGTTCGGCGGGCTCCCCGAAGACGACGTGCGGGCGATGCTCGGTTCCAACGCCGTCGGGCTCTACGGGTTCGACGGTGCACTGCTCCAGGAGGTTGCCGACCGGGTGGGGCCCACGGTGGCCGACCTGGCCCAGCCCATCGGCCTCGACGCCATACCCGAGACGTTCAGCTGGAGCCTGGGCCGCCCGGTCCCGCTGGCCGCCGGCTCAGCCGCGACCGAGCCGGCGACGGCGTAGGCGGTCCGCCAACAGCCCGAACCCGAGAGCCCCCAGCGAGGCGACGACCAGCCAGTAGAGCCAACCGGCCCACGGCTCACCGGTGTGCGCTGTGGGGACCACGACCGACACGGCCGCGCTGGAGGGGACCGATGTCGACACGGTCACCGGCGAGGTGGCCGGCGGCGTGGTCGGCGTCGTATGGGAGGTCCCGACGGTCGTCGGCGCCGTGGTCGGCGTCGTGGTCGGCGTCGTGTGGGAGGTCCCGACGGTCGTCGGCGCCGTGGTCGGCGTCGTGGTCGGCGTCGTGTGGGTGGTCCCGACCGTCGTCGGCACGGTAGGAGGCGTCGTGGTGGGTGACGTGGTGGTCGTTGTCTCCGCACACGCCGCCTCGGTCACGTGGTCTGTCAGCAGGGTGACCGCACCGGTCTTCACCAGGATCCGCCCTGTGACGGTGACTGTCTTTGTCAGGGAGGCTGTGGCGTAGGCCATGACGGTCCCGATGAATTTCGAACCCGTCTTCAAGGTGGCCGCCGAGCCCACCTGCCAGAAGACGTTGCAGGCCTGGACCCCGCCGTCGAGCACCACCAAGCTGCCGGTGCCGGTGATCAGCGTGGATGCGGCCTGGAAGATGAAGACCGAGCTGGCCGAACCTGTGAGGGTGAGCACCCCTGTGAGGGCCAAGGCGCTCGTCGACGTGTACACGCCGGCGTCCAACTTCATGCCGCTCAGGTTCTTGCCGGTGACTGTCTTTGTCTTTGTCGCCGGAGCAGCCATGGCTGCTGTGTAGGCCACCGAGAGGGCGGCCTGCGCCGGCTTGGCCACCGTTGTTGTGCCCAGGTACTGCTTGCCGTTCACGACCGTCCCGGCACCCCTTGTCGTACTTGTGACGAAGCCCGTGACTGCCCGTGTCGGGTACACGCCCAGGTCACCCGACACCACGGAGGCCCCGGTGTTGGTCACCGTCGTGTGGGCCAGGACGGCGAAGGGCGCGGCAGCTCCCAGTGTGGGCGCCGTCACCACCGGCGAGGCGTCGGCCGCCGTTCCGGCCACCACGCCCAAGGTGAAAAGGGCCATGCTGGTCACGACGACGACTGGGATCACACCACGACGGACCGCTCCTCGGACACTCCGGGACCTCGACGACATGGCAACCTCCTGGGATCAGGTGCATCCGACCGGCACCGGCTCGACGCCGGGACCGGTTCGTGGTCGGACGTCCCGAGACGCCCCGACCAGTCGCTGTCGCAAGGAGGACGCCTTCGCCGGCGGATAGGGCTCCACCGGCGGGCAGCATCACGGCTCTGGACAGAGACATTGCTCTTCCGAACCCTCACTGCCGAAGGCACTGCCACCCTACACCCCTATTGGTGCACTCACCCCGCCGACCCTTCGATAGGCGGGGACGGGTCGGTGGCGATCGGTCTCCGGGTAGGGTCGGGAGCGGGTCGAAGAGAGCTACGGCGTGGGTCGAAGAGAGCTACGGCGTGGGATGAGGGAGGTGCACCGCGCTCGTCACGGTCGTCTGGCACGGAGCGTGACCGCAGACGTCGGGAACCGACCCGGTCGCCAGGAATGTCGTGAGCTGGCGTTGGGCTGTGGGAAGGCTGCGGGGAATGAAATCATGCGGGTCGATGCCGGCCGTCGGCGGCTGGTTCGTGAGCGGTGGCGGCGGGACGTGCGGGTCCTGCCAGACGTAGAGCGTGGCCCACGCCGTGCTGGTGGCCGGCGCTGCCCGAAGCCCGTAGAAGGGGTTCCCCGAGACCAGTCCGGACGGCAACGTCGGCTGGTGGACGACCGCGCCCAAGGTCCGAGCTTCGATCTCGGTCGTGAAGTTCGAGACCTGGTGGTCCCCGAACGCCATCTGCAAGAGGACCTGGTGCGGCGGCGTCCCGGGCAACGGGTGGGTGGTGAGTTGCTCGACGTAGCCGTCGGTCTCCCCACGATCGAAGAGCATCTGGAGAAGCACCAAGACGAGCTCTTGTGTCTGCTCGTTCGGGTAGCTCTGGTCGAAGAACGGGTACAGGGGCGAGAAATCGACGCTCCGGGGCAGCAGGATCGAGTAGTTCATCGAAGGCACCCCCAGCACGGCCCGGCGCCATTCGGTGGAGATCGCCGTCACCGCTCCCCCGATCAGGCTGCCCTCACTGTTGCCGTAGTAGGTGAGGGGCTCGGAGGTGTCGATCATCGAGACCGACTTCGATCCCTTCGATACCTTGGACCGGAAAGCCGCATTCGATGCGAAACCCTTGGCGCTGCCCAGGAGGCGTCCCAGGTAGAGGTCGTCGATCATGGCCTGCATGAGGTGGTCGGGAAGCGCGGGGAACGCCGAGAGGTCGGCGAACAGCCCGGCATCGGTGATCACGTCGTTCCCGTCGAGGCCCAGAGCGTTGGTCGAGCACAACACCTGCCCGTAGGCGTCGGCACCGTCACGCACGCCTACAGCGTCCATCTGTGTGGCCACCGAGAAGAGCCCCTTGCCGTAGAGGACGGGACGCCCAGGCGTCACCTTCTGTCCCGCCGATCCAGGAGCAGCGTCGACCGAGCGGGGGATCAGGCAGGAGAAGAGCGCGTGCTCCACGTTGCCGGGCAACTGTTGGGGGAGGCCGTCGGAGCCCAGGTTGAGGGTGGCGGACTGGTCGCCGCTCGGCCCGTTCAAGAAGTCCGGCACGTCGAAGGTCCCCACCACCTGGCGGGCGATGGTCCTTCCCCCGTTGGCCGACCGTGAGAGGTCGGTCACCTTGGTCACCGTGTAGCTCGGCACACCCGACCCCAGGGCGGACATGGCGGCGTTCCTCATGGCCAGGACCGGGCCGGTGAGACTCGACCTGCTGATGACGGTGAAGTCCCAGGCGAGGTACAGGCCTTGGGTACCGACGCCGGCATCTCGCTGCAACATTGCCAGCACCCGCTTCTCGTGAGCCACCAGTGGTGCTCCTCCGGCACCTGTGGTGGAAGCGCCGGCCAACACCCGGGCGAACTCCCCGGTGGCGGAGAGCAGGCCGCCGGCCCCGTCCCGCAGGTTCCGCAACGCCACCACGATCCGGTCCCCTTCGGGGAGGTCGGCGGCCGGGTGGATCATGAGGAGGGCGCTGGAGGGGAACGGGTTCCGGGCGTCGATCTCGCCCCACCACGCCAACCGTCTCCCGGTCGTGGCGTCGAGAAGGACGACCGGAGAGTCGGCGCTCAGGGATCCGGCGATCTGGTACTGGTTCACGATCTTCGAGGCGGCCTGGTTGAGGTAGGGGACCTGGACTTCGATGGTGGACCCGGGTGAGAAGCCGTCGTTGGCATCCCATGTGGTCGGGTCGATGTGGATGCCCTGGACGTTGGCGGGCATGGCGTCGAGGGGGATGTCGATCCGTCGGCCCGAGGCCGTGCCTGGGTCGGGGACGCTGTAGTAGTCACTCGGGAACGGGAGCATGCAGCTCTGGCCCCCGAGGGGGTTGCATGCCGGCGCGCCGGGGACACCGAACCCCCAATTCGTCCCGGTCCGGGTGGCCAGGAGAGGGTGCGCCGGAGCCGGCGAGACGAGCGGCTCTGCTCGGTCGGCGCCTGTGCCGGCCGAGCCGGCGGAGCTGGCCGAGCCCCCGCAGGCGGCCAGACCCACGGCGACCGTCATCGACGCGACCAGCACGGACGCCACCGATCGCCACCCCCCAACCGCTCCGTCACCGGACCGTGACCACAGCATGGTGCGATGCTACGCACTCAGTCGTCCCAGAACGCGGAATGGTGGAGTACGCCCAGTGGGCGGCGTGGCATGATGGAGACCCACGTGAATGGTTGGGGAGTGCCGGCGTCCGGTGCCGACGCATGGCGTTGTCAGGCTGTACGCGCCGGATCGGCGTGCGGCAACGGCGTGCCTCGCCCCACGCGGGCTGTCCTCTCAGCCCAGCCACCGAGTGCGATCTTCCCCCGACGCTTGACAGGAGCCCAGATGACTGCAACCGACCACGACCACCCAGGCTGGAAAGTGGCCGACCTCTCCTTGGCCGACTTCGGTCGCAAGGAGATCGAGATGGCGGAGCACGAGATGCCCGGCCTCATGGCAATGCGAGAGGAGTTCGCTCCATCCCAACCGCTGGCCGGAGCGCGGATCACCGGATCGCTCCACATGACGGTCCAGACGGCCGTGCTCATCGAGACCCTCACGGCGCTCGGCGCCCAAGTGCGCTGGGCCAGCTGCAATATCTTCTCCACCCAGGACCACGCCGCTGCCGCGGCGGTCGTAGGTCCCGACGGCACGCCGGACAGCCCCAAGGGTGTGCCGGTGTTCGCCTGGAAGGGTGAGTCCCTCGAGGACTACTGGTGGTGCACCCAAGAGGCCCTGTGCTGGCCCGACACCGATGGCACCGGAGCGGTCGGCCCCACCCTGATCGTCGACGACCGTGGAGACGCCACGCTGCTGGTCCACAAGGGCGCCGAGTTCGAGGCGGCGGGCGCGGCGGCCGCCGAGTCCGACGACGACGACGAGGAGTGGCGCGTCATTCTCGGGGTGCTGCGGGCCAG
>JAJYWF010000116.1 GCA_021791635.1 Actinomycetes bacterium
GGGCTACTGGACCGTGGCCGCCGACGGGGGGATATTCGCCTTCGGGTCGGCCCAGTTCTACGGATCGATGGGCGGGCAGCACTTGAACGCCCCGGTGGTCGGTCTGGCCGCTGCCCCCACAGGCGGGGGCTACTGGGAGGTGGCCGCCGACGGGGGGATCTTCGCCTTCGGCTCGGCCCACTTCGCCGGCTCCATGGGCGGACAGCACTTGGACCAGCCCATGGTCGGCGTCGCCGCGTTGCCGGCGCCGGCGCCGTTCACCGCACGAGGGTCCATCGGCGACGCCTACGAGGAGGGCGCGACGCCCGGCGAGCACATGACCCTGGTCAATGCCCAGGATGTCGTGGTGGGCCAGGGCACGGCCACATCGACTTACGGGAGCCTGGTCCTTCGGACACTGACGCCCGGCCCGGGGTACCAGCTGCGCGGCAGCGACGGCCGGACGGTCGCCGTCAGTCCCCGCTTCTCGGTGCTCGGAGCCACAACACCGCCACCGCCACCGAGCTTCTACGCGGACCAGCACCTCCACGCCGGCTTGAACTACATCACCATGCGTGACGGCATCGAGCTGGCGGCGACGGTGCGGCTGCCACCGGGGAAGACGATCACACAGGGCCCGTTCCCGACGGTGATCGAGGACTCGGGCTACCCGATCGCCGGTCCGGGGACACTGATCAAGGAGATCGAGTCCCCGTCCACACCGTCCATCACAAAGACACTGCTCCCCAGCTCGGCCACGGCCGTCGGCTCGGCCCTGGCCCCGCTGCTCGGCTTCGCCAGCGTCAGCCTGCAGATGCGGGGATCCGGATGCTCGGGCGGGTGGTTCGACCTGTTCGGCCTGCCCAACACGTTCGACGGCTACGACGCCGTCCAGATCGTCGGCTCCCAGCCCTGGGTGCTGCACCACAAGGTGGGGCTGGTGGGCATCTCCTTCTCGGGGATCTCCCAGTTCTTCACCGCCGGGACCCGGCCGCCCGACCTGGCGGCCATCGCCCCGATGAGCACGACCACAACACTGTATTCGACCGGCTTCCCCGGGGGCATGTTCAACACGGGCTTCGCCGCCGGTTGGCTCGCCCAGAGAGAGGCGACAGCCCAGCCCGCCCCCACAGGCGGTGCCGCCTACGCCAAGAAGCTCATCGAAGACGGGACACAGCAGTGCCTGGCCAACCAGCACCTCAAGCTCCAGAAACAGACACTCGGGGTCCTGATCCAGAGGGGCTCCCACCGCACACCGGCGTTGTACAACTCCCGCTCCGACACCGTCTGGGCCGCCCGGGTGAACGTGCCGGTGTTCCTGTCGGGTGCGCTCCAGGACACAGAGACCGGCCCGCAGTGGCCGAACATGATCCCGGCCCTCAACGGCGATCCCACAGTGTGGGTCACCATGGTGAACGGGGTCCACATCGACTCGATCGGGCCCGGGGCCCTGACCCGGTGGATCGAGTTCCTGGACCTCTACGTGGCCGACCAGCCGACGTCGGCGGCGCAGGACGCCGTCGCCGGCCTGTCGAGCGTCCTGTACCAGTACATAGCGAACGGCGCTCCCTCCGAGACGCTCCCACCGCTCCAGTACACAAACCCCACAGTGGCCGCCGACCGTGCCGCGTACTCAGCGGCCAACAAGCGCATCACCGTCCTGTTCGACAACGGCGGCGGAACAGTGGGACCCGGGGCGTTCCAGCCGATGTGGTCGGCCGGCTTCACATCGTGGCCGCCGCCGGCATCGGTCGCCACCACGCTGGACCTGGGCACCGCCGGGGCGCTCGCGACATCTCCCCCGTCGACGCAGAGCACAGTGACGTTCAAGCCGACACCGACAGCGAGGCCGGCCACCGACATCACACCGCCGGGCAGCACATCGTTCGGAGCCCAGCCGAACTACGACTGGACGCCGATCAAAGGCTCCGAGGGGCTGGGCTTCGTCACCCCGCCGCTGCCCGCCGACGAAGTGGTGGTCGGACCGGCCAGCCTGAACCTGGACCTGAAGTCCACGGCCACAGACACCGACCTCCAGGCCACGGTGTCCGAGGTCATGCCCACAGGCACGAAGGAGATGTACGTGCAGTCGGGCTTCCTGCGGGCCAGTGACCGGACCCTCACACCGGTGGCCTCCACGCCCACCCACCCGGTGCCCACCTACCTGGCGGCCACAGCGTCGCCCCTCCCGAAGGACCAGTACACCCTGGTGCGGGTACCGATCGATCCCATCGGGTTCGTGTTCGTGAAGGGAGCCCGCATCCGGGTGACGGTCAGTGCCCCGGGGGGCACACGTCCTCAGTGGGCGTTCACAACGTACAAGACGAAAGATCAGGTGACCGACACCGTGAGCCTGGGAGGGAAGACACCGTCGTCCCTGGTCCTCTCCGTCGTACCCGGGCTGGCTCCGCCGGCCACAGTCCCCGATCCAGCCTGCGGAGCGCTCAGGGGTCAGCCGTGCCGCACATACGTGAAGGCCGGCAACGGCGGCTGACCTGGCCCCTCGCCACGCCACCTGGCTCGGTGACGTCGGGACCGCCGCTCAGTGGGCGTGAGGCATGCAGAGGTCGTCGTACTCGGCGATGACGATCTCGCCGGCGTCGGGACCGCAGGCCGGGCACGCCGGGTCCCGGCGCACGTTGAAGGTCCGGAACGACTCGTCCAGGGCGTCGTAGGCCAGGAGCCGGCCGACCAGCGGCTCACCCAGGCCGAGGAGCATCTTGATGGCCTCGACGGCCTGGATGGACCCCACGATCCCCGGTAGGACCCCCAGTACCCCAGCCTCGGCGCACGACGGCGCCTGGTCGGCCGGGGGCGGGACGGGGATGAGGCACCGGTAGCACGGCCCGTTGTACGGATCGAACACCGTGACCTGTCCGTCGAACTGGAAGATGGAGCCGTGCACCACTGGGATCCGCTTCACCAGTGAGGCATCGTTCAAGAGGTAGCGGGTGGGGAAGTTGTCGGTACCGTCCACGATCAGGTCGTACCCGTCGATGACGTCCAGCACGTTGTCGGCGCCCAGGCGCACGTCGTAGCCCACGACGTTGACGTCGGGGTTGAGCAGGGTGATCGTCTTCTTGGCCGAGTCCACCTTGCGCTCACCTATGCGATCCATGTTGTGGAGGATCTGGCGCTGGAGGTTGGACTCGTCCACCACGTCCATGTCCACGATGCCGAGCGTGCCGACCCCCGCCGCCGCCAGGTAGAGGGCGGCCGGCGAGCCCAGCCCCCCGGCCCCCAGGAGCAGGACCTTGGAGTCGAGGAGCTTCAGCTGACCCGCCTCCCCCACCGTCGGCATCAGGAGGTGGCGCTGGTAGCGGTTCCGCTGGTCGGCGCTCAGCGCCTGGGGCGTGCTCCACGGCCGGTCCTCGTCCTTCCACCGGTTGAAACCCCCTACCATCGACACCACGTCGGTGTAGCCCAGGTCGGCCAGCGTCTTGGCGGCGAAGGCCGAGCGGGTGCCCCCGGCGCAGTAGATCACCACCTTGGCCGACTTGTCGGGGATGCGGCCTTCCACTTGGAACTCCAGATGTCCCCGCGGGAGGTGGACAGCGCCGGGCAATGCTCCCTGCTGGTACTCGTCGGGCTCCCGGACGTCCAGGAAGACGGCCTGTCCCAGGTGGGCCTGGGCCTCGTCGGGCTGGACTTCGGTGATGACCGCCTTGACCTGGTTCAGGAGCTCTCTCGGACTTGGCATGATGTTCCTCCACGGCAGGGGTGCGGGCGACCGGCCCGCTGACTGGCTCTGTCCCATTGAAACCCTACCAGCTTGGTCAACATTCCCGCCCGCCGGGGCCGGCGTGGCCCCAGGAGAGCGGCGGAGGAGGCGAGGAGCCGTGGAGCTGAGAGACACCATCCGCCGGCGTCGCATGGTCCGGAGCTTCTCGGACCGCCCCTTGGACCCCGATCTGGTCGTCGCGCTGCTGGCCGACAGCCTGCGGTCCCCCAGTGCCGGCAACGCCCGGGGAACTTCCTGGGTGTGGATGGCGGGACCCGAGGAGACCGCCGGCTACTGGGAGCGAGCCACCAGCGCCGAGTGGCGAGCTCGGTCGTCACGCTGGCCTGGAATGTCACGGGCGCCGGTCGTGGCCCTCTCCCTCGCCCGGCCCGACACGTACGTGCGCCGGTACCAGGATCCCGACAAAGGAGGATCGGCGCTCGGGGGTGGCCCGGAGTTCTGGCCCGTTCCCTACTGGTTCGGAGACGCCGCGTTCGCCACCATGGCCGTGCTGCTCGGGGCCGTGGACCTCGGATGGGGAGCGTGCTTCCTCGGGAACTTCCGCAACGAGGACGCCGTGCTCGCCGGGCTCGGGGTGCCCGATGGCTGGCGCCTGTTCGGTACGGTGCTGCTGGGCCATCCCGACGGTGGGGACCATCCTTCGACTTCGGTGACCCGACCGAGCCCGCCGGTCACCGAGCGGATCCGACGCCCCCACTGGTGAGGCGGCCTCCTGGACCTCCCTCACCCAGCCTGGCTCGCGTACCGCCCGGGGAGCCCCATCGCATGGCCGCGGGCCGGCGGCGCTCAGGTGGCGGCCATCCCGACCACGGGAGCCTCGAGAGGCATTCCGCCCATCGACCCGTAGAAAGTGGCGTCGCCGAATCCGAAGATCCCACCGTCGGCCGCCACCTCCCAGTAGCCCAGACCTGTCGATGTGGACGCCACGGCGACGACGGGCTGGTTCAAGGTGTGACCGCCCATCGATCCGTGGAAGCCGGCGTTCCCGAAGGCGAAGATCCCCCCGTCGGCCGCCACCTCCCAGTAGCCCTGACCTGTGGGAGTCGTGGCCATGCCGACGACAGGCTGCTCCAACGGGTGACCGCCCATCGATCCGTAGAAGCCGGCGTTCCCGAAGCTGAAGATCCCCCCGTCGGCCGCCACCTCCCAGTAGCCCTGACCTGTGGGAGTCGCGGTCATGGCGACGACGGGCTGGTTCAGGGTGTGGCCGCCCATCGACCCGTAGAAGCCGGCGTTCCCGAAGCTGAAGATCCCCCCGTCGGCC
>JAJYWF010000031.1 GCA_021791635.1 Actinomycetes bacterium
GGTCGCCTCCGACGGAGGGATCTTCGCCTTCGGTCCCGGGGCCACCTTCTACGGCTCGATGGGAGGCAAGCCCTTGAACAAGCCGGTGGTGGGCATGGCTGAGACTCCGTCGGGGGGCTACTACGAGGTCGCCTCCGACGGTGGGCTGTTCGCCTTCGGTCCGGGGACCCCGTTCTTGGGATCCATGGGGGGCAAGCCTCTCTACAAGCCGGTGGTGGGCATGGCCGTGGACCCCACCGGGGGCTACTGGGAGGTGGCCTCGGACGGGGGCATCTTCAGCTTCGGTGTCCCCTTCCACGGTTCGACCGGCGGTCACCCCTTGAACGCCCCGGTGGTGGGTATGGCCGCCACCCCGACAGGCGGCGGCTACTGGGAGGTGGCCTCAGACGGCGGGGTGTTCGGCTTCGGGAACGCCACCTTCGCCGGGTCCCTGGGTGGCCAGGGCGTGACCGACGTCGTGGGGATGGCGAACGGGTAAGGACCCGCCGGTGGCCGGGGGTCGCCGACTGGACACGGGGAGCCGGGGGACCTTGACGTAGCATCCCACCATGGATCCGGTGGAGATCAGGGCCGCGGGGACGCTCGATGTCAGGATCTACGGCGGCACCGGGGCGATGGCCGGAGCGGCCGCCGACGAGGCTGCCGCACAGTTGCGTGCCGCCGTGGCCGCCCGCGGTGTGGCCCACGCCATGTTCGCCACCGGGAACTCGCAGCTCGCCTTCGTCGAGCGACTGGTGGCTACGGTTGACGTGCCCTGGGACGACGTCGAGGTGTACCACATGGACGAGTACGTCGGCCTGGGACCGGACCACCCGGCCAGCTTCCAGCGGTGGATCACCGAGCGGATCGTCGACCGCGTCCACCCTCGCAGCGCCCACCTCATCGACGGCCTGGGTGATCCGCGGGTCGAGTGCGACCGGTACGCCGAACTGCTGTCCACGAACCCCCTGGACCTTTGCTGCCTCGGCATCGGGGAGAACGGCCATCTGGCGTTCAACGACCCGGGTGTGGCCGACTTCGACGATCCGGTCGACTTGAAGGTCGTCGAGCTGGACGAAGCCTGCCGGCTCCAGCAGGTCCACGAGGGCCACTTCCCCGACATTGACGCCGTGCCGTCCGAGGCGGTGACCGTCACCATTCCCGCCCTCCTCCGGGCGACCCGGGTGTTGGCCGTCGTTCCCGAGGAGCGCAAGGCCAGACCGGTCCGGGACGCGGTCGAAGGACCGATCTCCACCGCCTGCCCCGCTTCGGCCCTGCGCCGGGCGCCGGGAACGACGCTCTTCCTCGACCCGGCGTCGGCCGGCCTGCTGGCTCCGACCTGATCGACGTCACCGGGTGCGGGGTCGGCCGGGTGCCGGCTCGGGCTAGCGCCGGGTCGGAGTGCCGTGCTTCAGCCAGCGGTCGAGAAACGGGTAGGCCGCTTCCCCGTGCCACTGGTGCCCGCCGGGGAAGACGTCGTGTGCCAGGTGCTCGGAGGCCCCGAACCGGGCGTAGACAGCCCGGAGCTCACCCATCGACGCGCTGGCGCTGGCCAGGGGGAACAGCATGTCGTCGGTCCCGGTCTCGACCAGGAGCGGGCGGGGCGCCACCAGGGCTCCCAGGTCGACGTGCTCCAGGTGACCCAGCATGCCCCAGAGCACCTGGGAGCCACACATGTTCCACGGGACGCGGTGGGACTCGGCCCACGACGAGAAGTACCCGCTGACGACGGATGCTGCCACCCGGGGGTCCCAGGCCGCCAGGAGGAGCGACAGCGTCCCGCCGTAGGACAGGCCGACCACACCGATGCGGGAAGGGTCGACCAAGGGGTGCTCGGAGAGGACGTCCAGGCTCCGGGAGAGGTCCCAGAGGTTCTGGGTGAGTGGGTTCCAGCCGGCCATGGTGGCGTGGACCAGGTTCGTGTCGCACCCGTAGTGGTCAGGGGGGTTCCAGTCGGCCCGCTCCCCGAAGCACCTGAGGTCGGGTGCCAGGACGACGTACCCGCGCCGGACGAGCTGGAGGGCGTAGTCACCGTTCGGGGTCTCGGTGGCCTCCAGTCCGCAGACCTGGGACTTGCCCGGTCCGTGGCCGTGCACGGCCAGCACCGCCGCCCCCGGCAGGAGCCGGTCGTCGGGAACGAGCAGGTACGCCGGCACCGACATGTCCCGCTCGGTGTCGAAGACCACCTTCTCCCTGCAGTAGCCGTCGCAGCGGACGGTCTCGAGGGTCTCGAGGTCGGGGGGCACCCTGGTCGGGAACTGACCGAGGAGGTCTTCAAGGCGCGCCCGGCAGCGCTGGCGCCAGGCTTCGAGGGACTTCGCATCCCCGGCGACGGCCGAGAGCGGATCCTCGTGCCCGGTCTCGGACAGGCGGACCATCCACTGGTACCACGGCGAGTAGTTCCGCCGCCTGGGTACGTCCCCACCGGTGGCTGCCACGTTCTGTTCCCTCCTTCCGGCCGACGGGTCCAAGAGGTGCGGTCCAGGGCCGGAGCGTCCCACCCCACCATACGGGGAGCCGCGGCGGCAGGGGCGGCAGCGGCGGCGTGTTGTCCATCTGCCCGAGTTGGGCCACAATTGCCCTCGTGGCCGTGCTTGCCAGCCTGGACGTCCGCCCTCTCTCTCCGTTGATCGGGGCCGAGATCGGAGGTCTGGACCTGTCCCGACCGCTCGGCGATTCCGAGGTGCTGGCCGTCCGGGCGGCCCTCAACGAGCACCACGTGGTGTTCTTCCGGGATCAGGAGCTCACGCCCGAGTCCCAGGCGGCCTTCGCGGCTCAGTTCGGCACGGTGACTGAGGGGCATCCCGTGATCCCGGCCATCGAAGGGCACCCGCACGTCCTGGCCATCGACGGTCGAAAGGACCGGGCGAACTGGTGGCACACGGACGTGACGTTCCTCGACACCCCGCCCCTCGGGTCGATCCTGTCGATGGTCGACGCCCCGGCGGTCGGCGGTGACACGATGTGGGCCAGCCTGCAGGACGCCTACGACGGTCTCAGCGGTCCGGTCCGGGATCTCTGCGACCGCCTGGTGGCCGTGCACCACGACCCGTGGTTCGCCGCCGAGGTCGACGCCGCCGGCGGCTACCAGTGGGACGGGACCTGGAGGGAGCGGCTCCTCCCGGCCGTCCACCCGGTGGTGAGGACCCACCCCGAGAACCACAGGAACGGGCTGTTCGTCAACGCCCACTTCACCCAGACCGTGCTGGGGCTCTCGGAGAACGAGAGCAGCGCGTTGCTCGGCATGCTCTACCGGCACTGCGAGCGACCCGAGTACACCTGCCGGTTCCGATGGGCGCCGGGCTCGGTGGCCTTCTGGGACAACCGGGCCACGTTGCACTACGCGCTGGACGACTACGGCGACGCGGCGCGACTGGCCCACCGGGTGACCCTCCGCGGGGACAAGCCGTTCGGGCCGGCGTCGCCGGCCGGCTGACCACCAGGTGTAGGCCGCCGCGCCGATCCGGTGCGGAGCTGGGGCGGCCCCTCAGAACCTTTTCAGCCCGGTGGCAGGGGACGCCACGACTGCTTTACCACCCAGCACGTGCCTTGGGGCTTTCCTGTCGGCGTCAGCCGGCAAGCCGGTGAGGGCGGGACGTTGTTGTGGAGCTCGACCACCTGGTACTCGATGGGGCCGTAGTACTTCCCCGGTGCGAAGCTCAGGATCGGGGAGTACCCGCCGGCGAAGTTGTTGACGCGCGACATGGCTTCGACGAAGGTGCGACGGTTCAAGTTGGGACCCGCGTCCCGCGCCGCCGTGGCGAACAGGTGGATCACTGTGCACCACGCCTGGATCGGGCCCTGCTCCTCGATGTAGGCCGTTGCCGCCCCGGCCACCGGCTTGGGGTACGCCTTGTGCCATGCCGTGTAGCAGCTCCGGACCCCCGGGTCGTAGCCGCCCTGGCTCTCGGGCCTGGCATCGTCGACCCCTCCCAGGGTCTCGGTGGTGATCGCCTCCTGGCCGTTGAGCGCCTTCTCGAAGGGGATCGGGATCAGGCCCAGGGAGGACTCGATGGAGTCCTCGTAGTCCGAGAGCAGGAGCTTGGGGAAGTAGTTCTGTTGGGTCTCTGCCTCGAGGACCGGCACGAAGGCGTTGAAAGGGATGAGCGGGATGACCGACGAGACGCCGGCGGCTTTCAGCTTCTGCACCACGAGGGGCGCCTGGGCATTGGTGGTGGCGGTCTGTGTCGGGTTGGAGGCCAGGGTCTCGACCACCGGAGTCACCCCGGCCCGGGTCAGGTCGGGAAGGAGGAACTGCCTCAGGGCCAGCTGGTCGCTGGCCCGGTTGCCGGCGATGACCCCCACCTTTCGGCCCCCGCCGAGCAGTCCCGAGCTGGTTCCCCAGTCGACCAACGCCTGGAGTATCGGTGCGTCGTCGGGTCCGGTCCACCACAGGTACGGCGCACCGGCGTCGGTCCAGTTGGTCACCGTGGTCCAGTGGCTGATGAGGGGGGTGTGCCCTTCTTGGGTGATGCAGAGCTGGTTTGTCCCGCTCCAGGTGCCCACGCCGTCGAGGACGGCGAATGCGGCCGGGCTTCCCTCCGTCCAGTCTTTGCACAAGGAGCGCATCTCCGATGTGTTGGCCGGATCGAATGTGACGACGATGGGATGGATGCGACGGCCGTTGATACCGCCGTCCTGGTTCACCTGGTTCACGAAGAAGTGGATGGCCTTGGTCTGCTCGCCGTACTCCAGGTCTTCGGCGAACCCCTCCTTGCCGGCCAGGGAGTTGAGGGAGACCACCGGAAAGACCACGTTGATTGTCTTGCCCACGATGCCCCTGGTGCTGGTGCTGGCCCGGGCCAGCACCAGCGACGCCGACCCGGCTCCGGCTCCTGCTCCCGCACCGGCACCGGCTCCGGCACCGGCCCCTGCTCCGGCACCGGCTCCGTTTCCGGCCGCAGCGGGCCCGGTCGCTGTCTGGGTGGCACTCGATGACGCCGGTGCCGTGGCCACGTAGGCCGCAACTCCGCCGACGACTATCACGGCTACGGCCACGGTACGGAGCTGCGTCGCCCCCGATCGGCGCAGGAAGCGCCGCACGCCCCGGCGGACCAGGCGTGCCGGTGTCCGCCGACGCCGCGACCGGACGAGAGGGGCCCGGCTGTCGGCCGAGGTGCCGGCCGAGGTGCCGGCCGAGGTGCCGAGCGAGGTGCCGGCCGAGGTGCCGGGCGAGGTGCCGGCCGAGGTGCCGGCCGAGGTGCCGGCCGAGTCCGCAGCCGAGTCCTCAGTCGCCACTGCGACCGCCGGCGCCGGGTCCCGAGACCTCCAGGGCTTCGGCACTGGCCCCCAGGTACGCGGCCAACGCCCGAGGATCGCGGCTGACCTCCTCAGGGGTGCCTTCGGACACGACGGCGCCCGACTCCATCACCACCACCTTGGAGCAGAGCTCGAAGACCAACGGCACGTCATGCTCGACCAGCACCACCGTACAGTCGGCCACCTGCTGGAGTCGGCGCAGGAGGGGGATGAAGGCCTCGGCCTCTCGTTGGGCGATCCCGGCGGTGGGCTCGTCCAAGAGGAGCAGCCGCGGCCGGGCGAGGACGATCGACGCCAGGTCGACCACCCGGCGGGTCCCGGTCGACAGCTCGGAGGTTCGATGGTGTCGGAACCGGCTCAGGCCGAAGGAACCGATCACCTGGTCTACGGCGGCGAGCTTCCGGCGCTCGGCCCGGCGAGCCCAGGGCATCTGCAGCGTCGACGACACCACGCCCACCGGGTGGCGGGCGTCCTCGCAGATCATGAGGACGTCCTCCACCGAGAGCTCGGGGAACAGCCGGCAGTCCTGGAAGGAGCGAACCACCCCGACTTCGATCCGCTCCTCGGGCAGGTACTCGGCCAGCTCCTCGCCGTCGACCCGGATAGAGCCCGCCGACGGCGTCACCCTCCCGGACACGGCATCGAGCGTGGTGGTCTTCCCCGAACCGTTCGGTCCGATCAGGCCCACGATCGATCCGGGCTCCGCCGTCAGGCACACGCCGTTGACCGCCACGAGCCCGCCGAAGGACACGGTGAGGTCTTCGACTTCCAGGCGGGCCGGTCCGGTGGCGGGCATCACGACACCTCGGCCGGGGTCGGCCCGGCCGGAGGCTGCGGGCTGGCATCGGACCCGGCCAGGGGCGGAGCCGGGGACTCGGGACGCGACAGGAGCCATCGGGCGCCGTCCGACGCCAAGTCGCCGAAGCGGTGCAGGACCTCGGCCAATCCTCCGGGTAGGTACAAGATGAACGCCAGCAGCCCGAAACCACCGGTGATGAACTGGATCGTGGACGTCGTCCCGAAGATCGCCGGTAGTCCCACCAGGTACACCGAGCCCAGGACGGCGCCGGGCACCGAGCCCAGGCCGCCGATAACCACCATCGAGACCACCAGGATGGAGTAGGTGGGTGAGAAGGTGACGGTGCTGAAGCGTTGGCTGGCGAAGGCCAGGCAGACCCCGGCGTAGCCGGCCATGAAGCCAGACAGCGCGAAGGCCAGCAGCTTGGTCCGGACCACCGGGATGCCCATGGCCGCGGCGGTGAGCTCGTTGTCCCGCACCGACACCAGCCGGCGGGCGATCCCCCGGTCTCGCCACACGCGGACCATGAGGATGGAGAGCACCAGCACGCCGAGCGAGAACCAGGCGAACGCTCGTGTCGATCCGAGCCCGATCCCGAAGAGGTCGGGACGGCTGATCAGGGTGGAGGCCGGGTCGGGGAGTCCGGTGCACAGGCGCTTGCCCACGAGTGGCACGGTCCAGCACGACGTCGCCAGGACCGACTCCTGCATCCACAGGGCAAAGGCCAACGTCGACACGGCCAGGTAGAGGCCGCGCACCCTGAGCGCGGGGAGTCCGACCAGCACGGCGACCACGGCCGTCACGGCACCGGCGAGGGGAAGCAAGAGGACGAGGGGCACGCTGCCCCCGAGCCGGGAGGCGATGACGGCGCCGACGGCCACCAACCCGAACTGGCCCAACGACACCTGACCGGCCCAACCGGTGAGCACGGTGAGGGAGAGGGCGATCACCCCGAAGATGCAGATCTGCGAGAGGAGGTAGGTGTTCCCCACGCTGAGGACGAACGGCAGCAGTGCCGCGACCACGACGGCGAACACCGCCCCGCCTGCTCCCACCCGGGCCCGGAACGGATCGGTGATCCTGCGCAGCGACGCCGCACCTTGGAGCCAGTTCGACCGCTCGTCGCCCCGTGAGCCCCTCGCCAGGGCCGCCACCCTGACCAGGAGCACGACCAAGAGGATGGCGAACATGATCGTCTGGACCGAGGCGGTGGATGAGATGTTCCAGCTCAGCACCTCGTACACGATGCCCACGCCGATCCCGGCCACGAAAGCCACGGTGAGGTTCACCATGGCGCCGACCAGGGCCGCGGTGAGGGCGAACAACAGAAGATCCGGGCTGAGTGGCTGGGTCAGGACGCTGGTCTGGCCGGGAGAGGCCAGGATCTCGGTGAACGCGGACAGGACGCCGGCCAGGATCCAGGCCAGCGTCGACGTGCGCCTCACCCAGACGCCCGACAGCCGCGCCGAGTCGGCGTTCTCCGACATGGCCCGCATGGCCAGTCCCCACGGTGAGAACTTGATGAAGGCGGCGAGGGCCAGGGCCACCACCGGAGCGACGATCAACGTCAGCACCGCGCCGGGCGGGAACACGAACGAGCCGATGGTGAACGAGAGGTGGACGGGTACCGGGAAGGGGCGGGACAGGTTCTTCGGCAGGATGAAGGGCAGCGCGGTGAACACGAAGAGCACCTGGGACAGCCCGATCGTGGCCACCATGACCAGCACCCGGGGGCGGTTGAACAGCCGGCGCAGCAGCAGCTCGGAGAGACCTCCCATGGCGGCGGCCAGCAGGACGGCCAACACCAGGGAGAACCAGTAGTTGAACCCGAAGTCTTCGCTGCACTTCACCAGGAACACTGCCGCCACCACACCGAGCTGGCCCTGGGCGAAGTTCAAGATCCGGTTGGTCCGGTAGACGAGCACCAGGCCAAGGGCCAAGAGCCCGTAGTTGAGCCCGACGACCACGCCTTCGAGGACGACGAAGCTCGGGATCGACATCGCCGCTCCCCCTGTTCCCGATCCCGGCCCTCAGCCGATCCCGGTCCCGGCCTCGGCCAGGAAGACGGGACGGAGCAGGTCGTCGCGATCGAGGAGCTCGGTCGTGGGGCCGTCGAAGCGGATGCTGCCCCGCTCGACGAACAGGGCCCGGTGGGCCAGGTGCACCGCCCGGTTCACGCTCTGCTCCACGAGCACCACCGTGGTCCCCTCGGCGTTCACCCGGCGGACGATCTCCATGAGCCGGTCCACGGTCATCGGCGCCAGTCCCAGCGCCAGCTCGTCGATCATCAAAAGGCGTGGCCGGGTCATCATCACCCGGGCCAGGGCCAGCATCTGCTGCTCCCCACCCGACAGCGTGCCTGCCGGCTGGTCCAGGCGGGCCGAGAGCGAGGGGAACACGTCGAGCGCCTCGTCCATGGCCTGGGCGGCCCGGACCCGTTCCCGGCGGAACGAATGCTCTCCGATCTTCAAGTTGTCTCGGACAGTCAGTCCCGGGAAGGTCATCTTCCCTCCGACCAGCAGTGCCACCCCCTGCCCGATGATCTGTTCGGGCTCGAGGTAGGTGCAGTTGACCCCGAAGATCCGGACCACCCCGCGGTGGGGATGCTCGAGGCCCGACACAGCCCGGAGCAGCGTGGACTTCCCGGCGCCGTTGGTGCCCAAGAGGGCCACCATCTCCCCGTCGGCCACCTCGAAGTTCATGTCGAACAGGACCTGGTTGGCGCCGTAGTAGAAGTCCAGGTTGTGCACCTGGAGGGCCGGGATCTCCCCTCCGGCCTGCCGGCGCTTTCCCTCGGCATAGCGCTCGAGCACGTCTTCGATGACCAAGGTGATGTCCCGCCGCACGTAGCGGGAGCCGACGACGAGGAAGATCCCCCCTACGACGCACACCGGCCCGATGAGGGTGAGGGCCACGATGATCCCGTGGAGACCACCGACGGCGTCGGAGACCGCTCCGAGGAGAACGCTCCCGGTGAAGCCACCGAACACCAGCGAGTACACGCCGAACATGGCGAAGCAGATGGTCCGCATCTCGGGAGGCGCGGTGGCGGCGAGGGTGAGGAAGATGCAGATGGCCAGAGGCGTGACGGCGGCGTTCGCCAACGTCTGGAGGGCGACGCACATCCAGAGCTTGGGCACGTAGAGCGACGCGATGTACAGCAAACCGTAGGCGCTGATGCAGATCCCGGCGATGACCAGCGGCCGCTGGGGAGCGCGGCGGAAGTACCGGTCACCGAGGACGTATGCGGCAGGCAGCCCCAGAAAGGCCGCCAGTCCGATGATGGCGTAGACCTCGCTTCGCCCGGCGACATCGAGGTGGAACTTGTCGGCGAAGAACAAGCTGCCGAACAGGGGCGCTCCGGTGCCCGCGAACCCGAGGATGCCCACGGCGATGAGCTCGTAGTACAAGGACCTCACCCGCAGCAGTCGGGTGATGGCCGAACCCAACAGCACCCGCGGGGCCTTCTCCTGCTGGGTGTGCAGGTCCATGCCCGAGGCCTTCAGGATATGGCTGGCTTCGTTCGCCCCCTTGTCCGGCTCGTTGATGGTGAAGAGGGCGAACCCGATGGGGATGCCGGCGAGGGCCACCAGCAGGCCGTAACGCCAGTCGTGGGCCACGGTCACCACGAAGCCGAAGATGAGGATCCCCACCGTCTGAGAGATCGGTGTGGCCAGGTAGTGCCAGCTGAAGATCCGCCCCCTCCCCTCGGTGGGGTAGGCGTCGGACAGGTACGAATTGTGCACCGTGTTGTTCACGCCCGAGCCGATCGACGCCGCAAGGTACAAGAACGCGAACGCCCACACGTTCGGCGACAGCGCCATGAACGATCCGAAGGCGGCGAAGATCAGGAGGGCAACGGCAGCGACCAGCCGTCGGCTGCCTCGGTCGGCCCAAAGGGCCAGTGGCACGGCCCAGAGGAGTTGAGCCACCTGAGCGACGAAGGCCACAGCCGCCAGAGCGGTGTTGTGCATATGAAAGGAGTGCTCCAGGTTCTTCCCGATGATGGCGATCCCGTTGCTGAACGTCCCGGGGACGATCGCGGCCGCGGTGAGCAGGACCAGGGGCGCGTACCCGTACTTGCGCAGGATGCCGGTGAGCGGCGGGGCCTTCCCTTCACCGGTCCCGGGCATGACGGCCACGTCGGCCACCAGGTCCTGGTCCCGATGCTTCGCGACCGCTTCTTGGAGAAGCTCGTCAGGAACCGTGAAGTCGAACAGCGCATCCCCCGCCATCGGGGAGACACTATCGCTGACACGGTTGTCAGGCTTGGCTCACGACGACGGGAGCGGCCCGGTCTCACCCTTCCACCGCCGGGCGCATCGTGACGTAGATTGCCCGTGATGACGGCGCCGCAAGAACTTGGTTTTATCGGCTTGGGGAACATCGGCGGCGGAGTCTGCGCCAATTTGCTTGCCGACAGCCACCAGGTGACGGTACTCGATGCTGATCCGCAGCGGCAGGCGGTCGCCGTGGCCGCTGGCGCTCGTGCAGCCGGATCTCCCGAGGAAGTGGCATCGCGCGCCGACGTCACGTTTCTGTCGCTTCCGGGGCCAGAGGCGATGAGGGCGGTCACGTCCCAGTGGCTCGGCGGGGTGACTGTCCCCGGCAAGATGCTCATCGATCTCACGACCAACGCTCCGCGCGTGGTGAAGGAAGTCGGGGGGATGGTCGCTGGTGTGGGAGCCAGCTTGGTGGAGGCTCCGGTGACGGGTGGCGCTCCTGGAGCTCGAGCGCGTCGGCTGGTCTTCATCGTTGGCGGTGACGCGCGGGATGTCGCGCTCGTCACGCCGCTCCTTGACTCCCTGGGGCGGGCAGTCGTCCATCTCGGACCATTGGGCAGCGGCAATATTGGAAAGCTCGTGAATTCTTTGCTGGCGTTCACCACGACCTGGGGTTCTCTCGAAGGCCTGGCTCTTGGGGCTGCGTACGACATCGACCTACGGACGTTGATTGACCTGGTCCGCCTTTCCGGCGCGGCAACTCCCTACGTGGATCGGAGGGTCGAGAGCCTGAATGAGCGTGGCCGACCGGTCCAATTCTCGATAGCGATGGCAGCCAAGGACGCGCGTCTCATGGTGGAGGCCGGTCACGACGCAGGTGTGCCCCTCCCTCTGGCGTCAGTGATCGACCAGCTCATGATCTACGCGGAGTCCCATGGTCTCGGCGACCGTGATCTCAATGACCTGGTAGAGGCAGCCGAGCGCCTCACGTCGGTTCCCCTGCATTTGCGTTCAGCAGAGGAATAGCGAGGGGTGAAGTCCCACATCCTCGTCGTGACGACCCCGACCCCCAAGTTCGCTAGCCAATCTCAAGGTGGGTCGAGCACTCTAGCCGCGGTAGTGAGTGCGGAGACGGAGGCAGGGATGCCGGCATACAGCCCTACGTGCATCAAGACCTCAATGAGCTCGTTGCGGGTGGCACCGACGTTGAGTGCGCCGCGCAGGTGGCTGGCGAGCTGGTCCTGATCTCCGGCAGCGGCCAACATAGCAACGGTGATCAACGAGCGGTCCCGGAGCGCCAGGCCCGATCGGCTCCAGAACATCCCGTAGCAGAACCGGCGAACAAGATCGAAGAATTCGGGAGCCAACTGGGTTGCCGGGGGGGACGGTCTCGACGGGTCCTTGCCAGGCTCGCCAAACAACTTTCGAAGGATGTCACGACCAACCGCGTCGAGTGCTGTGCCTGTGGTCATCGCATCTCACCGCCATCTGCCTGTGCAGAGATCTTGACGTGGTACAGCTTGCAGTAGTTGTCCCAGAGGATCTTCTTCTTCGAGGAGTTTGTCAATGGCAAGGTCAGAAACGTCTCCGTTGCATGTGGGAACTTCGAGTCAGCGTGGGGATAGTCCGTCGAGAAGACCACATTGTCGTCGCCGAATTCCTCGACGTAGTGCCGGGATGCTCGCTCGTCGGCTTCGCACGATAAGAAGCAGTTACGCGCCAGGTATTGCGACGGCTTCATCGTCACTCCGGGAGCCTCGTATTTGCCGGTCCATTCCCAGTGCTCGTCGAGCCGGTACATGAGAAACGGCGCCCACGAGCAGTTGCCTTCGAGAAGCCCCACCCTGAGCTCTGGGAAGCGCGCGAGAATGCCTCCGGACGTGAAGCACGCAGCGACAAACATGATGCCGAGGGGTTGGTTGAAGGAATGCCAGAGCATCAGGCGGTCCAGGTGGGCACCAAAAGAGAAGTCCGGTAAGAGTGACGTTCGGCCACCTCCGTGAAAGCACACGGCGACACCGAGTTCTTCGGCTGCTCTCCAGAGCGGGTCATAGCGCGGGTGGTGCCACGGCGCGGCGTCCACGAGCCCCGGAGCGAGGAACGCTGCCTTGAACCCCAAGTCAACAGATCGCTGGAGCTCGGCAACCGCACCGTCCACGTCGTGGGGAGCGATCATTGACGCACCGAAGGTTCGGCCGGGCAGACCACAGTCCTTCAGGAAGTCTGCCATCCAGTCGTTGTAGGCACGTGCAATGGCGGTTGCCAATGCCGGTTCCAGACCATCGGGACCCACGTAGTCGGCGCTCTGCAACCCGAGCACGAACAGACCCCGGCTCGGGAACAGCACCGTGGAGTCGATTCCTTCGGCGCGCATCGCCTCCACTTGAGACGCGGCATCGAAGAGCCGAGCCTCGGAGGCGGCGAGCGCCTCGTCTTGCTCTGCCCTCCACGGTCGGCCGCCCACCGATCCTATGCCCTCGCGAGGATGGGGACGGCCACTGCGGAGCAGGATCGCGTCTTTCACCCGGACTCGCATGTCTCTCGCTGTCTGGGTCAGACCGATCGGTGCAACGTGGGCCCATTTCGGGTCGATGTACCGCTCCCAGAGATCGGCCGGCTCGACGACGTGCATATCGCTGTCGGCCACTCGCCAGTCGTTCGCCGTCGTCACGGGTACCTCCTCAATCGTCGTTCCGGCTCACTCAGCCCCGCTCGACCCGTAGCTCCTGGTCGGCATGTGGGCCCAGGCCACCCATTTCATTGTTTGACTCAGTCAAATGAATACCATACAGTAGGCGTCGTGGACAGCGCTCGGAGGTTGCCGGTGGCGGTTTCGCTGCCCGCATCGTCTGCTGGCGAACAGGTCGAAGTTATTCAGCGAGCATTGTGGGAGATGCTTCGCCTCTATTCGAGCCGTCGGGCGTTCGCCGGTTGGTCAGCGGCGTCAGGCGTCCTCGTGTCCCAACCGGCGTTCGACCTGTTGGGCCGGGTCGAGGAGCGGGGACCGATCACCCTCGGCGAGCTGGGACGGCTGGCCCATATGGATCCTTCGGCGGTCGGTCGTCAGGTCCGGTCCCTGGAGGAGCTTGGCTTAGTGGATCGATCGCCGAGCACGTCAGACCGGCGCGTGGTGGAAGTACGGCTCACGCACCGCGGCAAAGAGGTCCGGCACCGGGTGGCGTCGGCAGGAGCTCGACACCTGGCGGACGAACTGGGCGCGTGGAGCGAATCTGATCGCCGTGCGCTTGCCAGGCTCCTACCCAAGCTGGTCTCGGATCTTCGGAGCCGGCGGTACGAGGTGTCCCGAGTCGGAGACGCCTCACTCCACGTTGCCCAGGCTAAACGAGAGAGCCCTACCCCCACGAAGCGGCGATCCGACGAAGGAGCGAGTCGATGACCGTCAGCTCACCTGAAGGAGAGCGGTACATCGTGATCTCGGCTGATTGCCATGCCGGCGCGAGCATCGACGACTACCGGGATTTTCTCGAGGCGGAATATTGGGACGAGTTCGATTCGTGGCGAGAGGCGTACCGCAACCCTTTCCAGGACTTGAAAGGGGATCGCGGATCTCGCAACTGGGACTCCGAGCGCAGGACGGTAGACCTGGAAACCGACGGCATCGTGGGAGAAGTGGTCTTTCCCAACACGGTGCCACCGTTCTTTCCCACCGGTGCCGTCGTGGCCCGACCTCCGAGCTCTGAGGAGTACCGTCTTCGCCGGGCAGGTGTGAGAGCGCATAATCGCTGGTTGGCCCAGTGGTGTGCCGAACAGCCGGATCGTCGGGCCGGTGTGGCCCAGATCTTCTTGAACGATATCGACGACGCGGTCGAAGATGTGCGCTTTGCCGCAGCGAAGGGCCTGAGGGGAGGTATCCTCCTTCCAGCCGTTCCTCCCGACGCTCCATGGCTCGAACCGCTGTACTCCCCGGCGTACGACCGCGTGTGGCAGGTCTGTGAGGACTTGGAAGTGGTGGTGAACCATCACTCGGGTGGGGGTACTCCCGACTACGGCGACTATCCGGCGGCCAGCATCATCTGGCTCGCCGAGACCGCGTTCTTCTCGCGGCGTGCGCTCACCCACCTCATCGCCGGTGGCGTGTTCGACCGCTTTCCCAAGCTGCGGTTCGTGATGACTGAGCAGGGTGGGTCCTGGGTGCCGTCGGCGCTCTCCATGCTCGACGTCTTCTACTCGCAGATCGCTCCCTCGGGTCGCTTCGGTGAGCTGGCCGTCCCCCGGGAAGCCATGCTGGAGCACTTGCCCTCCGAGTACTTCGCCCGAAACTGCGCGGTGGCGGTGAGCTTTCCCAGTCCCAAGGATGCGCGTGCCCGACACGCCATCGGCATGGAACGTTTCCTTTGGGGGAGTGACTATCCCCATGCCGAGGGTACCTTCCCCCACTCGGTGGCCGCGTTGCGGCGATCCTTCGCCGGGGTGGTCCCGACTGAGCTCGATGCCATCCTGGCGAAGAATCCAGCGACGGTCTACGGATTCGATCTCGACCGCCTGGCGCCACTGGCCGCCCGCGTCGGCCCGCTCGTGTCCGAAGTCGCCCAACCGCTCGACAAGGTGCCTCCAGGCACGATGAGCCCGGCGTTCTACCGTGACTGATCCCGTCATCTCCGGAGGCCCCGGCCACCACCGTGCCGGCGCGGACGACCGCCCGCCGATGGACGTGGTGGACATCTGGGTCAACTTCGTCTCCGACGACCTCGCCACGCAGTTCCTGTCCCAAGAGCAGAACCGCGACGTCAGCGACTACCTCGGAAGCTCGGAGCGCCGGGCCCAGGGGGCTGAGGCGGTGCTCTCGTCCATGGACGAGCTCGGTGTCGCCACCGGCATCGTGACGACCGACCTGGGGCGCGGCGCCGAAGAGGCACTCGAGGCCGCGGCCGAACACCCCGGTCGCCTACTCGTGGCCGGCGGTGTCACCGACCCGAGCCGTCCCACCCGCAACGTCCGGCGCATCCGTGCCCTGGCCGACGAACCGAGCTTCGTCATGGTGCGCATCATGCCGGTGGCCACCGGGGCCAGGATCGACGATCCGAGGCACTATCCGGTCTACAGCGTGTGTGAGGAACTGCGCATCCCGGTGGGGATCAACGTCGGAGTGCCCGGTCCCAAGGTGAGGTCGCGGCTCCAGCACCCCGAGCTTCTCGAAGATGTCCTGATCGACTTCCCCGATCTCGTGGTGATCGGCGCTCACATGGGTCATCCATACGAAGAGCTGCTGATGAACTACATGCGCAAGTGGACCAACCTCTACCTGTCGTGCACCGCCTACGCCCCCCGGTACATGGAACGGGCACTGCTGATGTTCATGGGAAGTACCACCTATCGAGGACGGGTCCTGTGGGGGAGCGACGAGCCGTGGTTCCCGATGCGCCGCTCCCTGGCCGAAGCCCGAGACCTGCCCCTCGACGACGGAGCGATGGCGTTGTTCCTCGGGGGGACGGCCCGACGCCTGTTCGCCCGGGACACCGGAGGCTGACGTAACCGCGAGCGCCAGCCCCCGTCACCCACCGCTCGTCACCCGGGCCGCCCGAGAGGCACCGCTGCCCGTCCGGTCAGGTCCCGTCCACCACGGCCACGGCCAGTGGACCTTCGACCAGAACGCAGACCCGGGCCTTCGGGCCGGCGTTGCCAACGGCCTCTTCCACCGCCGCCTGGAGGGAGTGGACGGGTCGGAGCTGGGCCGCGACGGCCTCGGCGTCGACCACTCCGTCGCTGTGGAGCCAGACGTCGGCACGAGACAGGACGCGTCCGAGCACTTGGGCCTGCCACCGGTCGAGCGCCGCTTCCCCGTCGGCGCCGGCCAGCTCGGCCGGGTTGCCGGCTGCGGCCAGGATGCGGGCGAAGGCGCCCCCCGCCGGTACGCCGTCGGCACACGCCGCGGCGATCACGATCGTCCCACCTTCCTTCACCACCCGGGCCGCCGCAGCCATGCCCTTCACCGCCTGATAGAGGTTCCGGTCGAGCGGATAACCGGCATTCGTGGTCACGACGACGTCGAACAGCTCTCGCACCGGCACCACCGCCGTCGAGGTCACGAACTCGCACGCCCGCATGTGCCCTGTTGGCAGGGGCCCGGCGAACACCGCGGTGAGGCCCCGGGAACTGTTGATCGTCACGTCGATCGACAGATCCGGTGGCAGGAGGGAGGTGGCCCGGCGGACGAAGTCGTGGACCGGGTTCCCGTCGGTCCGCAGCCAAGTGGCGGCCGGGTCGGCGATCCGCGACGGGCTGTGGGCTTCGAGGATGGTGTCGGTGGCGGCCAGTCCCGGGCACACCGCCTTGGGTCCCCCGCTGAAGCCGGCGAAGAAGTGCGGCTCCACGAACCCGGTGCAGATCCGGACGTCGGAGGATACGTAGCGCCGATCCAACATGATCGGGACTCCGTCGACCCGTCCCACTGACACATGGCTGCCGTCGTCGGATCGGTGTTGGTGGATCCGGTAGCGGTCCAGGATCGCCGGGGACACGAGCTCTTCCATCTCGGGGCGCGAGGCCGCCCGGTGGGTCCCCGTGGCGCACAGCAGATCCACCCGATCGGGTCCCGCCCCGGCTCGTTCGAGCTCCGAGAGGAGTGGTGGCAGGACGGTGCGGAGTGGCATCGGTCGGGTGATGTCCGGGAAGACAACCACCACATGGTCCCGAGGCCCCAACAGCTCGACCAGTGCCGTGGGGCCGTCGCCGATCAGATGGCTGAGCGCCGAGCGAACGGCGCCGGCTTCGTCGGGGAGGGTGGGGATGTCTACCGGCTCGACCACGAAGGTGTCGTCGGGGACCGACAGGTCCAGCTTCCCCGTCCCGTAGGGGAGCTGGACAGTTCTCACCGACGGCGACCGGGTACCTCGGCGGTGCCCGCAGTCCCGGTGGCTGCACCCACTCCGGGCTCACCGGCACCCGTCCCCGACCCCGACCCCGACCCCGGCCCCGTCCCGAGCCCCAGGAGGGTCGTGGTGACGTGATCGATCCAGGGCCGCAGCTCCCGGTAGGCGGCGACGGCGTCCGGGTCGGGCGTGATCACCTCGTCCAACGGGTCGAGCTGGTCGAGGTGCACGTCCAAGCCGATGGCTCCGGCGCCGAGGAGGGCCGCGCCGGCCGACGCCGCCTCTCCAGAGCAGCGTCGGGTGGCCGGCAGCCCCGACGTCGACGTCAGCACGTCGACCCACAGCGGGATCCGGCTCCCGGCTCCGGCGAGCGACAGCCCGGCGGGGGTCGGTGCCCCGGCGATGGCGGTGGGGGCCGAGTCGAGGCAGCGCACGACATCCCAGGCCACGGACTCGACCACGGCTCGCGCCGCGTCACCGGCATCATGGGCCGAGCTCAGCCCCACGAACCCGGCCCGGGCGTCGTCACGCCACCATGGCGCCCGAGCGCCGTCCAGCCAGGGGACGGCCACCACCCCCCGGGCTCCCGGTGGGCTCTGCGATGCCAGCGCGGCCAGAGACTCGGAGTCCCGTCCGGTGAGCCGGCCGAGCCATTCGAGGAACGCCCCCGCCGAAGACAGACCTCCTTCCACCAGCCACCCGCCACCCGCCCCACGGGAGATCACCATCCCGGCCGGGGACGGGTCGGGGCGGGCGTCCACCGGGAAGGAGATGTTCGCCGTGGTGCCCCAGCTCACCATGGGGCAGTCCACCGTCGCCCCCGAGCCGAGCACCTCGCACTGGCGGTCACCGGCGCCGATCACCACCGGGGTCCCCGGTCGCAGGCCCAGCTCGGCCGCCGGGACCGAGCGCAACGTTCCGATCACCTGGTCGGGCATGAGCACCGGGGCCAACCGCCCCGCTGCCGGCCCCACGATCTCGGGCACCGGGCTCCCGAACAGGTCGTAGAGGCCAGTGCGCGAAGCCAAGGTGACGTCGGTGGCCACCTCCCCGGTCAGACGCCACAGCACCAGGTCCCTGGGTGACAAGAGCCAATCGCACGCCGCCAGCCGCTCGGGTTCGTGGGCCGCCAGCCAGTCGACCTTGGCCGCCATGGCGCCACTGTCGAGGGGCACACCGGTCAGGGTGCGGACCGCTTCGTCACCGCCGAGGCGCTCGGTGAGCTCGGCGGCTTCGTCGCCGGCACGGCGGTCGGACCACAAGAGACCCTTGCCCAGCGGATCGGCCGAGGAGGTCACCGGGACGAAGGTCTGGCGAGCGGCCGAGCAGCTCACCACGTCGACGGCGGTGAACGCTTTCGGGGCAGCCGCCCGGGCTTCGGCGCACCCGATCACCACCGAGGTCCACCAGCCGAACGGGTCCTGCTCGGCCCAGCCGAGGCGCGGGTGGGTGGTGGTCAGCTCGGCCCGGGCCAGGGTGACGAGACCGTCGTCGGCCCACAGCGCCACCTTCGTCACGCTGGTGCCGAAGTCCACGGTGAGGATCACCTCCCGCTCCCGCTCCCGCTCCCGCTCCCGGCGCCGCCGGTCGCCGAGCCGTGGACCACCTCGGCCATCCGGCGGGCGGCTTCGTCAGGCCGGGGTTCCTGGTAGAGAGCCCTGCCGATGGCCATGCCGGCCCCCCCTCCGGCCATGACGTCCTCGGCTTCGACCAGTACCCGCTCCAGCGGATCCCCCCCGCCGTCCTCGCTCCGCCTCGGACCGCCGAGGAACAGGACCGGCACTCCCACGCTGGCCACCACCCGGGCCACGGCGTCGGTCCGGGCCGACCCCGCTTCGGCGTCGGGGACCGGGACCTTGAGGAGGGGCGCCCCCAAGTCGTGGGCCACCACGGCCGCGTAGACCACGTCGTCGACGCCGGTAGCCATGGCCCCGTCCCGCCACACGACCGGCTCGACCAGAGCTTCGATCCCGCAGGTGCGGGCCTCTTCGAGGACCTGTCCCAGAAGCTCGAGGGCGCCGGCGGTCAGCGGGTCCGTCCGGTCGATGCGGGTCATGTGCTTCACCCCGGTCCACCCCTCCTCGGCCGCCCGGTGAACGCTGGCCACCAGCCGGTCGTCGAGCTCGAAGGCCGAGCCGGCCAGGCCGGTGCGGTTCACCGAGAGGTAGGTGCGGTGGTGCGCCCCGATGCTCCCGTCTCTGGACAGGTCGCCGAGCGGTTGGGCGCTGGCCAGGATCCCGTCACAGTGCGCCAGCGCGGCCGACAGGGCGGCGGTGTAAGTCCGGTAGTCCTCGATGGTGATCACCCCGCGGGCCCGGTGGTCCGCCGCCAGCACCAGCGCCGGCACCGGCAGTGAGCCGGGGTGGGCGGCGTTGCTCACCCGGCTCCGGCTCCGAGGTCGGCTCCGGCCAGGCCCAGGATGACCTTGGCCACGGCCGAGAAGTCCTCGCGCCCGTAGCCAGCGGTGCTGGCCGCGGTGAGGGCCTGGCGGGCGGTGGCCGTCGTGGACAGGGGCACGCCGGTGCGGGCGGCGTAGGTCAGGGCCAGGTCCAGGTCCTTGGCCATGAGGTCGGTCATGAAGCCCGGTCGCCAACCGTTGGACGCCGGGCTCTCGGGGATGATCCCGGGCACCGGCAGGCGGGTGCGCACGGCCACGCAGTCGCCGGTGGCGTGCTCGAGGACGGTGAGCAGCTTGGCCATGTCCACTCCCGACTTCACGGCCAGGGCGGTGGCTTCGGCCGTCGCCACCATCTGGGCGGCGTAGATGAGGTTGTTGCAGAGCTTCACCACCTGGCCCATCCCCGGCCCTCCCACGTGGACCACGAGCCGGGCGAACGCCGCCAGCACCGGCTCGACCGTGGCCAGGTCCCCGGCGTCGCCGCCCACCATGAGGGTGAGGGTCCCGGCTTCGGCGCCGGCCGTCCCTCCCGATAGCGGCGCCTCCAGGTACGCCGCCCCGGTGGCGGTCACCCGCTCGTGCTGGGCCCGCTCGACCTCGGGATCGATGGTGGAGCAGTCCACGACGGTGGTGCCCGGACCCAGCGCCGGCAGCAGGGCGTCGACCACGGATGCCACGTCCGGGGAGCTCGGGACGCAGAGGATGACCACGTCGGCGGCGCCGGCCACGGCCGCGGTGGAATCCGCCTCGGCGGCTCCCCACCCCACGGCGATCTCGATCGGGCCGCGGCTCCGGGAGGCCACGGTCACCTGGTGACCGGCCTCGAGCAGGTGCCGGGTCATGGGCAGCCCCATGGCCCCCAGACCGATGAACCCCACCTTCATCTGTGCTCCTATCCGTTGCTCTCTACAGGGTCACGTGAACTGCGGCAGCCAGCGCCCGGTGTGCTCCATGAGCTCGCCCACCATGGCGTCGGTCCGCCGAAGATCGCCCCGCCCGGCCAGCGGGGCGAGGGCGTAGGCGGCACCGGCCAGGACCCGATCGCCGGTGAGGGCCGCCTCCACGGTGAGCTCCTGGACGGCGACGTGGCGCCGAAGCAGCTCGGCAAACGGCGGCGGCGTCACCACCCGGTCCCGGCCGCGCACCCCGTCGGCGTCGACGACGCCGATCGACTCGACCACGGCTCCTTCGGGCAGGTCGGGGCACTGCCCGGTGTTGGGGATGTTCACGGGTGCCTCCAGGGGCGTCCCGGTCACCAGGGCGTCGATGACCGGTCCCGGAAGCTCACCGGACTGCCAGGTCTGGAGGTCCTTGCTGCCGTCCAGCCAGGCCTCCACGTCGGCGACGTAGCCGGCCTGGTGCCGCTCACGCTCTGCGATGGTGGTGCACTCGATGCCGTAGTCGGCGCCCCACCCTGAGTCCTCGGTCAGCACCGAGGGCAGGAACTCGGCCAGGTGCCGGTCGCCGGCGGCCGGCACCGCACCCCAGCGGTCCAAGAAGGTGAGGGACAGGACGTGGCGCCGGGCGAAGTCCAACGGCGTGAAGGGATCGGCCTCGGGTCGGCCGGCAACCGGGGCCAGGGCCGCCGGACCACCGGCGTCGGCGACGATCTGACGGAGGACCCCGATGCCGTCCTGGCCGTCGATGTCGAGCTCGGTGATCACCGGGAAATGGTTCACGCCGGCCACCCGGGGCCGGACCGACTCGGCCGGCTTGACCAGGGCGATCGCCAGGTCCAGGCACCAGTTCCCCACCTCGTGGCACAAGCCGACGGTCCGGATCGACGTCCGGGCGGTGACGGCCCGAGTGAGGACCGTCATGGGGTTGGTGATGTTCAAGAGCCAGGCGTCGGGGCAGACCTGCTCCATGTCCGAGGCGATGCCCACCAGCACCGGGATGTTCCTGAGCGCCCGGGTGATCCCCCCGGGGCCCACGGTGTCGCCCACCGACTGGCGGATGCCGTACCGCTCGGGCACGTCGAGGTCGACGGCCATGCTGGCGAACCCGCCGGTGGAGATGGTGACGATGACGTAGTCGGCCCCCTCGAGGGCCCGGCGCTGCTCGGTGGTGGACGACACGGTGGCCCGAGCACCCAGGGCTTCGTTCAGGCGCCCGGCCAGGGCCTCCATCCGGGGGAGCGGCGCCGGGTCGATGTCTTCGAGCACGATGTGCGCGCCGTGGAGCGACGGCGTCCCGAGCAGATCGGCCAGGAGCTCGGGGGTCCACTGGTAGCTGCCGCCTCCCACGATGGTGATCTGCACGTGACCGGCTCCTCCGGCGTCCCTCGTCGGTTCCCTGACGCCGGTGTCACTGTACCGGGGCGGCCAGCCACACGGGTTGCCGAAGACCAGGCCGCGATGGCGCAGCAGTTTCGTGGGTATGACCCGGTCCGGCCGTTACGAGAACATGAGAGATACCTACTCGAACCGGGCCAGGAACGTCATTCGCCTCGTCGGCGGGCTACTGCTCGCCGTGGTGGCTGCCGGGATCCTCCCTGCTGCTGCCAGCGGCGCCGTCGCCTCCAACGCGGGCTCCGTCACCACGTCGGCCGCTCCGCTGACACCTGGGCAGGATCCCTTCTACACCTACAGCGGGTCCACGCCGCTGGCCGACGTCCCGCCGGGAACCGTGCTCAAGAGCCGGGCGGTCCAGGTGGCGCTCGGCACAGCCACCACCCCGGTCACCGCCGAGCAGTTGCTCTACCGGACCTCGGGGGAACAGGGACAGCCCATCGCCACGGTGACCACCGTCCTCATGCCCGCCACCGGCAAGCTGGTGCCCGATGTGGTGGACTACCTGAGCTTCTACGACGCCTTGGGTGCGCAGTGCGATCCGAGCTACACCCTGACCGGTGGCAATCCCGGATCGGCCAACGAGCAGCAGGCACAGGCCGAGGAGGCCATCATCGCCTCCTACGTGGCCGAAGACTTCATCGTGACCGTCCCGGACTTCGAAGGCCCCGACCTGGAGTGGACCGCCGGGTACCTGTCGGGCTACGCAGCGCTGGACGCCGTTCGGGCCACCGAGTCCTATCTGGGACTCCCCGCTTCCACCAAGACGGGGCTCACCGGTTACTCCGGAGGCTCCATCGCCGCCAACTGGGCCAGCGAGCTCGCTCCCACCTACGCGCCCGAGCTCAACATCGTCGGTGTCGCCGAAGGCGGTATACCTGTCGACTTCGCCCACAACCTCGCCTACATCAACGGCAGCTCGACATGGTCCGGCGTCATCCCGGCGGTCCTGGTCGCCCTGTCGCGCGCCTACGGCGCCGACCTCTCCACGTACCTCTCCCCGTACGGTGAGGAGCTGGCCGGGCAGGTGGCACACGCCTGCATCGGCAGCTTCGAGGGCGCGTACCCGGGCCTCACGATCCAGAAGCTCCTGAAACCCCAGTTTCAGGATTTCTTGCACATCCCGCTCTTCGTCCACATCGTCGACGAGCTGATCATGGGGAGCGTGCCCGGGCACCCAGGCGAGCCGCTGCTGATGGCGGTAGGGGACTCCGACGGGACCGGGGACGGGATCATGGTCACCGCCGACGTGGAAGGACTGGCCCACGAGTACTGCGCCGAGGGCGTGCCGGTAGAGCTCACCGTCTACGACGGACTGGACCACACCGAGACGGCTGTGCCCTTCGAGGCCTCGGCCCTGACCTTCCTGGAGGGCCGCTTCGACGGAGCGCCCTTCGTGGACGGCTGCAGTTCGGTGGGCGTCGGCAACCCGCTCACACCGCTTCCCATCCCACAGAGCTACTGGGAGGTGGCCTCCGACGGTGGGCTGTTCGCCTTCGGGAACGCCCAGTTCTACGGGTCCATGGGGGGAAAGCCCTTGAACGCCCCGGTGGTGGGCCTGGCCGCTACCCCGACAGGTGGGGGCTACTGGGAGGTGGCCTCCGACGGCGGGCTGTTCGCCTTCGGCAACGCCCAGTTCTACGGGTCCATGGGGGGCAAGCCCTTGAACGCCCCGGTGGTGGGAGTAGCTGCGACGCCGTACCCGATGGGGCTGCCGTAGCCGTCGGCGGCACCGCTGTGCCCCGCTGCGTGGTCGGGCTGTGGGTGCCTCGACGGTAGAGTCACGCCGTGACCTCGGTGGCGAGCGGGACCGGCGCCTGGATCGTGGACCTCGCCGGGCTGCGGAGCTCCGAGCCCCACGTACGAGGCTCGGTCCAGAACCTCTACCGGGTCGAGCGCGACGGCCGGACCTACCTCGTGGCCGACGCCACCGATTCGGGGTCGGCCTTCGACGTGGGGACGTTCTTCACCGTGCCCGGGAGTGGCCGTAGCCGGACCGAGCTCCGCCACGCGGTGTTCCGCCGCCTGGCCACACCGGAGGCTTGGCGCCGTCTCACGAGAGCCGACCTCGTCGCCTGCTGCGGCGCCGACGAGGGGGCCCGGCTATCCGACGGCAGCCGCCTGGCCGAGTTGAGGTCCGAGGGGGCGGCCACCCACCATGTGGGGCTGATCGACGAAGAGACCGGAGAGGTCACCAGTGCCTTCGTGCCCAGCGCCGCGGTGGTGGTGCGCGAGCATCCGGTGATCAAGCCCGAGCACTTCGCCTACCGGGGCCGGCCGTCCTGGGACTACCACCGCTACCAGGTGGCGACAGCCAAGGTGCTGGCCCTCGAGCACATCTTCCGGTTGGGGAGCCCGGCCGGATCGTCCATCGTCGAGCGGTACCGCAGGGCGCTCGACGCCGGCGGGCAGCGGGAGGCCGACGCCGTGGCGGAGTCGGCCGGGGTGTCCGGGCCGATCACCCCCTGGGGTCGTTTCGAGGCCATGGTCTACGACTGCTCGACCAAGTACGAGGACCACGACCGATACCTCGGGTGGCAGGAGGCCGTCCACGTGTGCGGTGTCGACCATCGCGTGTTCCTGTCGGTCATCGAGCTACTGGAGCTGTGCACGGTCCAGGTCGCCACCATGTTCACGTCACTCGGCCTGGGGCTGTGGGACATCAAGTGGGAGGCGGCAGTGGACGGTGAAGACGTCGTCGTGGTCGACACCGTCGACCACGACTCGGTGCGGATCACCAAGGACCGCGTCGTCGAAGGGCGCCGGTGTCACTTCCAATTCAACAAGCAGGCCATCCGCGACTACTACCGGATCCTCCATCCTGAATGGGTGTCGGCCCTGGACCACGCCAAGCACCGGGCCGAAGAGGACGCCGGGGCCCGGACCTTCCGACAGATCTACGACGAGGGTGTGGGCTTGGGGGAGTACCCACCGATCCCCGAGCTCGACCCGGTGTTCACCGCCATCCAGGGGGACAAGTACGACGTCGTGGCCGCCGGCACCTCGGGGAGGGTCGCCCCGGATCTCGCCAACGAGCGGGTGGAGTCCATCGCCGACCGGGAGCTCGCGTACTACGAGGGCCGGGGCCGGGCCGGGGAGCTCTTGGACCACATCAGCGGCTGAGCCCGGTCCTGATTCCGGGAGTTCGGGACGGGAGCACTCAGCCTCAATCCACCTCGTAGCCCCGACTGAGCGCATGCCGATGGCCAGGCGGTCGCGCAGGTTCGAAAGCGCGCCGGTGAATGGCTCCTGCCACGGCCAGAGGCTCGGTGCACGCAACGTCAGGGTCCCCGAGCGGTTGACAAGCCGACCGGGCAGCGAGACGAAGGGCGTGCGGAAGGTCCGAGCGACGGTCGGACGGTGGTCGTCGTGGTCGTGGAGACCGGCCAAGACCTGGGTCCAACGAACCAGGTTGTGGGCCAGGACGGCGAAATGGAGCCAGGCGGCGTTGGCAGCGGAGCTTCCCGATGGGTAGTGCTCCATGCCCGCACCCTCTTTCAGGTCCCGGATGTCGAGCTCTGCCTGGGCGCGCTGGCGATGGAAGGCGTCGACCTCGACGGCACTGGCGGTCAGGTCGGTGAGGAAGGCGAAGTAACGCCAGTCCGGCCCAAAGTGGCCTCGGGCCCGAGGAGCCGGGCGACGAGCTCTTCGGCGAAGCGCTTGGCGCCGCGTCGGGTGTTGGCCGAGCCTGTGGGTGCCGAGAACGCCGTCCGCCCAGCTCGGGCCGGGTGTCCCCGACGAAGAAAGCCATGGACGGGGCAGGGGTCGCCAACAGCTACCTTCGATATCACTGAACATCTACGAACATACGTAGTAGACTACGAGTATGAAGCTCTCCGAGTGGGCTGAGCAAGAAGGCGTGCACTACCAGACCGCATGGCGGTG
>JAJYWF010000117.1 GCA_021791635.1 Actinomycetes bacterium
GCAGGCGGAAGCGAGTTTGGAGGGTGGCGTCGGCGCGGACCCCGAGGGGTTGCGACGACGGCCTGGCCTCCGAACGCCTGGTCGCCGTCGCCCTGCACCCGGGATGCCACCGTGCGTCATGCGGAAGCACGTGACCCCGCAGGAGAACCGATGTCGCGGGTCGGCCCGCCGGACGTGAGGTGCGACCCCGGTCACTCGAGGATTCGTCCGAGCCCTGTGCCCGCTCCGGGCCTGGCTGCGGTCTGTCCTCCACCGCCGCGGGAGCGACTCCGGTCGGCCCCCACCGCCTCGCGAACACCCGATCGAAACCAAGGAAGAGCCACAGTAGATGCACACCGACCACAATCACGGCAACCACCATGCAGTGTTCCTGACCGCCATCGAACGAAGCCGTGCCCGGCGCCGGCAAGCGGAGACCCAGCTCCGGGCCCTGCGCGGCACCGCCCAGCGGGCACCGCTCGCCGAGCTCGACGGCCTGCTCGTCCACGAGTTGCGACTCGAGGCCCGCCTCGAAGAGGCACTCAGCAGGGACGCCGGGCACCGCTCCTCTCCCGAGGAGTTGCAGGCCGACGCCTGCTGACGACTCCGGCTGACTGGTCGATCCGCCCAGGGGGAAGCGGCCCGAGGAACGCAGCTCGCCGTCGACCACCACGGGTAACGCCTCGTCAACCACGCTCGGAGAGCAACTGGCGGACCAGGTCGCTGTCCGCGAATGCCTTCGGCTCCTGGGAGAGATCGTGCCGTTCGACCGACGCGCCCTGTTCCGCCAGCCAGGACAGATCGGACGCGAAGGTGGCCAACACCGGGTCGGCGCCCGGACCGCACACGCCGGTCCATGGTCGAGCGGCACATGGGCGGATCGACGACCTCAACCGTGGACATCGGGGCCTCCTCACCCGAGCGGTGCGGTCGACGTGGTCCTGGCGGCTCCGGTGTCACCGGGAGGCCGACCGGAGGCCGACCGGAGGTGCGCCCCGGCCGAACCGACGAACGGAGTGGTGATCGCCGGAGCCCTGACCTCTGCCCGGTCGGTTCCTCGTCTCCCGCTGATCAGCCACCGAGGATTCGCCGCAGCTCGGTGAGCCGTTCGGGAACCACCTGCCACCAGGTCCACCGTCCGCGCTTCTCGCCGACGAGCACGCCGGCCTCGGCCAGGACCCGGGTGTGGTGGCTGATGGTCGGCTGGCTCCGGGCCAGGGGGATCTCGAGGTCACAGGAGCACACCTCACCGTGGGCGGCCACGATGGATACCAGCCGGAGACGGACCGGGTCGGCCAGGGCAGCCAGCACCCGGGCCAGCGCCAGGGCGTCCTCCTCGTCGAGCGGGGCGTCGGTGAGCGGAGCAGAGCCCAACGCACAGACGACCACGTGCTCGTCCTGCGGACTTCCGTGTGCAGTGGGCCTTGCCGTCATCGTCGACTCTCCTATTGACGGACGTCGATATCCAAACTATACTTGGCATCGACCGGTGTCAATCTACCAGCGGAGTATGTCGATGTCACGAGTCCAACTCGCCCTGAACGTATCCGACCTCGACGCTGCCGTGGCCTTCTATTCGAAGCTCTTCGGGGTGGCGCCGGCCAAGCGTCGGCCCGGCTATGCCAACTTCGCCATCGAGGAGCCGCCGCTCAAGCTGGTCCTCCTCGAGGGAGGCGGCGCGCCTGGCACCCTCGACCATCTGGGTGTCGAGGTGGGCTCGACCGGCGAGGTCACCGCCGCCGGTCGCCGGCTGACCTCCGCCGGCCTCTCGACCGCCGCCGAGGACGAGGTCGCGTGCTGCTACGCGGTGCAGGACAAGGTATGGGTGGACGACCCCGACGGTGCGCCGTGGGAGGTCTACACGGTCCTGGGCGAGGCCGATGCTCCAGTCGGGAGCCTTCGCGCCGTCGCGCCTGACGGAGCCGACGCATGCTGCGCGCCGGTAGGTGCCCCGGTGGGCGATCAACCACCCGACCCCGCATGAGCAGCCAGCCGACACTGTCCTCCCCGGGAAGCGGGGACCTGGAGCTGGGAGGGGTTGCCTCGGGACTGTCGGTGCTCGACCGGTTCCTACCGGTGTGGATCGGCGCCGCCATGCTTCTGGGGATCGGGCTGGGCAGGTTGGTGCCCGGGCTCAACCGGACCCTCGACCACGTCCAGGTGGCCGGTACCAGCCTGCCCATCGCCATCGGGCTGCTGGTGATGATGTACCCGGTGCTGGCCAAGGTCCGCTACGGCGAGATCGACCGGGTGGCGGCCGACCGGACATTGGTGCTCCCGTCCCTAGCCCTCAACTGGATCGTGGGGCCGGCGGTGATGTTCGCCCTGGCCTGGTTGTTCCTTCCCGACCTTCCCGCCTACCGCACCGGACTGATCCTGGTGGGCCTGGCCCGGTGCATCGCCATGGTGCTGATCTGGAACGACCTGGCCTGCGGGGACGACACCGCCGCGGCCGTGCTGGTCGCCATCAACTCGGTCTTCCAGATGGTCGCCTACGCGGCCCTCGGCTACTTCTACCTGGAGGTCCTCCCCCGGTGGCTGGGGCTCTCGACCACCAGCGTGCACGTGTCGGTATGGGCCATCGCCCGCAGCGTCCTCATCTTCCTCGGCATCCCCCTGGCAGCGGGGTGGGCGACCCGGACCATCGGAGAACGGAGGCGGGGGCGCGCATGGTATGAGCAGCGGTTCCTGCCCCGGATCGGGCCGATGGCCCTCTACGGGCTGCTGTTCACCATCGTGCTGCTCTTCGCCTTCCAGGGCAACGCCATCACCCACCAGCCGCTCGACGTGGCCCGCATCGCCCTTCCCCTGCTGTGCTACTTCGCCATCATGTGGACCGGTTCGTTCGCACTCGGGATGTCCCTGCGGCTGGGCTACCCGCGTACGGCGACCCTGGCCTTCACCGCGGCGGGCAACAACTTCGAGCTGGCCATCGCCGTAGCCATCGGCACCTACGGGATCGCCTCGGGACAGGCGCTGGCCGGGGTGGTCGGTCCGCTCATCGAGGTTCCCGCCCTGGTGGCGCTGGTCTACGTCTCGCTCTGGGCCCGCCGTCACTTCTACGCACCGAGGGAGCTCACCTCATGAACAGTGCCGACAGCCACGCCGACGGATCCTCGACCGAGCCGGTCGGATCCGTCCCCGTCGTGCTCTACGCCTGCATCCACAACTGCGGCCGGTCCGTGGCCGCCAAGGTCCTCACCGAGCACTACGCCGCCGGCCGGGTCGAGGTGCGCTCGGCGGGATCCGAACCCGGCACATCGGTGAACCCGGAGGTGGCCGCCGTACTCGCCGAGCGGGGGCTCTCCACCGACGCCGAGGTGCCCACCCGGCTCACCACCGGACTGGTGCAGACCGCCGACGTGGTCGTCACGATGGGGTGCGGGGAGACCTGTCCGATCTTCCCCGGCAAGCGCTACACCGACTGGGGGGTCGAGGATCCCGCGGGCCAGGAGCGCGCCGCCGTCGAGCGGATCGTCGACGACATCGATCGCCGGGTTCGGACCCTGCTGGCCGACCTGGGGATCGACGTGGCAACTGCGTCCTGACGCTGCAGCGCACTGGTCACACCGACCGAAACGCGGTGCTTCCGCTCGTCAGGTGCACCAACACCCCCGCCCTCCCGGCAATGCGCACGGAAGCCCTACTCTCCGAGGGGCGTGCCGTTCGTGACGTGTGCCCAGGGTGGGGAGTGCCCGGCCGGAGCGTCGGTTCTGCGCTTGGCGGCTGTTCGCGCCTGGCCGGAGATGGTCACGGCGGCCGAGCCGGCCATGAGGCCCGACGGGTTCGATGCCGGCCGTGACGTGCAGGATCAATTCCGATGCGTTTGGTAGCCGGCCTCCGCGGCGGCCACGTCGCTCACGAGGTTGCCGAGGGCCAGGTTGATGTCGTCGAGGTGGTAGCCCCAGGCGGGGCCCAGGGCCTCGGTGACGACCGGCCTTCCGGCGGCGGTCAGCGTGTCGACCTGTAGCCAGGTGGCGCCCGCTTCGCTCGTGCAGGTGGCCGCGTACAGGTCCGGATAGGTGACCCACGGCGTGGTGACCGGTGGCGGGGGTGTGCGTTCGCCGGCGCTTGGGAAGTAGGGCGCCAGGTCGGCGGTCCCTCCACCGAGGGCCGCCGGGTTGGTGCAGGCCACCTGCAGCCCAGTGGTGGCTTGCTGGCCCGACTGGAGGCTGACCCCCTGGCCGGGACGACCGAAGTCGGCGTCCGCCGGCGGTCGGGAGGGGAAGCTCGAGTAGGCGATGATGCAACCGGTTTGTGTCGGAGCAGTGCACAGCGGCAGATGGTGGAATGTCGCTCCGACCACCTTGCCGGTGGGGACGGTGACGTTGCCGCCGGCCAGGATCGCCACTACGGTCCTGGCGCGCAGCGTCGGGTCGGGATCGACCTGGCTGGCAAGGAGCCTGATCAACATGGCCGCTCCCTGGGAGTGGCCGATGAAGACGATCGGCCGGCCCCGGTTGTCGTGGGCGAGATAGTCCCGCCACGCGCTGAGCAGGCTGGCGTAGGCGACCTGGTCGGCTCTGGGGTCGGCGCCGAGGCCCTTGACGAGCGATGCTTCAGTCCGCTGTCGGTACATCGGCGCCCAAACCCGGCACACCGAGGAGAACCGGGACGCCTGGAGCTTCGCCGCGGCCTCCTCCGCCGGCTGGACCTCGAGGTTCGCGTTGTCCGACGGTTGTGTGCTCACCGTCGGGTAGACGTAGAAGCAGTCGAACGGCGGCGCGGTGTCCGGCCGCATGGCCTGGGTGGTCCGCACTCCGTTCGCCGGCACGACGGTGGCTGCCAGCGGGGAGACGCACGGGTCGTGGGCCTGGCCGGGGCGACACAACCACACCGTGCTGCCGCCGCTGGTGTCTGCGGCC
>JAJYWF010000118.1 GCA_021791635.1 Actinomycetes bacterium
ATGGGGCCAGCCGGATCGGCGGCGTCGCCCACGAACACCAGACGCCCCGGGCACTGGCGGGCACAGGCGGGGGCCACTCCCTCCTCCAGCCGGGGGAAGCAGGCGATGCAGTGCTGGCTGACGCCCCGGACGTAGTTGAAGGAGATCTTCTTGTAGGGACAGGCCTCCATGCAGAAGCGTGCGCCCTGGCAGACGCTCTCGTCCCGGAGCACGATCCCGTCCTCGTGGCGCTTGTACATGGCGCCCGACGGGCAGGCCGACACGCACACCGGACGAGTGCAGTGGTTGCACAGCCGGGGCAGGTAGAAGTAGTAGGAGTTCGGGTAGGTCCCGCCCCCCTGGTCCTCGTCCCAGTTCATCCCCCACCGGGTGGTGCCGTCCCCCCGGTCGACGGGCTGGAGGTGGGCGTCGCGGCCCCGGCCGCCGAAGAGCACCTCCTGGTAGTTGAAGTCCCACCCGCCGCCGAACTCGGCACGGGTCGGCTGGTGGCCGGGCACGGGGGTGTCGTCACGCCACCCACCCCCCATGTCCTCCCACGCCTTCGGGGTGCCGAGGCCGGGCTGGGTGTTCACGCTCATCCACCACTGGTGCTCCTCCCCCTCCTCGCGGGTCCACAGCACCTTGCAGGCCACCGAGCACGTCTGGCAGCCCATGCACTTGTTGAGGTCGAAGACCATGGCCAGCTGGCCGGCCGCCCCCTGCTGCGTCATCGTCTGCACCGTCCTTCGTCCGCGACCGAGCCGCTCCCGTGCCTCATGCCTGCACCGCCGACCACTCGCTGCTCACCGCTCCGATGCCCGCCCGCTCCTCGTTGGCACCGTTCCACACGGCCACCGCCACCCGGCCGCGGTCGCCCAACGCCGAGCGGGGCCCGGTCAGCACCACCGACCATCGGATGCCGTCCACCGACGACGCCGCGTCGAGGCTGGCGCCGTCGGGAGCGGGGCGGAACATGCCCGGGCCGGTGGAGACCAGGTGGCGGACGGCGGGCATGCCCTTCTGGATGGGGAGCCGGTCACGCCACTGCCACACCAGGACGGGCGACGTGTGGTCGCCCATGGTCACCGGATCGGCCGGCCCATCCCCCTGAGGGAAGAGGACGGCACAGGCGTCGGGGAACTCCCCCGCGATGGGCCCCGAACCGTCCCACTCCAGACGCATCAGCAGGCGGTCGCCGTGAGTGGCCACCGAGACGGAGGCCGACGGCGTGGCGCCGTAGGGGCGGTCGCGCCAGGCCGCCCGGACGTAGGCGTTCCGCTGGGCGTCGACGGGCACCGGGACGAGAGGCACCGTCACCGGTGGGGCCGCGGCCCACGCCGGGTCGTCCGGTGCCAGTGCCTCGGCGCCCAGCTCCAGCGCGGTCAGGTCGGTCACGCGTCACCCCCCTCGTCGGGCGCCCCGATGCGCTCGAAGTCACAGGGCACACCCCGGTCGACGGGGATGGGCTGCCACTCGCCCATCGAGTAGTTGATGTGCCCGTAGCCGCCGGCGAATGCGATCCACTTCACCATGCCGGCTTCGATCTCGTTGGCGCCCTTCCAGTCCGCGTACTGGTGGCCGTCCCAGCCGTTGTAGGAGATGATCTGGCCGGGTCGGACCCCGGGTGCCACCTTGGCCCGGGCCTGGAACGACGTGATGTCGTTCCACACGCGGATGAGGTCGTCGTCGGCCACCCCCCGGGCGGCGGCGTCCTCCACCGCCACCTCGACCAGCGGCTCACCCCGGTGGGTCTGGAGGATGACCGGGTTGGCCTGGTTCATCGAGTGGATGCTCCAGCGGTTGTGGCCCGACGTCATCCGCAAGGGCTGGTTGCCCCCCGACGGCGGGTTCGGCTTGTGGACCGGCATCTCCTCGCCCGCCTCCAGCCACCACGGGTGGTCGATGTAGAACTGGGCGCGGCGTGCGTAGGTGGGGAACGGGTGGCCGTCCTCCACGTGGCTGCGGAAGGGCGAGTGGGTCTTGTTCGTCTCGAAGGGCGACGCCTGGGCCAGAGCGAACGGGCTGGTGCCCCAGCCGATGAAGCGCTCGTAGCCCTTCTCCCGCATGGTAGCCAGGTTGGTGCCCTCGGGCAGGGTGCCGATGTAGACGGAGTCCCGCAGGATCTCGTCGGCCACCTGCTCGTCGGAGGTCAGGTAGCCGTTCAACGTGTAGCGGTCGACCATGTCGGCCGGCTGGAACGTGGCGCCGGTGCGGTTGGCGTACTCGGACATGCCCCGGGCCTCGGCCCGGCGAGCCAGGGCGTGGAGGAGGAGCCGGTAGATGTCCCACTCGGGCTTGGCCTCGCCGGCCGGCGTGGCGTTGCGGTCCGAGAAGGTCAGGCGCATGGTGTGAGACGTCGGGATGTGGAAGTTGACCTTCTCGTAGTGCTGGGCCGCCGGCAGGACGATGTCCGAGTTGAGCCCGGTGAAGTTGAGCCGGAAGTCGATCGACACGATGAGGTCGAGGTTGTCCCACAAGTTGGGACCGAGCTGGGTCGAGCCGCCCCGGGTGCGGCGCAGCATGTTCCCGCCGCACTCGATGAGGACGTGGGGCGGCGATTCGGGTCGGGGCTCGTCGAGGCCGGTCCACCAGCCCGAGGCGATGGCCTCCTCGACGTACTCGTCGAAGGTGCGGGGCAGGGTGGCGTCCCCCCACTCCTTGCGGTTCCAGCGCTCCTTGTAGTTCCCCTGCCAGTACCACCAGAAGGCCGGCGGCGACCCGCGCATGCCCATCACCTGGCCGCCGGCGGCACGGACCTGGTTGGTCAGGCGCGACAGCTCGCGCACGGCCAGTTCGTCGGTGGTGATGCTGGGGTCGGCCTCGCGCAGCGCGGCGGTGCCCGCCTCTTGGGCGGCCAGGAGCTGCTCGGCGCCCTCCACCCCCGGGACGGTCTTGACCATCAGGGTGAACATCCCGTCGGCCATGCCGATCATCCACGACCGGATCCCGGTGCCGTGCTTGCCCCAGTTCCCGGTCACCCCGAGCAGGAGGCACATGGCCCGCTCGATCAGGTCGCCGTGGTAGTACTTGCACGAGTTCCAACCGAGCATGATGTTCGTCCGCTTGGTGGCAGCCTTGCGGGCCAGCATGCGGGTCACATCCGGGTGGATCCCCGTCGTCACCTGGCTCTGTTCGGGCGTGTAGCGCTCGTTCAGGTGGCGGGTCAGACGGGCGAGGACGGGCTCGACGGTCACCGTGGTGCCATCGGCCAGCGCCACCTCGAAGGTGCCCTCCAGGGCCATCTCCCGGCCCCCGAGGAGCAGGTTGCCCCGGTCGGCCTCGACCAGGCCGGCGTCCGGGTCCCAGTGGTAGAGCTGGTCCTCCCGGCCGAGGCCGGCGCCCTTCACGTCGGACGCCCGCAGGAACCGCCGGGTGTCGGTGCGGACCAGGCAGGGCAGGTCGGTCTGCTCTCGCATGAAGGTGACGTCGGCGATGCCCTCGTCCAGGATGACCTGCACCATGGCCAGGGCCAGAGCGGCGTCGTCACCGGGTGTGATGGGCACGTGGTAGTCGGCGTGCATGTGCGACGCGTTGAGGTCGGGGGAGATCGACACGACCTCGGCGCCGTGGTACCGGGCTTCGAGCATGTAGTGGTAGAAGGGGATGCGGGTGAAGGCCGGGTTCATGTGCCAGATGAGCACGAGCTCGGAGTGGAACCAGTCGTCGGCCGACGACACCGGGTTCCACTTCCCGAACGTCTCGTGCAGCCCGATGGAGAAGTCGTTGAAGGACGGGTGGAGGTCGAGCGTCCGTCCCCCGATCACATTGAAGAAGCGATCGGTCGGGAACACGGCGGCCACCTCGGGAGTACCCTCCCGAACGATCGACTCCGGCCCCCCGACGGCGATGGCGTCGAGCATGGCGTCGGCCACCTGGTCGAGGGCCTCGTCCCAGCTGATGCGCTCCCACTGGCCGCTGCCGCGCTCGCCCACCCGCCGCATCGGGTACAGCAGGCGGTCGCCGTCGTAGAGCTGCTGGCTCCAGCACGCTCCCTTGTTGCACCCCATCGGGTTGGCGTCGGGCACACCCGGCTCGGTGGGGACGAACGTGGCAGCCGGCTCCTCCCGGAGGACCCGGTCACCGGCGGAGTAGACCCGGTACGGACAGTTGCCCGGGTAGCAGTCGATGCAGTGGGTTCCCCACCCGACCGACTCCCAGGACCATCGGGCCCGGTAGGCGTCCTCCGCCCCCTTCTTCCCTCCGGTACGCGGCACCTCGACTACGTCTTGGACGTCCACGTCACTCCCCCCGCGCCATCCGGCCCGCTGCGCCGGCTCGTGTCGCCTGTCCGAATTGGACTGTTTCCTTATCTACCGCTCCCGGATTCGAAAAGTCAATGCCACAACTTCTGTTTTATTGTCTCACTGGATGTACTGGTCGGTCGCCACGATCGTGGGACCGCGTGACGGCGGTGCCCGCCACCGTCATGGGACGGGTAGAACTGGCCCACCCTTCTGCCAGCCATGGGACCGCCCCTGAACCCACCAGTGCCGGCCGGTCATCAACTCGACTGGGCACCTCGATCCGCAACGGAGGGTGTGCCCGATGGCATGCAGGGAGGTGTCAGCGACGCAGGTCAAAGAAGTGCTGCGACGGTGGCTTCGCGACGACGCGGGGCTCCGGTCCGCCGCTGCCGTCTCCGGCGTCGACCGGAAGACGGCTCGCCGCTACGTGGACGCGGCGGCAGCCCTCGGGCTCGATCGCAGCGGCGGTGAGGACCAGCTCACCGACGAGTTGATCGGGGGGTCTGCGGGGCCGCCTGGTCGTTCTTCGGGGGCGTCTTCCCGATCCTCATCCCCGACAACCTGACGCCGGTCATCACCAAGGCCGAGCCCACCGAGCCGAGGATCAAC
>JAJYWF010000032.1 GCA_021791635.1 Actinomycetes bacterium
ACCTCCGCCTCATGCATCGGTCAATCAGTTCGAAGCGCCTCGATGGTAACGCACCAGCCCTCTCGATGCAATCAGATTCACCCAGTTCGGCGCGGCGGCCGGCCGGCCGAGACCGCGGGTGCACCAGGCACCCAGAAGCGCCACGGGAGGTCGGTCCCGGCCCGCACCCCGATCCGCGGTCCCCGGTCGATCCGTGCCGGTGCCGGCGTCCCGTCGTCGATCAACCTCGGCCCGGTCGACGCGCCCGTAGGGACGGCCGGGGCCAGCAGGTCCCCACCGTCGTGGCGTCGGTCGATCCCGAGGGCCTGGCACAGGTTGGCAGGTCCCCGGCACAGCTCGTGGTCGGGCGGCGGCGCCCCCCGTCGCATCGACCGGGCGTCGCGCATCGCCTCCAGCCCCTGCACCGGGTCGAGGGCCCGCACCAGCACGGCGCGGGCCTCTCCCTCGGCGCCGCACACCACGTTCACGCAGTGGTGCATGCCGTAGGTGAAGTACACGTAGCACCGCCCCGGGGGACCGAACATGGAGGCGTTGCGTGGCGTCCGGCCCCGGTAAGCGTGGGAGGCGGGGTCGGTCTCGCCCCGATAGGCCTCCACCTCCACGATGCGACCGGCTCGCTCGCCCATCACCAGAAGCTTTCCCAACAGCTGCGGCGCGACGTCGACCGGGTCGCCGCCCAGCAGCGACCGGTCAACCGGTGACGGCCGCTTCGCCACCGAGATGGGCTGCGATCCGGGAGCGATCGACTCCGAGACGCCGGGAGAACCGCTCCATCTGGAGGGACACCGGGCCCGGTCCGGCCCCTCCCGGAGACGTCCGCCGGGTGACCGCCACCCCGGGAGCGAGGAGCGCGACTGCTCGCTCGCCGAGGTCGGGGTGGGCCTGGACCAGTTCGACCAGGGTTACGCGGCGCTCGACCGACTCACGAACCAGGGATCCGACCAGCTCGTGAGCCCGCCGGAAGGGCATCCCGGTCTCGACCAGGTGCTCGGCCAGGTCGACGGCGCTGGCCGCCGGGCCGTCGGCGGCGGCCTGCATCCGGTCGTGGTGCCAGGCCAGGGTGGCGTAGACCCCCGACATGGCCGCGAGGACCAGGTTGACCTGGCGCACCGAGTCGAACAGCGGCTCCTTGTCCTCTTGGAGGTCGCGGTTGTACGCCAGCGGAAGGCCCTTCAACGTGGCGAGCAGCCCGGCGACGTGCCCGATCAGCCTCCCGGCCTTCCCCCGGGCCAGCTCGGCCACGTCGGGGTTCTTCTTCTGGGGGAGCATCGAGCTCCCGGTGGCGAAGGCGTCGTCGAGGGTGCAGAACCCGAACTCATCGGTGGACCACAGGACCAGCTCCTCGCCCATCCGCGAGAGGTGGACGCCGAGCAGCGCCAGGTCGAAGACCGCCTCGGCCACGAAGTCCCGATCGCTCACGGCATCCAGCGAATTCTCGAAGGCCCCGGCGAAGCCCAGCTCACCGGCGACGTAGGCCGGCTCCAGGGGGAGGGATGATCCGGCCAGCGCGCCGGCACCCAGGGGAGACACGTCCAGGCGCTCGACCGTGGCCACCAGCCGGTCGACGTCGCGGGCCAGCGCCCAGCCGTGGGCCAGGAGGTGGTGGGCCAGGAGCACCGGCTGGGCCCTCTGGAGGTGGGTGTACCCCGGGAGGTAGGCGTCGCCGGCCTCTTCGGCCCGATGAAGGAGGACCGCCTGGAGTTCCACCACCCGCCCGGCCACCTCGAGCAGGGCCCGGCGGGTCCACAGGCGCAGGTCGGTGGCTACCTGGTCGTTCCGGCTGCGCCCGGTGTGGAGCTTGGCCCCCACCTCGCCGGCGAGCTGGGTCACCCGGCGCTCCACGGCGGTGTGCACGTCCTCGTCCCCCGCCTCGAAGACGAACGTGCCCTCTGCCAGCTCGGACCCGACCCGCTCCAGGGCCGTGAGGAGCTCTCGGGCCTCGGCGGCGGTCAGGATCCCGGCCTTGGCCAGGCCGAGCACGTGGGCCCGGGACCCGGTCAGGTCGTCGGCGGCCAGCTCCCGGTCCACCTGGACACTGGTGGTGAGCTCGGCCACCACGCCGGCCATCCCGTCGCCGAGCCGCCCCTGCCAGAGAGTCATGGCTGCCCGCCTCCTCGACCGGCTCCCTGGCGAGCCGCCCACGTGGACACCCCGAGGCCCCACAGGCGGACGAACCCCTCGGCGTCGTGGTGGCGGAAGCTGTCGGCTTTGTCGTAGGTGGCCAGGTCGTGGTCGTAGAGGGCCAGCGGGCTCCTCCGCCCAGCCACCACACCCACGCCGGGGGGCGAGAAGCGCATGCGCACCTCACCGGTGACGTGACGTTGCGAGCTCTCCACGAAAGCGTCGAGGGCCTGCTTGAGCGGAGAGAACCACATACCGTCGTAGACCAGCTCGGCCCACCGGGGCTCGAGGCGGGCCTTCTCGTGGCCGAGGTCGCGCTCGAGCGTCAGGTCTTCCAGGTCGGCATGGGCCTGGAGGAGGGCCAGGGCCCCGGGGCACTCGTAGATCTCGCGGCTCTTGATGCCCACCCGGCGGTTCTCCACCATGTCGAGCCGCCCGTAGCCGGTCGACCCGGCCCGTCGCCCGATCTCTGCGATCAGCTCCTCCACCGGCAGTGAGCGTCCGTCGACGCTGACCGGCACGCCGGCCTCGAAGCCGATCACCGCTTCGACCGGGCCATCCGCCGTGACCCGGGTCAGGGTGTAGGCATCGTCGGGGGGATCGGCCCAGGGATCTTCGATGACCCCGCACTCGATGGCCTTGCCCCACAGGTTCTCGTCGATCGAGTACAGCTTCTCCACCGTCACCGTGATCGGGATATCCCACTTGGCGGCGTAGGCGACGCAGTCCTGGCGCGACATGCCCCACACCCGGGCCGGGGCCAGGACCTCGAGGTCGGGTGCCAACGAGCGGGTGCCCACTTCGAAGCGAACCTGGTCGTTCCCCTTGCCGGTGCACCCGTGGGCCACCGCCTGGGCGCCGTGACGGCGGGCAGCGGCCACCAGATGGCGGACGATCACCGGACGAGAGAGCGCCGACACCAAGGGGTACTTGCCCTCGTAGCGGGCGTTGGCCTTGATGGCCGGGACGCAGAACTCTTCCGCCATCTCGCGGCGGGCGTCGATCACCTCGGCCTCCACGGCACCCGCGGCCAGGGCCCGACGACGGATCGCCTCCCACTCTTCACCAGCCGCTTCGGCCGACTGCCCCACGTCCACGGCCACGGCGATCACCTCGGCGTCGTGGTGCTCCATCAGCCAGCGAACGGCCACCGACGTGTCTAGACCACCGCTGTATGCCAGCACCACCCGTCTGCTCATCGTCCACGTCCTTTCCCGTCACGCGATTGATCGAGGCCGCGTCCGGTGGACGCGGCCAGCCCGGCCAGGGATGCCAGGTGGTCGGCCAGGGCTCGCCCCGAGCGGCCTTCGGCCACCACCACGATCACCGTGTCGTCCCCGGCCACGGTGCCGATGACGTCGGGGAGCCCGCTTCGATCGAGGGCCGATCCTACGACATGGGCGCACCCCGGCGGAGTCCGCAGTACCACCAGGTTCTCTGAGCTGGCCAGCTCCACCACCCACTCCCCGAGCACCCGGCGGAGGTGGTCGCTCGGAGCGATCTGCTGGACCGGCAGCTCGGGCAGCGCGTACGCCGTATCCCCCCCCGGCAACCGGACTTTCACCGCACCGAGCTCGTCCAAGTCCCGGGACACGGTCGTCTGGGTCGCTTCGATGCCCTGGGCGGCCAGGAGCTCGACCAGCTGAGCCTGGCTGGCCACCGGACCCTGCTCGAGCAGCTGGGCCACGCGATGCTGGCGCTGGTGCTTGGTCACCCGCACGGCCCAGCCCCGGCTCCCCGGGCCGCTCCCCCGGGTTCGGCTCCCCGGGCGGCTCCCACCGTGGCGTCCCCGGTCACCGCCCAGGCCAGGAGGCCACGCATCGCCGGCATCCGGGCCGCCGCCTGCGACCACACCACGCTCTGAGGTCCGTCCACGACGGCGGCGGCGATCTCCTCACCCCGGTGCGCCGGGAGGCAATGCATGACCACGGCGCCGGGCCGGGCCCGGGCCAGCAGCTCCTCGTCCACGGCGAAGCCGGCGAATGCCTGACGGCGTCGGTCGGCCTGGTCCTCCTGGCCCATCGACGTCCAGACGTCGGTGTAGACGGCGTCGGCGCCGGACACGGCCCGGTGGGGGTCGTCGGTCGTCGACACGGACCCTCCCCTCCCGGCCGCCGCGGCCAGCTCCTGGAGCCGGCGCAAGTCCTCCTCTCCGATCCCGTAGCCTGCCGGCGAGGCCACCCGCAGCTCCATGCCCACCATGACGGCGGCGGTGGCCAGCGAGCGCAGCACGTTGTTGGCGTCGCCCACGTACGCCAGGACGGAGCCCGAGAGGTCGGAGCGCCCGAGCGAGCGGCGCAAGGTGAGTATGTCGGCCACGGCCTGGCCCGGGTGGGCCCGGTCCGAGAGAAGGTTCACGACCGGGACCCCGGTCCTGGCGGCGTCGAGGGCCACGGCCATCCGCCGCAGCGTCCCGTGGTCGCGCACCCGGGCACAGAGCACCCGGTGGTAGCAGGCCAACGTCCGGGCCACGTCCTCGGCCGGCTCGCGCTCGTCGATCCCCACCTCGGTCCCCTGGATGTACACCGGGTGGCCGCCCAGCCCTACCACGGCCATCTCGGCGGCACTCCTGGTCCGGGCTGAGGGCTTCTCGAACACGAGGGCCACACCGGCTCCAGCCAGCACCTCCGCCAGGTCGTCCCGCTCGGCCAGGGCCAGCACCTCTTCGAGCCCGCTCGGTCCGAGGTCGTCCACGTCGAGCACGTGGCGGGCCCTCACGGCGCGACCTCCGTCACGCTCGGGGCACCCCCCCGGGACGGCAATCCCGGTTCGATCGCGGCCGGAGGTTCCGTCGGCACCGTGGCCAGGACGCCAGCGAGGACCGCCAGCGCTTCGTCGATCTCGTCGTCGGTGACCAGGAGCGACGGGGCGATCCGGACGGCGTCGGGGCGGACGGCGTTCACCAGAAGGCCTCGGCTGAGGGCACCCGCGGCCAACGCCGCGGCCACCGGCCCGTCCAGCTCGGCCGCCAACAGCAGCCCGGCGCCCCTGACCCCTCTCACCAAGGGCAGCCCGGTCAGCCCGGCCGTCAACCGTTCGCCGGCCCGGACGGCGCGAGCGCAGACGTCCTCTCGCTCCATCACTTCCAAGGTGGCCCGGGCGGCGGCCATGGCCAGTGGCTGTCCCCCGAAGGTCGAGCCGTGGTCGCCGGGAACGAAGGCCGCAGCCACGTCGCTCCGGGCCCAGCACGCTCCCACGGGCATCCCGTTGCCCAGGGCCTTGGCCGTGGTCACGACGTCGGGCTCGACATGAGCCGCCTGGAAGGCGAACCAGTGGCCGGTCCGGCCGAGACCGGTCTGGATCTCGTCGAGGATCAGGAGCGCTCGGTGTTCGGTGCACAGGGCGCGGACCCCGGCCAGGTAATCCGGGGCCGGGACGACCACACCCCCTTCCCCGAGGATCGGCTCGAGGATGACCGCGGCTACCCGGCCGGTGCCCAGGGCTTCCTCCAGCGCCGGGAGGTCGTCGTAGGGGACGTGGGTGAAGCCTTCGGGCAGCGGGAGGAACGGCGCGTGCTTGGTCGGCTGCCCGGTGGCCGCCAGGGTCGCCAGAGTGCGGCCGTGGAACGAGCCCCAGGCGGCGACCACCTCGAATCGGTCCGGACCGGCCCACCGGCGGGCCAGCTTCAGCGCGCACTCGTTCGCTTCGGCCCCGGAGTTGGCGAAGAACACCTGACCCCCGGCCCGATCGGAGCCTCCCCCCACCAGGCGATCCAGCGTCGCCGCCACCTGAGGACCCAGCGTGTTGCCGTACAGGTTCGAGACGTGGCTCAGCGTCCGGGCCTGGGCGGCCACCGCTTCGGCCACCACCGGGTGGGAGTGCCCGAGGGACGTGACGGCGATCCCCGAGATGAAGTCCAGGTAGGGACGGCCCGCCGTATCGTAGAGCCGGCTCCCCGCACCCCGGGCAAAGGTGACGGGAGGATCAGCGTAAGTGGGCATGAGGGCGCGCCGGTCCACCGCGCCGGCGTCGCGGCTACGGGCGCTGGTCCTGCTCACGGCACCACCATCGTCCCCACTCCCCCGTCGGTGAACAGCTCCAGGAGGAGTGCGTGCGGGACCCGGCCGTCGAGCACGTGGGCCCGGGCCACCCCGCCCCGCACCGCCCGGGCGCACGCCTCGGCCTTCGGCGCCATCCCACCGCCGGCCGCACCTGACGCCATCATCTCGTCCAACGTGGCCGCCGTGACCTGGCGGAGCAGGGTCGCCGGATCGTCGGGATCCGAACGGAGACCCTCGACGTCGGTCAAGAACACCAGCTTCTCGGCCTCGAGCGCTTCGGCCAGTGCCCCAGCCACGGTGTCGGCGTTGATGTTGTAGGCCTGCCCGGTGGCGTCCGAGCCGATCGTGGCCACCACCGGCACCAACCCCTCGGCCAGGAGCCGGGTGATCATCACCGGGTCAACTTCCACCACGTCGCCCACGTACCCGAGGGCGGCCGAACGCCGCACGGCGGTGATCATTCGGGCATCCTCGCCTGACAGCCCAACGGCCAGCGGACCGTGGACGTTCATGGCCGACACGATGTCACGGTTGACTTTGCCCACCAGGACCATCCGGGCGATGTCGAGGGTCTCGGCATCGGTGACCCGCAGACCATCGAGAAAGCTGGTCTCCTTGCCCACCCGACGCAGGAGGTCGCCGATCTGCGGTCCCCCGCCGTGGACCACCACCGGGAGCAAACCCACCGAGCGGAGCAGGACCACGTCCTGCGCGAACGAGTCCAACGCCGGGTCGACCCCGCTCCCGGTCCCGTCTGCGGTCCCGGCCCCGCTCGCCGTCCCACTCCCGTCCCCAGTCCCGTCTGCGGTCCCGGTCCCGTCCGCGGTCCCGGCCCCGGCCAGAGCGTTGCCGCCGTACTTCACCACGACCACCTTGTTCGCGAACCTCCGGATGTACGGCAGAACCTCGACCAGGAACTCCGCCCGGGACCTGGGGTCCGTGACCGTCGGGGAGCGATCGGCGCTCATGACGTGGTCCGGTTCTCGTCGATGTAGCCGTAACCCAGGTCGGTGGTGAGGACCGCTCCCCGCCCCGCACCGAGGCCGAGATCACACTCCATCTCGATGTGGCGGCCTGCCATGTGGCGGGCGACCTCTGCCGCGTCGTGCGAAGCGGCGACGCCGGCGACGCACACCCGGATCCCGCCGTACGAGACCGACACCCGGTCCAGGTCGAACCCCACGCCGGCCACCCCCAGCTCGGCCACCACCCGACCCCAATAGGGATCCTCGCCGTTGAGGGAGCACTTCACGAGCTGAGACTCGGCCACCTGGCGTGCCGCCCGGTGGGCCTCGGCGTCCGAACCGGCCCCGACCACCCGCACCGTCACCATCTTGGTCGCCCCCTCGGCGTCGGCCACCATCTGAGTGGCCAAGGACATGCACACCTCGTGCACCGACCGGCCGAGCTCCTCGAGGTCCACGGGCCCGGCCCGGCCGCTGGCGAGGATGAGGACCGTGTCGTTCGTCGACGCACACCCGTCCACGGTGATCGTGTTGAACGAGCTCGCCACTCCTTGCGCCAGCACCCGCTGCAACGAGACCGGGTCCGCCTGGGCGTCGGTGGTGAGCACCGCCAGCATCGTGGCCATGTTCGGCGCCAACATCGCCGCGCCCTTGGCCATCCCCCCGACGGTGAACCCACCTCCCGACTCCGACCGGACCAGCACTTCCTTGGGCACGGTGTCGGTGGTCATGATGGCCTCGGCGGCGGCGGCGGCGGCGGCGCGGCTGCGGTTCCGGCGCTCCACCACCGGGCCCACCCGCGGCTCTACGTCGTCGATGGGGAACGGCACGCCGATGAGCCCGGTCTGGCAGACCAGGACCTCCTCCCTCGCCGAGCCGATCTCCCGGGCCACCGCCCCGCACAGCTTCTCCGCCGCGTCCCGGCCCGGTTCGCCGGTGGCGGCGTTGGCGTTCCCCGAAGTGAGGACCACGGCCGAGGCCCGGCCCCGACTGGCGCTCAAGTGGGCCCGGCTCACCTGCACCGGTGCCGCTGCAGCCAGGCTCGTGGTGAAGACCCCTGCCGCCGCCACCGGCCGGCCGTCCTCGGTGGCGACGACCGCCAGGTCGGGCGTGCCCGACCCCTTGATGCCTACGCCGCCGCCGGCGGCCACGAACCCTGCCGGCCCGGTGACGCTCATGGGTACAGCCCCCCCAAGGGCAGGCCGGTCGCCTCGGGCAGCCCGGTGGCGATGTTGGCGCACTGGACGGCCTGCCCGGACGCCCCCTTCACCAAGTTGTCCAGCGCGCACAGTGACAGGACCCACCCGGTGCGCCGGTCCACCCGGGCCGTGACGTGGGCGCAGTTCGACCCCGTGGTGGCTTTCGTCGAAGGTGGTTCGTCAGTCACCACGACGAACGGGCAGTCGGCGTAGGCGTCGCGAAGGATGGCCACCACGTCTTCGGTGCCAGTCCGCTCCAGGTCCCCCGACGGGCGGGCGTAGCACGTGGCCAGGATGCCCCGAGCCATCGGCGCCAGGTGGGGAGTGAAGAGGACCGATCCTCCGACGGCTTGCTCGATCTCGGGCGTGTGGCGATGGTCGAGGAGGCCGTAGGCGGTGAAGTCCTCGTCGACGTGCCCGAACTGAAGTCTCTCGGCGGCGGGGCCGCTTGCCCCCCTCCCGGCACCCGAGACGCCACTGGCGGCATCCACCACGATCCCGGTGGCCTCTACGACCCCGGAACGCACCAGCGGAGCCAGGGCCAGGGCGGCCGCGGTGGGGTAGCACCCCGGAGCAGCGATCAACCGTGCCGCCCCCAGGTCCCCGTCATGGAGCTCGGGCAGGCCGTAGACCGCCTCGCCCAGAAGCTCTGGGGCCCTGTGCTCGATGCCGTACCACTCCTCGTAGAGCGCCGGGTCCCGCAAGCGGAAGTCGGCCGACAGGTCGACCACGGTCCCGACCCGTCCGAGGAGGGAGGGGACGAGCAGCTGGGACTGGCCGTGGGGCAGCGCGCAGAAGACGACGTCGAGCCCGTCCAGCGCGTCGGCTCCTCCGGTGGTCCCCGCCTCGATCGGCGTGTACACGAGCGACGGGTAGGCCGCAGCCAGGGACGGGGTGTAGGAGGCCACCGTCATCCCGGCGTGCCCACCGGCGCCGGCCACCACTACGTCCATCTCGGGATGACCGGCGCACAGCCGCAGCAGCTCCACCCCGGCATAGCCCGATGCACCGACAACTCCGACCTTCATGCTGCAATACTATACGTGCTCCTGCATAATAATGCAAGCCATGGGGAACGCCCGGTGGCCGCAGCTCGGCCCCGGTCAGCGCAGCTCGGCCCCGGTCAGCGCAGCTCGGCCCCGGTCAGCGCAGCTCGGCCCCGGTGGCCTCGGACACACCCCGGATCACCCGTTCCCGGGACGTCGCCACCTCCTCGTCGGTGAGGGTGCGGTCGGGGGCGCAGAACCGGAGCCGGAACGCCAGGCTGCGGCGTCCAGCGCCCACCGAGCCACCCCGGTACACGTCGAACAGGTGCACGGACTCGAGCAGCTCACCGCCCGACTCCTCGATCGCCAACGCCACCCGGTCGGCGGTCACCCCGTCCTCCACCACCAGGGCCAGGTCCACGTCGGTCGACGGGTACCGGCTCACCGGCCGGACCGTCTCGGATCGCCGGGCCACCGCCTGCGGATCGAGAAGGGGACCGAGGTCGACTTCGAGCCATCCCAGTCGGGCGCCGGGGGCGAGGTTGCCCACCAGGCCGGCCGCCACTTCCGGATCGACTTCGCCCAACGCGCCCAGTACCGTGCCCGACGATCGCACGACCAGTCGGGCCGACCGGGTCGGGTGAAGTCCTGGGATCGTGCTGTCGGGCACCAGCACGACGGCCCGGTGCGCCAACCCGAGGGCGTCGGCCAAGGTGTGCCATGCCCCTACCGCCCGGCGGGCGTCGTCACCCCGGGCAGCCAGGACGGCCGAGCAAAGCTCGCGCTCGATCGGGAGCTCGCCGGCATCGGGAGCGCCGGCGGCCCGTGCGCCGGCATCGGGAGCGCCGGCGGCCGGGTGGCCGAACACGACTCCGACCTCGAAGAGCCGCACGTCGTCTTGGCGGCGGTCGAAGTTGTACGCCACGGCACGGCACAGTCCCGGCAGCAGGGTCCGGCGCAGCCGGGACTCCTCGGCCACCAGGGGGTTGGCGACCCTCACCGATGGCCCGCCGAGCCCCATTCCCTCGTGGTCGGCCTCGCTCACGAACGTAGGCGTCCACGCTTCGTCGATCCCGAGACCGCACAGGACGTCGCGCACCAACCGGCGCGCCCGCTGGCGTTGGGTGAGACGTCCGGGCTCCGGCCACGACGGACGCCGTCGGGGCAGGGCCGAGTAGCCGTAGGTCCGAGCCACCTCCTCGACCACGTCTTCCACCCCGTGAGGTGCTGGCCGCACGTCGGGGCGGTCGGTCGGCACGGTGACCTCGAGCTCGGTGCCCTCTCCGTGGCACTCGAAGCCGATGGGACCGATGAGCGCCGCCACCTGCTCACCGCTCAGGTCCGTGCCGAGCACGGCGTTCACCCGCTCGACCGGCACACGGAGCCGGAACGGTGCTGGCACGTCTCCCCGGACGTCGAGCGCGCCTGACGCCACCGTGCCGCCCACCAGCTCGCAGAACCGCTCGGCCGCCCGGTCGATCCCCCACGGGTCGCATCCCCGTTCGAAGCGGGCCGAGGCTTCGGTGCGCAGGCCGAGGCGCTTCGACGTTCGGGCGATCGCCATCGGGTCGAAGTACGCCGCTTCGAGCAGCACCCGCACCGTGTCCGACGTGATCTCCGAGGAGGCGCCGCCCATGATCCCCCCGATCCCCACCGGCGTGCCTTCAGCGTCGCAGATCAGACAGTCCTCCCCCGTCGCGCCCACTCCCCGACCAGGAGTCCCGAGGGTCCGGACCACCCCGTCGAGGGTCTGGACCGTCTCGCCGGGCCGGGCCCGGCGCACCAGCAGTCTGGGACCGGCCAGACGGTCGAGGTCGTAGGGGTGCGTGGGCTGGCCGAGCTCGAGCATGACGTAGTTCGACGCGTCGACCACTCGATTGATCGGTCGCATCCCGGCCAGGACCAGGCGGCGGGCCAGCCACGAAGGCGACGGCCCGGTGTCGACCTCGGACAGGACCCGCACGGTCATGCGGGGGCACAGCCCGGCGTCCTCCACCACCAGCGAGGCCAGGCCGGTGACCGGCTCCCCGGCAACGGGAGCATGCGTCGGCGAGGGCCCCGGCAGGGCCGGCGTCGGTCCGGCGTAGGGCAGGTGCAGCCGGGCAGCCAGGTCCCGGGCGACCCCGGCCACGGACCAGGCGTCGGGCCGGTTCCCCTCGACCGTCACGTCGAACACCACGTCGGGCTCCACCCCGAGCACGTCGGCGACCGGTGCCCCCGGGACGGCGCCGGCCACGTCGTCCAGCAGCAGCAGCCCCTCGTGGTCCTCGGTCAGGCCGAGCTCCCGTCCCGAGCACAGCATCCCGTCGGACACCACACCCTTCATGGTGCGCCGGGCGATGGTGAACCCCCCCGGGAGGGTCACGCCCACCGGCGCCAGCGGCACCAGATCGCCCACGCCGAAGTTGGTGGCCCCACAGACGATCTCCTTGGGCCCGGCCCCGGCGTCCACCACCACCCGGCGTATGCGATCCGCACCGGGGATGGCCGCCACCTGGTCGACGCGGGCCACCACCACCCCGTCGATCCCCTCGCCGACCCGTTCGATCTCCTCGACCACCAGGCCCAGGTCGCTCAGCGTCTCGGCCAGGTCGGCCGGATCGGCGTCGAAGGGGGCGAAGTCCCTCAACCAGCTCAACGGGATGCGCATCAGAGCTGCCTCAGGAATCGCAGGTCGTTCTCGATCAGGGCCCGAAGGTCGGCGATGCCGTGTCGCATCTGGGCGCAGCGGTCTATCCCGAAACCGAAGGCGAAGCCCGACCACTCCGAGCGGTCCACCCCCACGGCGTCGAACACCGCCGGATCCACCATCCCGCAGCCCCCCAGCTCGATCCATCCGGTGCCCGAGCACGTCCGGCATCCCCCGCCGTGACAGATGGTGCACGTGATCTCGTACTCGGCCGAGGGCTCGGTGAAGGGGAAGTAGGCCGGGCGGAGCCGGGAGTGGATGTCGGCACCGAAGTAGGTCCCCGTGAAGGTCTCGATGGTGCCGGCCAGGTCGGCGAAGGTGATGCCCCGGTCCACCACCAGACCTTCGATCTGGTGGAACACCGCCAGGTGCCGGGCGTCGGGCGTGTCTCGCCGGTAGCAGCGACCGGGGATCACGGCGTGGATCGGCAGCGTGCCCGAGCGGACCGCCTCCTCCATGAGGTGGATCTGCACCGGCGACGTATGAGTGCGCAGCACCACAGTCTCGGGCTCACCGAGCTCTAGGTAGAAGGTGTCGAACATGCCGCGGGCCGGGTGGGCCGGGGGGATGTTGAGCGCTTCGAAGTTGTACCAGTCGGTCTCGGCCTCAGGCCCCTCGGCCACCACGAACCCCATGCCCACGAACGTGTCCTCCAGTTCCAGACGGGTCCTGGTGGTGAGGTGCAGGTGTCCGCGCCCTTCTGGCCCGAAAGCCTCGAAGGCTTCGGTCAGGTCCAGCCGGTCAGCCGCCAGGGCGGCCTCCCGCTCCGATGCTGCGAGGTGGACGCGGCGATCGGTGATCGCCTGCTCGAGGCGCTGCCGGGACTCGTGGAGGACCCGCCCCATCGAGCGTCGCTGCTCGGGGTCCATCGCCCCCAGCTGGCGGTGGGCCGCGGCCAGCGCACCACGCTTGCCCAGCACCGACTGCTCGACATCGTCGAGATCGGCCACCGTCTTCGCCGCGCCCACTTCGGCCATCGCCTGACGCTCGACTACTTCGACGTCGATCATCGGGGCATCGTAGAGCGGGGTCCCACCCCAGGCTCCAGACGGCGCTGACGCTGGGCCTCGAAGCACAGGACGGCGCAGGCCATGGCCACGTTCAACGACTCGGCTCTCCCGGTCATCGGGATGCCCACCAGCCCGTCGAGGGGCAGTGACGGCCCCAGGCCCGAGGACTCGTTCCCCAGCACCACCGCCACCGGTCGACGCCAGTCCACCGCGGTGTAGTCCTCCGCTCCCTGCACTGCCGCCCCCAGGCGCAGGAAACCCTGATCGGCCAGCGAGGAGAGGGCCCAGTGGATGTCGGGCTCGACGACCACCCGAACGTGGAAGATCGACCCGGCCGACGACCGGACGGTCTTGGGGTTGTAGGGGTCCACGCTCGCGGCGCCGAAGACGACGGCGTCAGCGCCGGCAGCCTCGGCCGTCCGAAGGACCGTCCCGGCGTTCCCCGGATCGCGCACGTCGTCGAGGACGACCACCAGCTGCCCGCCGGCGAAGTCGACGGCCTCGCCAGGGCTGGGGAGCCGCATGGGGAAGACGGCCATCACCGGCTGCGGGGTCATCGTGTCGGCCACCTTGGCGATCACCCCGGGCGCCAGCTCGTGGACTCTCACACCGAGGTCGCCGGCCATCCGAGCGACCTCGATGACGCCGGGATCGCCGACCCCTTCGGCGGCCACGAACACCGACTGGGGGGCGATGCCCGCGGCCATCGCCTCACGAACCAGCTCCACGCCCTCGACCACGAATGCCCGCTCGGCCCACCGGGTGGCTCGCTTGTGCAGGAGGCGTCGAAGACGTCGCACCCGCTGGTGCGAGAAGGCCAGGCTCAGGAGGCCACCTCGGCCTGGGCCGCGCCCTCGTCGAGTGCGCTCTGGGCCGTCGCCACCAGCGCGGCGAACGCCTCGGCGTCGTTCACCGCCAGGTCGGCCAAGACCTTGCGGTCGACCTCGACGCCGGCCTGGTGCAGGCCGGCGATGAACCGGCTGTAGCTCATCCCGCTCAACCGGGCGGCAGCATTGATCCGCTGGATCCAGAGCTTGCGGAAGTCACCCTTGCGGGCCCGTCGGTCACGGTAGGCGTACTGCAGCGAGTGCATGAGCTGCTCGTTGGCGGCCCGGTACGTACGGCTCTTGTTCCCGTAGTACCCCTTCGCTTGCTCCATGACGGCGCGGTGATGCTTCCGGCCGTGGACGGACCGCTTGACTCTGGCCATCGGTGCTCTCCTCTTTCCTCGATCTGGTCTTCAGTGGTGGCCCGACAACGGGCCTGGGCTCACGAGCCCAGCTGACGGCGGACCCGGCGTTCGTCACCGGGAGAGAAGTCCGTCTCTCGGGCCAACCTGCGCTTGCGCACGCTGGTCTTCTTCTCCAGGATGTGCGAGCGGTTCTGCTTGCGGCGCCGGAGGCGGCCGGTGCCGGTGATCTTCACCCGCTTGGCCGCTCCCCGGTCGGTCTTCATCTTCGGCATGTCCGCTCCTATCGGTCCGTCTCGTCCGGGCCCTGGGCGCCGTCACCGGGCGTCCCCGAACCGGCATCACCGTCGCTCCCGACGGCACCGTTGGCCTCTGCTGCACTCGCCTCCACCCCGACCACCGCCTCGGCCGTACCCGCGTCGTCCCGGTGGCGGGACGCCGCCGACTGCCGGGCCCGCTTGTCGGGAGCCAGCACCATCACCATGTTCCGACCGTCCAGCCGGGGTTCGGCCTCGACCTTGGCGGTCCCGTCGGTCTGCTCGGCGATCCGGTCCAGGATCCGCTTCCCCAGCTCGGGATGGAACACCTCTCGACCCCGGAACATGATCGTGACCTTCACCTTGTGACCCTCGTCCAGGAACTTCCCCACCTGCCGGGTCTTGGTCTCGAAGTCTCCGGGACCGATCTTGGGCCGGTACTTCATCTCCTTGATCCCGACGTGGACAGCCTTACGACGGCTCTCCTTCGCCCGCTGGGCCTCGTCGAACTTGAACTTTCCGTAGTCCATGATCCGACAGACCGGGGGATTGGCCATGGGGGCCACCTCGACCAGGTCGAGATCGAGCCCACGGGCGATCGTCAAGGCTTCGGGAAGGGGTTTGATCCCCAACTGCTGCCCGTCGGGATCGACGAGTCGGACTTCACGGGCACGGATGCGGTCGTTGATCCGATGCTCAGGGGCGGTGGCGGTGACTATGTGGCATCTTCCTCTCGGTCGGGTCGTCGGTCCTTCCGCGACCAGCGCTTGGGAGCGGAGCCACGCCCGATCGGGCCGTTGCCACATCGACCCTGCGCACCTTGCCGGTGGCCGGGTGGAGGCGCACCGCAAGGTGGCCCCGCTTCCTGGTGGGCATAGGCTACCAGCATGAGCCTTTGGACTCCTTCCGGCGAGCACCGGATCCCCGACGAGCCTCGTCCGACCTCGGCGACCGACGGTGCCCCCGACGCCGCGAACCCCGGCGGAAGCCCTGATCCGGATGGCCGTGAACGGCCCGGACCGGGACCCGAGGACACCGCGGCGGCCCAGTTCGACGAGCTCCGCCGGCAGCTCGCCGACGCTCCGGCCGAGATCGTCGTGGCCAACCACTGCTACGGGTTGTTCGAGCTGGCAGCCGTGTACCTCTCCCAGCAGCCGCCCCTCATGGAGCCGGCTCGACTGGCCATCGACGCCCTCGGGTACCTGGTCGACGGTCTCGGTGAGCGGTTGGGCGAGGCCCACAGCCCACTCCAGGACGCATTGGCCCAGATCCGCCTGGCTTACGTGCAGATCGATGCCAGCGCCCAGGGCGTCAAGGACTGATCCTGGTAAGCGCGGCCGCCTCCATCCTCCCGAGGTGTCCCGGCCGTTCCACGAAGCACACCGGGGTCCCTACGTCGATCGAGCGCGAGCCGTCGGCGACGGCGGTGCAGTGGAAGGCCAGCACCCTCCCGTCGTCGGCGGTGACCTGGCCCCATCCCCGCTCGGCGTCGAATGCGGTGACCGAGCCCGAGAGGACGTCGTGCACGGTCAATGGACGATCTTGGACAGGGCCAGCTCGAGGATGTCGGTGGCCCCCTGGTCCTTCAGCGCCGGGATCAGGGTGTTGATGAGCTCCTTGGGCACCACGGTTTCGAGGGCGTAGCCCCGACCGCCCGAGAGCTCGGACACCGTCGGCGCCCGGAGCGCCGGGAGGGTGCCGACGACCGCTTCGAGCCGATCGGCGGAGACATTGAGCTTCACCAGCACCTTCTCGCGAGCTTCGAGGGTGCCCTGGAGCAGGGTGAGCACCTGCTCCATGGCGTGGCGCTTGTCAGGGTCCCCGGCGGCGGCGGGATTGGCGATGAGCTCGGTACGCGAGACCAGCAGGGTCTCCACGATGCGGAGACCGGCGGCCCGAAGGGCCCGGCCGGTCTCGGTGATCTCGACCACGCAGTCGGCGATATCGGGGACCTTGGCCTCGGTGGCGCCGTAGGAAAGGGAGATCTCGGCGTCGACACCGTGGGCAGCCAGTGCCCTCCTGGTGAGCTCGGGGTACTCGGTGCTCACCCGGACACGCCGGCCGGACAGGTCGGCCAGGCTGGTGCACGGTGACGAGTCGGCCACGGCCAGCACCACCCGGATCGGGTTCGACGTCGCCTTGGAGTAGGCCAGCTCGCCCAAGCTGACCACGTCGGCACCGCGCTCTTCCACCCAGTCCCGACCGGTGATCCCGAGGTCGAACAGGCCGTCGGCCACGTAGACCGGGATCTCCTGGGGTCGCAGGATCCGAACGTCGTCGATGCGGGGGTCGGCGATCGTGGCCCGGTAGTCGACCTCCGAGCTCCGCACCACGGCCAGGTCCGCGGCGGCGAACAGGTCGAGGGTGGCCCGCTCCAGGGAGCCCTTGGGGAGGACGATCCGCAGCATCCTCAGATCATTCCAGACGGTGGGCTCAACCGGGCACGATCGGTGTGAGCGGTGCTGGCCGGCGTCCCAGGAGGCGGTGCATCTCCACCGCGGTGGCGGCGGCCTCGCGCCCTTTGTTCCCCGGGCCCGGGGCCGACCGTTCCAACGCCTGGTCCACCGTGTCGGTGGTGAGCACACCGAACACGACCGGCAATCCCCAGTGGACTTGCACCCGTTGGATCCCTGCGGCGCACTCGCCGGCCACGAAGTCGTAGTGGCCGGTCTCCCCCCGGATGACCGCACCCAGGCACACCACGGCGTCGACACTTCCCGAGGCGGCGAACGAACGGGCCATCAAGGGGAGTTCGAAGGCCCCGGGCACCCAGGCCACCCGGACCCCGTCCCGCTCCACGCCGCAGGCGTCGAGCTCCTCGAGGGCGCCCTGGAGGAGGTGCCAGGTGATCCCGCCGTTGAACTTGGCGCAGGCGATCCCCACCTTCATCCCCGAACCCTCGTGGTCCCCGACCATGAGGGCACCCACTTGGCCGACCAGCTGGGTCAATGCCTCGGGAGGCAGGGCCGTCACGTCAGAGGACGTCATCGAGCCCTTCCAGCATGTGACCCATCCGTTCCCGCTTGGTCCGCAGGTACTCGATGTTCTCCGGGTTGGGCAACGGCTCCAGGGCCACCCGCTCGGTGATGTCGAGACCGAAGCCTTCCAGACCTCCGTACTTCATGGGGTTGTTCGTCATGAGGCGCATGGTGGTCACCCCGAGGTCGACCAGCATCTGCGCGCCGATCCCGTACTCCCGGCTGTCGACCGGGAGCCCCTGGGCCAGGTTGGCGTCCACGGTGTCGTGCCCGTGCTCTTGGAGCTGGTAGGCACGGATCTTGTGCCCGAGACCGATCCCCCGCCCCTCGTGGCCCCTCAGGTACACCAGCACCCCCGAGCCCTCCTGCTCGATGCGCTCCGCCGCCGCTCGGAGCTGTGGGCCGCAGTCACAGCGCAGGGAACCGAACACGTCCCCGGTCAGGCATTCCGAGTGCACCCGCACCAGCACGTTGTCCCGACCGGCCACCTCGCCCATGACCAGCGCCAGGTGCTGCTCGCCGTCGAGGACCGACTCGTACACGTAGGCGGTGAAGGTGCCGCTGGAGGTCGGGATCCGGGCCTCCGAAACGCGGCGCACCAGCTTCTCGTTCCGGCGCCGGTACCGGATGAGCTCGGCGATGGAGATGAGGGGCAGCCCGTGACGCTCGGCGAAGCGCTCGAGGTCGGGGAGGCGAGCCATGGCCGACTTGTCCTCGGTCACGATCTCACAGAGCACCCCCGCCGGCGACAGCCCGGCCGCCCGGGCCAGGTCGACCGTCGCCTCGGTGTGGCCGGCCCGCTTGAGCACTCCCCCCGGCCGGTAGCGAAGCGGAAAGATGTGGCCGGGTCGGTTGAGGTCGGTCGGGCGGGTGGCCGGGTCGATGAGGGCGGCGACGGTGGCCGCCCGGTCGGTGGCCGAGATGCCGGTCGACGTGCCGGAGCGAGCGTCGACGCTCACGGTGAAGGCGGTCCTCTGGGCTTCGGTGTTCGCCGTGACCATGAGCGGAAGGTCGAGCTCGTCAGCCCGCTCGGGCATGAGCGGCACACAGATCACCCCGGAAGTGTGGGCCAGGAAGAAGGCGATGGTCTCCGGGGTCGCCGACTCGGCGGCCATGACCAGGTCACCCTCGTTCTCGCGGTCCTCGTCGTCGACCACGACGGCCATACCGCCCCGCCCAATGGCCTCGATCGCCTCTTCCACGGTCGAGAACGGCATCAGGCGGCCAGCTCCAATCGCAGATCGGGGCCCAGACGATCGACCGAGACGATCCTCCCTCGCCAGAAGTGCTCCAGGCTCGCGGCTCCCGGACCGGCCAGCATCGGGTGGCCGTCGTCCCCTCCGGCCAGCGCCGGTGCCAGGTACACGACGTAGCGGTCCACCCACCCTCCGGCGTGGAAGTCGTGAGCCACCTTGGCACCACCCTCGACCAGGACCTGCAGCACACCTCGGCGCCCGAGATCCTCGAGCACCGCGCCCAGTTCTCCCGACAGCTCGACCGCCGGATGGACCCGGGCGCCTTTGGGAGCCCGTCCGAGGACCACCCGGAGCGGCTGGCGCGAAGCGGGAGGATCCAGCCGGACCGTCAGCTCGGGATCGTCGGCTCGCACCGTGCCGGCACCGACCAGCACGGCGTCGGAGCTGGCTCGGAGGCGGTGGGCGTCGAGTCGGGCGTCGGGCCCCGTGATCCAGCGACTGGTCCCGTCGGGGGCCGCCGTCCGACCGTCGAGCGTGGCCGCCAGCTTCAGCACCACCCAAGGACGCCCGGTGCGCCGGTGCTTCAGGTACGGTGCGAGCTGCTCTTCGATCTCCCGACCGCACTCCCCCACTGTCACCTCCACACCGGCCGCCCTCAGTCGGGCCGCTCCCCGGCCCGACACCTGGTGGTCGGGGTCGAGCACCCCGACCACCACGCGGGCCACGCCGGCATCGATGATGGCGTCGACGCATGGAGGGGTCCGTCCGTGGTGGGAGCAGGGCTCGAGAGTGGTGTAGAGCGTCGCTCCTCTGGCGGCGGAACCGGCGCGCCTCAGCGCCGTAACTTCGGCATGACACCCTCCGGGTGGAGCCGTGGCCCCTTCGAACACCGCCCCGTTCCGGGTGACCACCACCGAGCCGACCCACGGGTTCGGGGCCGTCGTCCCGTGCACGGCGTCGGCCAGGGCCAGGGCCCGGGCCATGTGCACCCTGTCCGATCGGTCCTGCACGGTGCGCTCCCTTCCTGGGAATATATTAGAACACGTTTCAGTTTCTGTCGACGGTCGGCCTCCGCCCGGGCCGTTCCCGCTCCTCAAGCTCCGTCCGCCGCGACCGGCTCGAGGGCGCGTCGGGCGGCCGCCCCTATGGATTCGGCTGCCTCCCGGGGCCGTTCGTGGCCAAAGATGGCCGACCCGGCCACCAGCACATTGGCCCCGGCGACGACCGCGGTCACCCCGGTCCCCTCGTCGATGCCTCCATCCACTTCGAGGTCCACCTCGTCCGACCGGCCGCGGCTGACGAGGGCCCGACGCACCCTGGTCACCTTCTCCATGACGTCCTCCATGAACCGCTGGCCCCCGAAGCCCGGGAACACGGTCATGCAGAGCACCAGATCGACCTGGTGGAGGTGGGGCTCGAGCGCCTCGAACGGAGTGTCCGGGTTGGCAGCCAGTCCGACCCGCAGCCCCAGGGCGCGCATCTCTTCGAGGAGCTCGTCGGTCCGACCGACTTCCACGTGCACCGTGCACCCGCCGGCCCCCGCTGCGGCGAAGGCTTCGAGGAAGCTCCCCGGATCGGTCATCATGAGGTGACAGTCGAAGTACATCGACGAGTGCCGACGGAGCGAGGCCACGACGGGCGGGCCGATGGTCAGGTTGGGGACGAAGTGGGCGTCCATGACGTCGACGTGCAGCCAGTCGGCAGCCGGGGCCACCTCGGCGACAGCGGCCGCCAGGTTGCCGAAGTCGGCCGAGAGCACCGAGGGCGCCACCTTGACGACGCCGGGCCGACCGGGACCTGTCGCCAACTCCGTCGTCACCTTCGTCACCGGCTTCAGCTTACGGCCCTCGGGGGGCTCCCTCGTCGCCCCAGCAGTCGCCCCTGCAGTCGATCCGGCCGCCGGTCTGGCTCATCGGGTACCGTCGGTCCATGTCCGACTACGTGATCCCCGAACCCGAGCCGAAGGAGATCGACGAGAAGCTCTCGATCGAGCTACGCCATCTGGTGGAGAACGCCGTCCTTCGCGGTCATCCTTCCGGTGAAGAGAAGTGCGACAACTGTCGCTACTACCTCGAGCCCTATAACGACCTGTCCTACTGCTGGCACCCGAAGCTGAGGATCCTCGTTGGCGGCGACTGGTGGTGCCAGTGGTGGGAGGCCATCCCCGAGGACACCTGATCGCCTCGGGGGAACGCAGGGCCGGGGAGTCCCCGGGTGCGCTCTGCTCCCAGGGTCACGACGCCGGGAAGAACCGGGGCAGGAACCGGCGGTTGGCCTCCAAGAGCTCGTCGGCGAGGTCGGCCGCCACCGGGTACTGACCGACCAGCGGATTGGCCACCAACGCCCTCACCACGGCGTCCCGGCTCCCGCTCATGGCCGCTTGGACCGCGAGGCGCTCGTAGGCCTTGCAGTGCTGGACCAGACCCTGCATCTCGGGGGGGAGCGGGCGTTGAGGGAGGGGATGGGCGCCTTCGGCGTCGACCCGGGCCGGCACCTCGACCACGGCGTCGTCGGGCAGGCCGGGCACGGCGCCGTCGTTGCGTACGTCGACCACTTGGACGTCCCCGCTGCCGGCGTGGAGGGACGCCATCAAACGCACGGCTGACTCCGAGTAGTACGCGCCGCCCCTCCAGGCCAAAGCCTCGGGCTTGGTGTCGAGCCGGGGATCTCGGTACTGGGCGAGGAGCTCGGCCTCGAGATCGGCCACCACCGCGGCACGGGGTCGGTACCCCTCGGCCTTCTGGGCCTCGAGCTCGGCGTCGCGCCCGTAGTAGTAGTGCAAGTAGTACGAGGGGAGCGCGCCCAGGAGCTTGATGAGCGCGATCGGGGTGCCACTCTCCAGCTCCAGCTCGGGGCCGAAGCGCTCGATCAGCTCGGGGAGACGATCCACGCCGCCCACCGACGCCGACCGCACCCAGGTGAGGTGGTTCAGCCCGACGTGCTCCAAGGAGATGGCGTCGGGCTCCACGCCGCCCAGGTAGTGACCGAGCCGACGCTGGACCCATCGGGCCACGTTGCACAGACCGACCGCCCGGTGCCCCTCGTCCAACAATGCCTGCGTGACGATACCGACCGGGTTGGTGAAGTCCACCACCCATGCGTCGCGGGCTCCCCTGGCGGCGGTGAGCTCGGCCAGCTCCAGCACCAGCGGCACGGTGCGCAACGCTTTGGCCAGTCCACCCGGGCCGGTGGTCTCCTGGCCGAAGCAGCCGTGATGCAGGGGGAGGGTCTCGTCGCTCAGGCGGGCCGCCTGCCCTCCCACCCGCAGTTGCACCACGACGAAGTCCGCGCCGTCGATGGCAGCCAGGGGGTCTTGGGTCGTGACCACCCGTCCGTCCCAGCCCCGGCGCCGCAGTATCCGTTCGGACACCCCTCCCACGGCGTCGAGCCGGTCGGTGTCGGGATCGAGCAGGACGAGCTCGTCGACGACGAGCCGAGAGTGGTAGTCGCACAGGCCGTCTACCAGCTCGGGCGTGTACGTGCTCCCCCCGCCGACCACGGCCATCTTCACACCCATGGCGTCGAACGTAACATCTGGCCCGGTGGCATCGAACAGCTCAGGGGGGAGTGGGGCGGATGGCAAGAGGCCGGTGCTCCTGGCCGTCGACGGTGGCGCCTCGAAGACCGAAGTGGTCATCGTGGCCGAGGACGGCTCGTTGCTGGGCCGGGCCCGGGGCGAAGCATCGAACCACCAGCTGGTCGGTGTGGACGGCGCTGTGGAGTCCATCGCCGCGACCGTCAAGGCAGCGATGAGTGGCTTGGGCGGCGCGAACGGCGCTGGCGCGAACGGCGCTGGCGCGAACGGCGCTCGGGTCTGTGCGTTGGGTGTGTACTGCCTGGCCGGGCTGGACCTCCCGATCGACGAGGAGCGACTGTCCACCGCGCTGCGGCTCGCGGGATGGACCACCGACCAGCTTCTCTACAACGACACCTTCGCCGTCTTTCGTTCGGGAGCTCGATCGGGGCGCGGTGTCGGTGTCGTCTGCGGCACGGGCCTGAACTGTGTCGGCCTGGGTCCCGGAGGGACCACCGTCCGCTTCCCGGCTCTCGGTGAGCTGTCCGGAGACTTCGCGCCGGGTGGGATCTGGCTCGGGATCCGGGGGCTGGGCCTGGCCCTCCGCGCCGGCGACGGGCGCGGAGCTTCCACGGTGCTCCGCCGGCTGGTGGCCGAGCACTTCCACCTGCCGAGCCCCGAAGCCGTGCTGGAGGCTGTCTACTCGGGCAGCATCCAGATGGGACGTCTGGCCGAGCTGGCCCCTACTGTGCTGCTCGCCGCCGACGAGGGAGACGGACCTGCCGGACGGGCGGTCTCCTACCTGGTCGACGAAGTGGTGGCCATGGCTGTCGCCACGGTCGATCGCCTGGAGGGAGATCCGCGCCCCGCCGCTGCCAGCTCCTCGGCCGGGTCGGTGCCCCCAGATCTCGACGTCGTGGTGGGGGGCGGTCTCTTCCACCACGAAGGATTCGCCCAGGCGGTGCTCGACGGCATCAGGCGCCATTCGCCGGGTGCATCGCTCGCCGGCATCGCCGGACCACCGGTCCTCGGTGCGGCGCTCCTCGGGCTGGACCATCTCGATGCCGGTCCGTCGGCCGAGGCCCGTCTCCGCTCCCAGCTGGTGTGATCCCGGACCGTTCGTACCTACGGACTGCTCACCCTCACGGACTGCTCACCCTCACGGACTGCTCACCCTCACGGACTGCTCGGACCTTCGCTCAGCTGGGAGCACCGCTGTGCAGCCCGGCGTCGGATAGCAGCCGGTCATCGTCGGCCATGAGCTCTTCGGCCAGATGACGAACCATCTCGACGAGCTCTGGGTGGTCGTCGGGATCCCAGCCTTCGAGCAACTCGGTCAGCCCGGACCGTCGGGCCTCGGTCAGGCTGGCCATGGCCTGGCGCCCGGGCTCGGTCAGGTGCAGGTGACGTTCGTCCGAGCGCTCCACCATGCCGACGTCGACGAGCGCCGCCATCGCCGGTGCCAGCCGTTCGGGATCCACCCGGAGCTCGTCGGCCACCTCCTCCAAGCTGAGGTCAGGCCGATCGGCCAGACGGTAGAGGAGCCAGCACGCCCCTGGTGGGAGGTCCACGCCGGCCCGCCTGGCCAACGTCTGGTAGAGCTCGACGCGGTTCTCCCGGGCGGTGACCCGCTGCAGGGCCAGCTTCACCTCTTCGAGGGAGCTCCGGCCTTCGGGTGCGACGAACCCCTCGGCCGGCTCCACCGATCGTATGGAGAGACGGAGGGGGATCTCGGGGAGGAGCCAGCTCAGGAGGAAGGCCAGGCCGGTGATGGGCACCCCGATCAGGAACACCGTCTGCACCGTGTGCGCCACCCCGAGGGCCACGCCGGCATGGACGGCTTCGGGCAGGTGGTTCACCAGTGTGGGGTTGTCGATCTGATTGGCCACCCCGGAGGGGATCTTGACGCCATGCAGGGAGGCGGCCAGGTTGGCGCCCAGCCGATTGGCGAACACGGCTCCGAACACAGCGGTCCCGAAGCTGCCACCGATCATCCGGAAGAAGGTGGCGCCCGACGTGGCCACGCCGAGCTGCTCGTAGGGAACGGCGTTCTGCGCCGCCACCACCAGCACCGACATCACCAGGCCCAGCCCGGCACCGAAGATGAACATGTAGGCCGACTCCAGCCAGGCCCCGGTGCTCACACCGACCTGCGCCATCAGGTAGAGCCCCACGGTCATGAGCGCCGTCCCGACCACCGGGAAGACCTTGTACCTCCCCCACCGGCTCACCAGCTGGCCCGAACCGATCGAGGTCAGCAGGAGACCGAGCATCATGGGGAAGATGCGGATCCCCGAAGCCGTCGGACTTACGCCTTTGACGATCTGGAGGAAAAGTGGAACGAAGGTCAGGGCCCCGAACATGGAGAATCCGACGACGAACCCGATGGCGCTGCTCGAGGTGAAGACCCGGTTACGGAACAGCTTGAGCGGCATCACCGGCTCGATCGCCCGTCGCTCGGCCATGACGAAGAGCACGGTGAGGAGCACCCCTCCGACCCCGAAGCCGATCACCACCGGCGATCCCCACGGGTACGACGTTCCCCCGAGACTGGTGAACAACACCAGCGCCGTGGCCCCGAGGCCGAGGAGGGCCGTGCCCAGGTAGTCGATGACCTGGCGTACCCGGTGCAGGGCCGACGGCAGGGCGAACGCCGTGATGACCAGCGCAGCCGCCCCGATCGGCACGTTGATGTAGAAGATCCACCGCCAGCCCACGTACTCCACGAACAGTCCACCGATCAGGGGGCCGATCACGGTCGTGACGCCGAACATGGCCATGAACAGTCCCATGTACCGGCCCCTCTCCCGCGGAGAGACGACGTCGCCCACGATGGTCTGGGCACCGACCATGAGCCCACCACCACCCAGCCCTTGGAGGAA
>JAJYWF010000119.1 GCA_021791635.1 Actinomycetes bacterium
TCCGGCGATCCAGGGTCCCGTGGAGTACTACCTCACCGCCCTGGGGGACGGCTCCGACTCCGAGGCACGCCGCGGCCTGGCCGCGGCGATCGCCGAGCGGGGCCGCGAAGCCGGGATCGCCCTCGGTGACGATCCCGCCGGGTCCGTCTCGTCGCTGGTGTCTCGGGTCGTGGCCCTGGTCGAGGCCACCGCCGACGATGCCTTGGTGGAGACGAGGGTGGGGACCATGACCCTGGTCGGCTACCTCCCGACCCGCACTTTCGAGCTGGCCGTCCACAGCCTTGACCTGGCCCGGGCCATCGACCGTCCGTTGCCTCCGGCACTCGGCCCGGCCGTCGCCGCCTCGTGCCGGCTGGCCGGGCACATCGCGTCACGACGCCCCGGCGCCGCCGACGCCCTCCTCCTCCTCACCGGTCGGGGGGACCCGACCCACACGTTCACCATCTTGTGACCGGGTGCCGCGGCTGCTTGCCGGCGCGCCTCGACGTGGCTCAGGCGGTCGGCCCCTGGCGCAATTTGAAGGCCGCCCCGCACGGATCGGTCACGGCCGCCATCCGGCCGTAGGGGGTGTCGGCGGCCTCGCTCACGACGCCGCCGCCCAGCGAACGGAGCTTGACGATGGTCTCGTCGACGTCTCCCACCTCCCAGTAGACGGACCAGTACGAGGCTCCCTTCGGGACGAGGGCCGCTGCGTCCATGATCCCCGCCAGCTGCACGTCGTCACCGGGGTGAAGCACCGAGTAGCGGAAGTCGTCGGTGTCCGAGACGGTCTCGGTCTCCCAACGGAACACCGAACGGTAGAAGTCGACCGATCGGGTGAAGTCGGTGCTGAACAGCTCGAACCAGCTGGGCGAACCCGGCTCGTCGAGGACACCGAACCCGGCGAAGGTCCCGGGCTGCCAAGCGCCGACAGTGGCTCCGGCCGGGTCGGTGAGCACGGCCTGCACTCCCAGGTCGGCCACCGGGACGGGCGGCACCGCGACGTGAGCTCCGTGTGCCTCGGCCGCTTCCACGGTCCTTCCGATGTCGTCGGTGGCCAGGTAGATCTTCCACGCGTCCTGCGCCGGGTTGTCGGGCATGTCGCCCATGGCCCCGGCAATGGGCTGGCCGGCGCGGTTGAACATGAAGTAGCCGCCGAACTCGGCGTTCGGCTCCATGGCCTCCCAGCCGAAGAGCTCCCCGTAGAAGCGACGGCTGCCCTCGACGTCAGAGGTCCACAGGTCGGCCCAGCACGGGGCCCCGGTCGGCGGGCTCGTACGCGTCGTCATGGTCTGGCTCCTGGTTCTTGGCCTCTGGTTCTTGGCCTCTGGTTCGTGGACTGGGGGCCTTCTCCGTGCCCACGGTACATGGGCACGCCGCCGTTCACGTCCGGGCGGTGTCCTTCCGGAACCTCCAGATGGCGCCGGCGGTGAAGATCACCAACCAAGCGACGAGGTTCGCCGCCCACGTCCAGTTGAACGTCCCCTGGACCAGGGGGTAGTGGACCAGCTCGTTCAACCCGTAGAGCGGGGTGTACGTGGCCATCTCCCGGAGCAGGTGGGAGAACTGGCTGAGCGGGATGAACAGCCCCCCTCCGAAGGAGAAGAGCATGAGGGCGAATCCGATCACCTGCATGACGTTCTCCGAAGGGAGCAGGTAGCCCACGAAGAGCCCGAACGCGGCGAAGAGGAGTGACCCGATCCACAGCGCGGCCGCGGTGACCACCCAGAGGTACGCCGGCATTGACGCCTTGTGGGTGAGCAGGCCGACCACGTAGACGGCGAGCACGGCGGCGAGACCCAAGATGAGCGAAGTCACCATCTTGATGGCGATGTAGGCGGCCGGCTGGAGGGGGGTGATCCGCAGTTGCCGGCTCCACCCGGCCAGGCGCTCCACGGCCACCATCGCGCCCCCGCTGGAGGTGGCGAGCACCGCGCCGTAGAGGGCCATCGAGATCATGATGAAAGCCGAGACGTTGCCCGGGCCGACCCGGTTCTTGGCGTACGAGCTGTTCAGCCCGAAGATCAGGAAGAAGAAGACCGGGAACAGCACGGTGAAGAGGAGGGTCCGCCGGTTCCGCAGCAGGCGGCGGACTTCGAGACGCACGATCGCCGGCTTGAAGCCACCCAAGGGCGGCTCTTCACGGTCGGCGATGTCGATCACTGCTTCGGTGGCGCTCACCGACGTGCTCCATCGGGCTCCGGGTTGGTTCGGCCGGTCGAGCCGGGTCCACCGGTCGAGCCGGGCCCACCAACCGGATCGGGCCCGTCCACCCCGGTGAGGGCCACGAAAGCCTCCTCCAGGCCGAGTGCGGCGACCTCGAGGTCTCGGGCCGGGGTCTGGGTCAGGAGGTAGCGGGCGACCGCATCGCTGTCGGAGCAGTGCACCACCACGCTCGAACCGCGGATCTCCACGTGGTCCACGCCGGCAATCGACCCGAGCGCGTCCTGGTCGGCGTCGACCAGCGTGGCCCGTACGGTCCGCCCCGAAGCCAAGGCCTTCACCTCGGCGCTGGTGCCGTCGGCCACCACCTCCCCCTTTCGCACCAGGACCACCCGATCGGCGTACGCGTCGGCCTCTTCCAGATAGTGGGTGGCGAACACGATGGTGCGACCGGCTTTCGCGTCCTGGCGGATGGCCGCCCAGAAGGCGCGCCGTCCCTCGACGTCCATCCCCTGGGTCGGTTCGTCGAGCAGCAGGAGATCGGGGTCGGGCAGGAGGGCCATGGCGAAACGCAGTCGCTGCTGTTCGCCCCCCGAGCACTTGCCCACCAGGCGGCCGGCGATATCGGTGATACCGGCACGCTCCATCACCTCGGCCGGAGGTCTGGTCCGTACGAACAGGAACGAGGTGTAGGCCACGGTCTCGCCCACGGTCATGTCCTTCAGCAGTCCGCCACTCTGCATGACCGCCGAGACCAGCCCCTTACGGACGGCGTCCCGCGGATCGAGTCCGAAGACGGCGACTGTCCCTTCGGTCGGGTCGGACAGTCCGAGGACCATGTCGATGGTGGTGGTCTTGCCCGCCCCGTTCGGGCCCAGGAAGGCGACGACCTCTCCGGCACCGATCCGAAGGTCGATCCCGCGGACAGCCTCGACCGAGCCGAAGCGCTTGTGCACGCCGACCAGGTCGATGGCGGCCGGCGGGTGGACCTCGCCTGGCCGATGGCCGGGCTTCCCCGTCGGCACGATGCCGGGGACGTGTTGCTCAGCGGCGCGCACCGAGCTCCTCGGATTGGCCGATGAGCCCTGCCACCCTCCTGGCGATGCCGCGCTCGTTGACGATGCGGGCGGTCAGCATCAAGAGGGGAAGGCTCGGGCTCTGGCCCCGCACTTCGAACACCGTCGCCCCTGTCCTCTCGAGCACTGTCACTCTGGCCCGTCCGAGGAAGCCCCGGCGGACCAGCACACTGTTCCCTCCCCCGGTCTCGACCTGGTACTCCGTCCCGAGCTCGCGGCCGAGCACTTCGGCCGTCCGTTCCGGGGTGATCCCGATCCGGTCCCCCGTGACGCTGTGCATCCCTGCCTCCTCGACCTGGCTCCGAGACGGCCCCTGCACCCACCGCTCGCTCGGGGCTTTGGTGCCGGCTCGGGTGAGGAGCCGGGCCGCTAGCGTATCAGTCGAATCGACCTATCGGAGGACGTGGAGGAGCATTGGGGAACAGATCGACACCGGGACGGCGCTGAGGTGCCCGCCGTGCCCGAGGACCCCGCCGTGCCCGAGCGCCACCTGACTGATTTCGAGCACGTGCTGCTCGGTTGGATCGCCACCGGACCCCAGTCGGCGTACGACCTGAAGAAGCTCTTCTCGGCTACTCCAGCGTCCGTCTACCAGCCCAGTCCGGGGGCGCTGGTCCCAGCGTTGCGCCGCCTGGAGCGCCGGGGACTGGTCAGCGTCGAGCCCGACGGCACCCCGGGGCGCCGTCCCCGCCGCCTCTACCGACCGACCGAAGAAGGTCGGCTTCGACATCACGCGTGGTTGCACCAGGCGGTCGACCCGGCCACCGTCGGTCGGGACCTCGGTCTGCATCTGGTGCGCTTCGTGATGATGGAGCGCGACCTGCCGCCCAAAGACGTCCTCAGCTTCCTGGCGGAGCTGGCCGAAGCTCTGGAACGCTTCGTGGGCAGCATCGAGCAGTACGTGGCATCGACGCCGCTGCCCGGACTTCACCCCCTGCTCGCTCTGGGGCACGGGGTGAAGGTGCACCGGGCCAGCCTGGAATGGGTCCGGTCGACCATGACCGTGCTGGCAGCGGCTCCGGTCGACCGGCCGACTTGCCGGCCTGCCGACCGACAGGTCGGACGAACCGCGGGCCGCCGGCTGCTTCGGTCAGGGCGCGGCGGCACCGACGATCGGTGCCGCCAACCGGACGCCGCCGAGTGATCCCCACATCGATGTGGCACCGAAACCGAACACGTTGCCCGCTGTGGTGACTATCGAGTAGCCGGCGTCAAAAGTCTCGGCTCCGGCTACGAGCGCCACCACCGGCACCGTCAGTGAGATGGTGATCCCCGACCCTCGGAACTGGGCATCGCCGAAGGCGAACACCCCGCCGTCGGAGGCCACCAGCCAGTAGCCCCCGCCTGTGGGGGTTACGGCCATGTCCACGACGGGCTTGTTGAGGAGCTGGTCTCCAAGGGACCCGAAGTACGCGGCATCGCCGAAGGCGAACACCCCGCCGTCGGAGGCCACCAGCCAGTAGCCCCCGCCTGTGGGGGTAGCAGCCATGCCCACCACCGGGGCGTTCAGGTGCTGTCCACCCATCGAGCCGTA
>JAJYWF010000033.1 GCA_021791635.1 Actinomycetes bacterium
CGGGGTCCAGGTGGTGCTCGGCGCAGCACTCCTGCTCGGAGCGATGGCCGTGGTGGCGCGTCACCGGTCGGGACCGGGCGGAGTGCGGTTCGGTACCGCCGGGGAACCTGCGGCGTCGGTGCCGCAAGCATCGGGGCCGCCGGCATCACCGATGCCGGCGCGGATGATGATGGCGGGTGCCGTGGGAGGGTTCCTCGTCGGACTGACCTCGGTCGGCGCCGGGTCCCTCATGATCGTCCTCCTGGCCTGGTGCGCACCGAACCTCAAGGCGTCCCGCTTGGTCGGCACCGACCTGGTCCAGGCCGTGCCACTCACGTGCGCGGCAGCCGTCGGCCAGCTGGTCTTCGGCCACGTGGTGGGTCCGACGACCGTGGCCCTGGTCGCCGGTGGAGTCCCGGGCTCCCTGGCCGGTGCGGCGCTCTCCTCACGCGTTCCCGACCAGGTGCTCCGGCCGGTGCTGGGCGCCGTCCTGGCCCTCTCCGGCCTCCGCTGCCTCGGAGCTGGGGCCGGCGACGCCGGCTGGGTCGTCGCCGGCGCCGTGTCAGTGCTCGGGAGCCTCATGTGGGCACGCCGCCGGGGCCCGGTGCTCACGGCGGGCGGCCATCCAAGTCGAGGCCGGTCGGACAAAGCTCAGTCCGAGAGGCGACGGAACACCATGCCGGTCCGGGGCTTCGGGCTGAAGTAGGAGGTCTTCGGCGGCATCCTCTTGGCGTCGGCGGCCCACTCGGCGATGCGTTTCACGCCGACCGGGCGTAGGAGGACCGCTGCCTGGGCGGTGCCGTCCTCGACGTCGGAGACGGCTTCCTGCCAGGAATGCCGGTAGGAGACGGAGTGTTCGGGCAGCTCGGCGAGCACCAGGCCTACGACGGCGCTGTCGAGGTCGTTCCCCGCGGCTTCAATGGCCTCGGTGCGGGGCGCGAGCAGCCACGCACCATCCGGCGTGACCAGCGCCAGTGATCCCGACTCACCGAGCGCACCCACGACACGCCGTTCGGCCGGCCCGGCCCGCACGACGTCGAACCATCGGCTGAACGCCGTCACCACGTCGACGCTCGGGTCCAGCCCGTCCACCGTGCGGTGGATGGGGCCGACCGTCACCTGGTCCTCTACCAGCTCGACGACGTAGGCCATCACCAGGTCGTAGTCTCCGGGGCGCCCGCCGTTGGCGCTTCGCATCTCCTCGCGGTAGGTACGGGCGGTCTGATAGCGGTGGTGTCCGTCGGCGACGACCAGCGCTGCGCCTTCGATCTTGCGGCGCAGAGCGCCGATCGCGTCGGGCGCGTCGGTCACCCAGATCTGGTGGCGCACACCGTCGTCGTCGAGGGCGTCTCCCACCGGTGCCGCCCTGGTGTCGAGGATCTCGGTCAGCCCGGTGGCGAGAGAAAGGCCCCAGATCGGAGACGAATTCGTCGACGTGGCTCTCAGGAGGTCGAGCCTGTCGGTGCGAGCTTTGGGCAGCGTCTCCTCGTGGGGCAGCACGCCGTCGTCGGGTCCGACCCCGAGGGCGCCGATGACCCCGGTGGTGGACCTGCCGTCGGACGACGTCATCTTGTAGGGGTAGAAGGCCGGCCGCGGCTCGGTGACGAGCACGCCCTCGCTGATCCAACGGTCCAGCACGGTCGCAGCGACCTGGTAGCGGTCCACTCCGGCGGAGATGTCGGGTTCGGGGAGCTCGACGGCCACCGAATTGGCCGGATGCCGGTGGGCCAGAGTGCTGCGCTCGGCCGACCCGATCACGTCGTATGGGGGAGCGATGACCTGGTCCAGCCGGACGGAGTCGAGGTTGTACCGCATGCCGCGGAATGGCTCGAACGTAGGCATGCGCTCAGCCTGGCACATGGCCGGAGACGTCGCGTCAAGCGTCGCAGAGTGACCGGGGGCCGTAGACTCGTGTTGTGCCCAAAGCCCGACCGGGGAGCGCGCTCCGTTCCGATTCCCCTGGGCCGTACCGCAATGTGCCCGTCCGCTCCGGGACCGGGAGGCCCGGGGAGGAGGTCGGGGGCGTCCGCGGCGGGGAGGAGGTCGGGGGCGTCCGCGGCGGGGAGGAGGTCGGGGGCGTCCGCGGCGGGGAGGAGGTCGGGGGCGTCGTCGAGCCGGGGGTGGATCGAGTGGCCACCGTGCCCAATGCGGTCACCTTGGTGCGCCTCTTGTGCATCCCGCTGTTCGTCTGGCTCCTCTTCGGCGCCCGCCGGCAGACCGATGCGGCCATCCTCCTGGCGGTATTGGGGGCCACTGACTGGGTGGACGGCTACATCGCCCGGCGCTTTCACCAGGTGTCGACGGTCGGCAAGGTGCTCGACCCCGCCGCCGATCGCATGCTGGTTGGCACCGGGGTGATCGCCATCGTGGTCCACGGCGCGGTCCCGGTATGGTTCGCCGTGCTCACCCTGGCACGGGAGGTGGCCGTGGCCTCGGCGGTGCTGGCGCTCGCCGCCCTCGGGGCTCGCCGCATCGACGTGCTGTGGATAGGGAAGGCCGGCACCTTCGGGCTGATGTTCGCCTATCCGGCGTTCCTGCTGAGCCACGGGTCAGCCGGCTGGCAGGTCCCCATCCACGACATCGCCTGGGTCACCGGCGGCGTGGGGCTCGTCCTGGCGTGGATAGCGGCGGGGAGCTACGCCGGACCGGCACGCGCGGCCCTCCGGGAGGGTCGGTCCGGGCGAAAGTCGGCACAGCCCGAGGGGTCGGCACAGTCCGAGGGGTCGGCACAGTCCGAGGGGTCGGCGGGAGGATGAAGGCGGTCATCATGGCCGGGGGCGAGGGGACGCGACTGCGCCCCCTGACGTCGAACCAACCCAAGCCGATGCTGCCAATGGCGAACCGCCCGATGATGGAGCACGTCGTCAACCTCCTGCGCCGGCACGGGATGGACGAGATCGTGGTGACCGTCGCCTTCATGGCCAACTCCATCCGCACCTACTTCGGAGACGGGTCAGAGCTCGGAGTCAAGATGGTCTACGCCACCGAGGAGACGCCGCTCGGAACTGCCGGCTCAGTGCTGAACGCACGAGACGAGCTCGACGAGCGGTTCGTCGTGATCTCCGGTGACGTTCTGACGGACATAGATGTGTCAGCGGTCGTAGATCATCACATCCGCAAGGGAGCAATGGCGACCCTGGCCCTGTGCTCGGTGGAGAACCCGCTGGAGTTCGGCATCGTCATCACCGATGAGCACGGATCCGTCGAGCGCTTCTTGGAGAAGCCGACGTGGGGTCAGGTGTTCAGTGACAACATCAACACCGGGATCTACGTGCTCGAGCCGGAGATATTCGATTTCATACCCGGGGGGCGTCCGGTGGACTTCTCGGGTGAAGTGTTCCCCGCGATCCTGGATGCCGGCCTCCCACTCTCGGGTTGTGTCGTCGACGGCTATTGGGAGGACGTTGGGACCACCGAGGCATATCTGAAGGCCCACCAGGACATTCTCGACGGAAAGGTCGAAGTGGAGATCGATGGCTTCGCTCTCCGCCCCGGCGTGTGGCTGGGGAAGGGTTCGGTGGTGGACCCGTCAGCCACCGTCGACGGACCGGCGGTGATCGGCGACAACTGCTCCATCGGACCAGGGGTAGTGCTGGGGGAGTACACGACCCTGGGATCGAACGTACGAATCGACGACAATGCGGAGGTCCGCCGCTCGGTCGTGAGTGACAACTGCTATCTCGGAGCAGGGGTGAGGGTGGAAGGGTCGCTGGTAGGGCGGTCGTGCGACTTGCGACGCGGGTCCCGGTGCGATCCAGGGTCGGTGCTGGGTGAAGGGTGCCTGGTGGGCGCTCATGCCGAGGTCCGGGCTGGGGTGAAGGTCTATCCGTTCAAGACGGTCGAGGCCGGCGCCATCGTGAACTCGTCGATCGTGTGGGAGTCCCGGGGCACGCGAACGCTCTTCGGCCGCGAGGGTGTGCGAGGCATCGCCAATGTCGACATCAGCCCCGAGCTGGCAGTCCGGCTGTCGATGGCCTGGGCTTCAACGCTGGACAAGGCGGCAACGGTGTCGGTGTCACGGGACACCAGCCGGGCGGCACGGGTCCTGAAGCGGGCCGTGATGGTGGGCTGCAATGCCGCCGGCGTGAACGTGGAGGACCTGGAGGTGACGACGGTGCCGGTCACCCGTCACCACGTGAGGACGTCATCGAGCTGTGGAGGGGTCACCGTTCGTCTGGCTGCCGACGACCCGCAGTCGGTCGTCATTCGGTTCTTCGACCACGAAGGGCTCGACCTTGACGAGGTGGCACAACGCAAGATCGAGCGTCTGTACCACCGTGAAGAGTTCCGCAGGGTCTTGGCATCTGAGATCGGCGACATCGACTTCCCGCCCAGAGCCGTGGAGCAGTACACCGGTGACCTGGTCGAGACCGTGGATCTCTCGGGCGCCCGGGCTGCGGGGTTGAAGATCGTGCTTGACCTTTCGTTTGGATCGGCGAGCTTCGTCATGCCCAACCTCCTCTCGAAGCTCCATGCCGACGTCCTCGTGGTCAATCCTTATGCCAATACGCATGGCATGATGGCCGCCGATCGGGATGCGAGTGCACGGCGGGTCGCCGACCTCGTCCGTGCTTCAGGAGCTCACCTCGGGGCGGTGGTGGACGCCGGCTGTGAGCACCTCACCATCGTCGACGACGAGGGAACGGTGCTGACTGACGACCAGGCGCTCTTGATCCTGCTCCGCCTGGTGGCGGACACCCGTCCTACGGCCGGAGTGGCCCTTCCGGTGACGGTCGGTCGCGGTGCCGAGGAGATCTGCCGGAATGCACATCTCGACCTCACGTTCACCAAGCTGTCGTCGGCGCACCTCATGGAAGTGGCATCCGAACCGGGGATCTCGTTCGCCGCCAGCCAGTCCGGCGGCTTTCTCTGGCCGGACTTCCTGCCGGCCTACGACGCGGCGGCAACTCTCGTGGAGCTGGTGGCGATGCTCGCGTCCACCGGGCAGTCTCTGTCGAAGATGGTCCACGTGCTCCCGGGGGTGCACATCGCCCACGAGGAGGTGGTGACCCCCTCGGAGCAGAAGGGCATGGTCATGCGGGTGCTCGTCGAGCAGCTCGAGGGTCGAGAGCTCGTCCTGGTCGACGGCGTGAAGGTGGTCGAGGACGATGGTTGGGCACTCATCCTCCCCGATCCTGAGACCCCCACCACCCATGTGTGGGCCGAAGGTCCAAGTGAGGCTCAGGCCCGGGCCAGGGCCCAGCAGTACGCAGTGCGGTTGCGCCAGCTCCTGCGCTAATGTCCGCATGGTCACGGTGGAGCAGGTAAGGGGGATCGGAGTGGTGCAGGGGAGGGCGTGGGTGGGACGTCTCGCTACGGTCTCGGGCGTGGTCGTCGTCTTGGCTCTGGCTCTGGCGGCGTGTGGGACCTCGTCGACGTCTACCCCCGCGGCATTTGGTGCCACGACGACGACGCTGCCCTTGACGGCGGCCGACTGTCCATCCTTGGCGGCGGCAACGGCTCCACCGGGGGGAACTGTGGGCGGTTCCACGACCACGACCGTCGCTCGGCACCCCATCTTCTGCCGCAAGGGTTCGAAGAGCGGGATCATCACTGGGGTCAAGACCCCGAAGGTGCCCAAGTGGACCCTGGCATGGCACTTCGACTGCACACGCGTGAAGGGGGGGAAGGGGTCGTTCGCGATCGTGTTGCATCCTCCTGGGAACAAGCCGGCCATCAAGGTGACCTCCCAGAAGGGACTGGGGGGTGGTGGGTCCAACTTCTACGCCCCCGGCGACTACTCGTTGAGCGTGTCCACGGCCTGCAGTTGGACGGTGACAGGCTACGTCTGACGATGGTGCGCCGCTCCTCCCCAGGGAGCGGGTCGGTGGTCCGGGGTCGGTGGTCCGGGGTCGGTGGTCCGGGGAAGGCGTTCACCCACAGAGGTTCAGGCGGCGTCGTCCCCCAGGGCGGCGGTCACCAGGTCAAGCCACTGCGGATCTCCCTCGGGGTCATAGCCCTCGATGAGATGGCGCCTGATGAAGAGAGATGCAATCGCCACTTTGCTGTCCGCAGATCCGGACCGGGTCGACGGAGCGTCGGCGGCCTCGGAGAGGAGGCAACAGGCCTGGATGACCCGGGCCAGACGGACGATCCGTCGCCGGAAACCGGCCGCACCGTGATTTCCGCGGGACAGGACCTCGACGAGCTCAGGCTCGATAGCCTCCAACACCTCCGCCACGGCTACGCCATCGGATCCCGAGGACTCTCCAGCTCGTGCCAGCTCGGCCCGGGCCCAGGCGAACAGGTAAGAGAGAAGGTCGAGGCGGGTGGCATCACGGGCAATCTGCGCGCAGAGGACGTTGTGGGTCCCCTCCCAGCTCTCGTAGACGATCGCGTCGCGGTACAGGCGGGGGAGCGGGGAGAAGTCCTCGATGGTGCCATTACCGCCGAGCAGTTCGATGCCCTGGTGAACCACCGTGGATGCCGTGATCGACGTCACGAACTTATTGACGTTGACCAGCACCCGGTGGACGGCTCGGTCGGCATCCTGGGCCGTCCCACCCTCGAGCCGATCGACGAGCCCGGTCAACGCCAGAGTGGACGCCAATGCCGCCTCCTCCTCGGCCTTCATCAGAGCGAGCTGCTCTCTCACAATCGGGAAGCTCCCGATGGGAACGCCGAAAGCCCGGCGATGCCGGGCGAAGCTTGCGGCCTCCAGGTACGCCCGGCGCATGATCCCGGTGGACCCGACCGCATTCAGCCAGCGCGAAGTGTTCAGGAGCTCCTCCACTGCCACGTGGAAACCTTCGTCGAGGGGGCCGATGGGCCAAGCGAGGGCGCCGTCGAACTCGATCTCAGCCGAGGCCAGAGCCCGCGTACCGAGCTTGTCCTTGAGCCGGCGAATCCGGAACCCGTTGGGTCTCCCGTCGTCGAGGACCCTCGGGAGCAGGAAGCATCCGAGACCCCGGGTACCAGGCGCCGCACCCACGGGGCGTGCCGTCACTGCGAAGAGATCGGCGTCGGCCACAGAACAGAACCACTTTTCACCACTTATTCGCCATGCTCCTGTGATCCCGCTGTCCGGCACGGCAGACGTGGTGTTCGCTCCGACGTCCGAACCCCCTTGAACTTCGGTGAGGAACTGAGAACCGCGCAGTGCATGGCGATAGTCGGTGCTGAGGAGGCCGGCGAGGTAGCGATCACGGAGGTCGGCCGAGCCCCGGTGCTCGATGGCCCGAGCCAGTCCCGAGGTGCAGACCGCCGGGCAGGCATGCCCTCCCTCACCTACGTGCGAGAGGAGGTAGAAGAGAGCGACTTGCTCGAATGCTCCGCCCCCACCGCCCTGGACGGCCAGCAGTCCTGAAGCCCACACTGCAGTGCCGGCCCGCTGGTGGGCCGGGTGGAAGTCCACGGAGACGGTCTCCTGACCGACGCCGTCATACGGTCGCACCGCTGGGAGATCTCGGTAGCGCTCCATCTCCACCACAGCCGGCTCGACGACCTGGGCTACCTCGGTTCCAAAGGCAGCCAGACCGGGGAGCATGGCGTCGAGGCGATCTCTGCCGACGCGCCGTTCCAGGGCCCGAAGCAAGTTGGAGTCGGGGCCGAAGTAGCTGGAGGACATCTCCTCTCGCCATTCGGCCAGCTCGCGTCGGCCTGGCTGTCCTTCACCCATGTCTACTCCTCTGTTCAGGTCGCAACGATGAGGCACGATCACCTGGGGAGCGATCTACGCGGTGCGGTCGGGAGATGCCAGGCTGGCCACCGCCGCGCTGATCGCCACCAGAGTCGCCCCCGGCCTGGCCACCACCAGAGTCGCCCCCGGACTGGCCACCGCTGGGTGCCGCCCGCCTTCTCGGCGCGATGGTCAGCGGTGCCACCTCTCCGAGGCTACCGTCGGTTACCAAGTGCGCGGTAGGGGGGACTGCGAGGCGAGGGACATCGGGGACTGCGACGTCGTAGTGCCGCCAGAGCCTGGCCCACCCGTGGGCCAGCTCGCGGAACAGAGCGGCTGCGGTGTGCCGCATCAGGATGCGGCTGAGCCGGAATCCGGACGCCGAGCGCCACTTGAGCTCGTCAGTGCCTACCAGGCTGGCGGTATTGGCCTGTCGGACGTCATCGGCTATCCGCCTCAAACCCTGGGCGCGCTCCTCCTCGGGCAGCTCGGCCAGGGCGTCAATGCGTGGGAACGTCTCGAGGGCGATCGCGAAGTGGCGTGCCACGGAGGCATGGGTGGATCGATCGATGAGGCCCGCTTCGCGCTTCAAGTCGTTGAGGGCCGCTCCGACTTCGTAGGTAACGGCGACGATCTCCTGGCGAGTCATCCAGTCGGTCTCGTACGAGAGCATCTCACGCCAGGTCGGGCCGAGGAGGGCCGAGCGGTGCTCCTCGAGGGTGGAGAAGCGTCGATGGAACCCCAGCCCGGGGTCTTCGTACGCCCGGCTTCCCGGGTCCAGGAATGGACCCAGCGGCGCCACGTAGAACTGGAGGCGTCGATCTGCGTTGAAGCGCTGAACTAAGTGTCGGCAGTAGTCGATCGTTTCACGGGCCGCCTCGGGCGTCTGTCCGGAGAGCCCGACCATGAAGAACAGGTCCAGCTTCTGGCAGTCATGGGCCAGCGCCGACTCGAGGGTCTCCTCCACGACGGAATTGGGAACCGGGAACTTACCGTTCACCCGTCGAAGCTGAGGGTCGGGCGACTCGATCGTGATCTGGAGGCTCCAAGCTCGGGTGGACCGGCGGACCAGGGAGAAGAAGTCGTCATGGGCTGGATAGAAGACTTCGATGACGAGCTCGTTGCGGATGCCGGACCGGGCGAAGAGTTCAAAGAACTTGCGAGCCCGGGGGATGCCGCCGAGGCGAGGGTCGTGGACCATGAAGATCGGCGCCTTGGAGAAGGTCGCGATCCTCCTGGCGTCGGAGACGAGCTTCTCGGGTGATCGCATGGCAGCGGCCGATCGCCCTGCACCCACCCGATATCCCGTCCGTGACCCCCCGCAGATGGCGCAGTCGTACGTGCATCCACGCGCATTCAGCAGCATCGTCGACGGGTAGCGAAGCCATTCGAGATAGGGGAGGAAGTCGGCAAGGCTGCGGTACTTGAAGACGGCGTGGGTCATGAAGTCGTAAGCCGGAACGTCGATCCAGTCGAGGTCTTCGGGGACGAAGGTGAGGGGGTTCACGACCACCGTGCCGTCCTGGCGCTTAAACGTGAGGTTCTCCACCTGTTCGAGCGGCGTGCCCCGGCGGAGTGCCGAGAGGAGCTGGCGACACGGCTCTTCGGTCGAGTCCCCCCGCAAGACGAAATCCACTGCCGGATTGGAGATGACCTCCTCGTGGAAGTAGGTGGCAGAGAGACCACCCATGAGCACCTTGGCATCCGGCCTCACCTCCTTCACGAGCTCGGCGATCCCGAGCGCACCGTGGGCATGTGGGAGCCAGTGGAGGTCGATCCCGAAGATGGGGGCGTCAAGAGAGGCCAGATGCCGAGCGACGTCGAACCGTGGGTTCCGGAGCATCCGATACGCCAGATTGACGATCCTGGTGTTGTAGTTGTTCGCCTCGAGGTAGGCGGCGATACTGGTCAGACCGATCGGGTACATCTCGAATTCGTCAGTGGAGGGGATGACGTCGGCCAAGGGCCCTTGCAGGATCACCTCCTTTCGGAAGTCCCAGACGGCGGGAGCGTGTAGGAGGACGAGGTCCAGACCGAACACACGCTGCATGGGGCCTGCCCGGTGGACATCGCGTCGCATCGTCTTCACATTCCCAAGCACCGCATCCGTCGCCACTCCTCCAGGATGCACCTCTCGGTCAGGACCCGCGGGTGAGGACCACTTTGAGGGCGGAGGTCTCGGCGGCCCGGGAGAACACGTCGTATGCCTCCACGAACGCGTCCAGGGGGAACCGATGGGTGACGAAGCGGGACGCATCCACCTGGTGTCCGGCGATGAGGCGTAGCCAGGTGGGCGTGGAGTACGTGTCCACGAGCCCGGTGGAGATCGTCACATCCCGTGTCCAGAGCGTCTCGAGGTGCAGCGTCACCGGTGCACCGTGGACGCCGATGTTGGCGACGTGCCCGGCAGGGCGCACCAGCGTCGTGGCCAGCTCGAAGGTCGCTGGCACCCCGACGGCTTCGATGGTCACGTCGGCACCGAGGCCGTCGGTGAGCTTTCGTACGACCTCCCCGGGATCCTCGCGGCTGTTGTTCACCACGGTGTCGGCCCCGAATGACTTCGCGGCTTCCAGGCGTGCGTCGGCCTGGTCGACGGCGACGATGTGGGAGGGGCTGAACAGGCGAGCTCCGGTGATGGCCGAGAGGCCGACCGGCCCGGCGCCCACGACGACGACGACGTCTCCGGGCTGGACGTGCCCGTTGAGCACTCCCACCTCGTATCCGGTCGGGAGGATGTCGGCGACCATGAGCAGCTCTTCGTCAGTCACGCCAGGGGGTACGGGGTAGGTCGACGTATCGGCGAACGGCACTCGGACGAACTCGGCCTGGGTGCCGTCGATCTCGTTCCCCAGGATCCATCCGCCCCCGGCGATGCACTGGCCGTACCGTCCCTCCCGGCAGTAGCGGCAGGATCCACAGGCAGAGATGCAGGACACCAGCACTCGGTCTCCCACCCCGACGGTCTTCACGCCGGTCCCCACTTCTTCCACCGTCCCCACCGCTTCGTGACCGATGATGCGGCCGTCCACCATTGCCGGTACGTCCCCTTTGAGAATGTGGAGGTCGGTGCCGCAGATCGTGGTGGTGTCGACCCTGACGATGGCGTCGGTATCGCTCCTCAGCTCGGGTCGGGGGACCTCTTCCCATGCTTTGCTACCTGGGCCGTGGTAGACGAGTGCTTTCATTGTGGCCTCCCTCGATGGTCTGCTCCTGGCAACCATCGTGCGGCGGCGGGCCCTTCTGCGCCAGGGTCCAAGGTCCCTCCACTCGAGTGCTGACGCGAGAAGAGCCGACTCAGGCTGACACCGTGCTCACCACTGAGGTGAGGAAGTGTGGTTCCCGAGCCGGCTCTTCACCAGCGTGTTCGACGATCAAATTTTCACAGTTGCATTGGCCACGTGATAACGGAACCGTCGGTGCCGGCGGAGCCGGCACGGGTTTGCTCAGATCACTCGTACGTTCTGAGCCTCTTCGCCCTTCCTGCCGGGGGCCACGTCGAACTCGACCTGCTGGCCTTCAGTGAGCGACTTGTAGCCGCTCCCTTGAATGTTCGAGTAGTGGACGAACACGTCGTCCCCCTGCTCACGCGAGATGAAGCCGAAGCCCTTCTCGGAGTTGAAAAATTTCACAGTTCCAGTAGCCAACGATTTCTCACTCTCAGACATGCGCCCACGGACGGTTCCGGGGTGCTGGCTCCAGGCTACAGCGTGGGCCGAACCCCGGGGAAACGTGCCCCTCGCCACGTCGGCGTGCCCGCGCACGGTGTCTCCCAGGGGGCCCGGCAGGGCGGGGCCGTCCGCAGGCGTGCTCAGTAGGGCACGATCACCACCGGCCACGGCGAAGGCCGACCCGGGTCCGCCACGGCCCGGTGGGCGGTCGTCTCCTCCCGTGGTCGCAGAGAGTCGCAAACGGGCCGCCCAGCGTGTTGCTGGACTATGCAAAGATTGGTGTATGCAAGGAGATGGGACCCCGGAGCACACCGTGTCGGTGGGACTCCCCGAGCCCGGCCCGGATCCGTTGATCGATGCGGTCTTGAGCGCCAGCCGGGCGCTGGTGGCGATCGCCGCCCGATCCTTGGGGGACGTCGCCGACGAAGTGACCCTCAGCCAGTACCGGGCGCTGGTGGTGCTGGCCTCCCGGGGTCCTCAGCGCGTCGCTCCTCTGGCCGAAGCCCTGGGCGTGACGGCGTCGACGGCGACGAGGATGTGCGACCGGCTGGTGCGAAAGGGGCTCATCGTCCGCCGTCACGAGCGGGAAGACCGCCGCCAGGTACGACTCTCCCTGGCGTCCGACGGGCGTCGACTGGTTGATGCCGTGACGCTGCGCCGCCGGCAGGAGATCGCTTCGCTGCTGGCCGTCATTCCTTCCGAGCAGCGCTTGGATCTCATCGACGCCCTCACCCGCTTGGCCATGGCAGCCGGCGAGGTTCCAGAGCAGAGCTGGTCGTCGGGGTGGGATCTGTGAAGCGTGCAGGCCGGCGGTTCCTCGAGCACATGGCCCGTTCCCTGGAAGGGGCCTCATACCTTCAGAAGTGGCTGGTCGTCGGCTCGCTCATCGGGGCCATTGCCGGGGTGGGAGCAATCGTCTTCTACGAGGCCCTGGTCCTGGCCACGCACCTGTTTCTCGGAGTCCTGGCCGGGTACCGCGTCCCGACGCCCATCGGTGAGGGGAACACGCCGGCATCGGGCGCCTTTGCCCACCCATGGGCGATTCCCCTCATCGTCGCTTTGGGCGGGCTGCTGAGTGGCGCACTGGTGTTCTCGGTCGCCCCCGAGGCCGAAGGCCACGGGACCGACGCGGCCATCGACGCCGTGCATCATCATCCCCGGGGCATCCGGTTCCGAGCGGTACTGGTGAAGATCGTGGCTTCGGCCATCACCATCGGTTCGGGTGGATCGGGGGGACGTGAAGGGCCCACCGGTCAGATCAGTGCCGGGTTCGGATCGCTTCTGTCGCGCGTCTTGGACTTGAGCCCGGCCGACGCCCGCATCGCTGTGTCGGCCGGGATCGGGTCAGGCATCGGGGCCATCTTCGGAGCTCCGCTGGGCGGCGCCGTCCTTTCGGCCGAGATCGTGTACCGAGACGACTTCGAGATGGCAGCGTTGCTCCCGTCGTTCATCGCTTCGATCATCGGGTACTCCATCTTCTCGGCCGTGGAGGGGTTCACCCCGCTCTTCGGGTTCCACACCTCGCTGCGGTTCACGCACGCCTCACAGCTCCTGTGGTACGGCCTCATCGGTATCGTCGGCGGTTTCGTCGGCCTTCTCTACGCCAAAGGCTTCTACGGGATCGCCGCACTGTCCAAGCGGATCCCGATCCCTCGCTGGACCAAACCAGCTGTGGGGGGACTGCTCGTCGGCTCGATCGCTCTGGCCATTCCCCAGGTCTTGGGAACCGGCTACGGGTGGATCCAGGCGAGCCTGGGGCACCAGCTCCTGTCTATTCCTCTTTGGATCGTGCTCGTCCTCCCGGTGGCCCGCATCTTGGCCACCGGTCTCTCCATCGGCACCGGGGGTTCGGGAGGGATCTTCGGTCCTGGAATGGTGATCGGGGCTTTCGTGGGTGCCGCGGTATGGCGGCTCTTCGAACCGGTCGTGCCGTCTTTGGGCCATGATCCCGCTCCCTACGTCATCGTAGGGATGATGTGCTGCTTCGGTAGCATCTCTCGGGCGCCTCTGGCGGTGATGCTCATGGTGGCCGAGATGACCGGGAGCTTGTCCCTCCTGGCACCGGCGATGATCGCCGTCGGGATCGCCTGGTTCATTGTCCGGCGAGGTGACGACACCATCTACCGGAGCCAGCTGAAGAGTCGGTCCGAGGCACCCGCACAGCGGCTCCTGGTGGGGATGCCCCTCTTGGCAAATGTGGCCGTACGCGATGCCATGGCCCACCCTCGTGTGGTACTCGGCGACGACGTGTCACAGGCCGAGGCCCGTCGTCTTCTGACCGAAGCTGGTGTGAACGGTGCACCTGTGATGGACGGAGAAGGGAGCTATCTCGGCGTGGTGGCGGTGAGCGACCTGGCATCGGTACCCGAGCCCGTTGGGGGACTGGTCGATGCCCACGTCCCCACCGTGTCGGACTCGGCTCACCTCGACGCCGCCCTGGACGCTCTGGCCACATCTCCGGACACGTGGATCCCGGTGCTCGACCCGATGCACCGGGTCGTGGGCACCCTGGCTGATTCCGACGTGGTCCGGGGGTACCGCATGGGCCTGCGCGCCGCCCTCGGGCATGTGGGTGCAGCCGACGTCGATTCCGGTAGCCGTCAGGTGCAGGTCGGCGCCGGCTCGCCCCTCGTCGACCTGACGCTCCGCGAGGCTCCACTGCCGGCGGGCATCCTGGTGACCTTGATCCGTCGGGGGAAGAGCAGCATCGAACCCGACGGTGAGACCCGCATCCGTACCGGCGATGAGCTGGTCCTGGTGTGCCGGGAGGAGGATCAGGAGGAGCTGGCCCGTCTCGCCGGTGGAGACGGAGGACCCATCGAGGCTCTCGACAGACTCGAGCCCTCGTAGTCCCACTCCCTGGTTCACGGGGCGAAGCAGACGCGCCGGCCCCTCAGGGAGAGCGTTCGGAGCGCCTCAACGGCGTCAGCCGAAGAATCGTCGGAGCCGACCTATGAACGCGGTCTCATCCTGGAATAGGAATGCGTGGCTGGCGTCTGGGTAGAGGGTCAGCTGGGCGTGAGGGATGGCACGAGCCAACTCGTGGTCGTTGGCCACTGGAATGAGGGCATCTTCGGCGCCATCGGCCACCAGGACCGGCATCCGCAGGTGGGGCAGGCCATGGCCGGCGGGATCGCTCCCGGCCGCCCAGGCGACGATGGCCTGCAGCTGGGCGCTGTCGACCGAAGCCGGAGCGAGGTACAAGTGGGGGTACTGCTCGATGGCCTTCAGGTACGCCGGCCCGTCCTGGGCGTGGTTCGGGGGGAACAGGAGGTCCAGCAGAGCCCCGGCGCTTGAGGCACGGGGATTGGCCAGCGCTGCCGAGGCGCTGGCCGATGGCAACGTCGCATGCCCGTTGCCCGGAAGAGTCGCCGCCAGGACCAGGCGGCCCACGGCGCCGGGGTGGAGGACGGCCAGGGCCTGGGCGATCATCCCCCCCATGGACCAACCGAGCACCGCCGGGCGTCCCAGGTGGAGGGCCGAGATGAAGGCGGCGGTCTGATCGGCCATGGAGCTCATCGACAGGACCCCCGGAGGCATCGACGTCTGCCCTATGCCGGAATTGTCGAAGATGACCACCCGGTGGGTGGTGGCCAGAGCATCGACGAAGGCCGGCTGCCACTGGTCCATGCTCCCCGAGTAGCCCATGATGAGCAGCACCGCCGGACCCCGCCCTATGGAACGGTAGGACACGGTTCCGTCGGACGTGTGGGCAACCTGGATCGGTGCCGACACGATCGAGGGCTTGCTCGGGGGTGTGGCGCGGTGTTGGGTGCCGGTGGAAGACGAGCACCCGGCGGCCAGGGCGACCACTGCCACCAACGCCATCACCGGAGCTACCCACGACCGGACCCGGAGTCGGTACGCCCGTCGGCCGACTGCCGTCGCCGGGTCGGCCGCCGTCACGGCGCCCCTTCTGACGAAGTGTTCGGGTCGTTCGAACCCAGGAGGATGCCGGCCAGGAGGTTGGCCAGCACGGCGTTGGAGTGGATCTTCGGATTCGTCGAGGCCAGGGCGGTCTGCAGGGCCGACTCGGCCGCCTGGCGAGCCTGTGGTTCGGCGATCGGCTGGAGGGGGGACGAGGCCTCCGAGGCGACCGTCGCCACGAGCGGTGCCGGAGGCTGCCCTACGGTCACCTCGTAGGAATGCGCTGTGGACATGAACCCGGCCGTCCCGGCCGTCCCGGTCGCCAAAGCGCTCCCCGAGGGTGCGATGTAGGCATCGCGGCTCCCGTCCGGCTCGGCCACCACGGCATCGAGCGAGGCTGCGCCGGTGACGGTCACCTTCCCGTGCACCGTGGCGGGGATGTACACGACGGTCTCGTCAGCCCGGTCGCCGCGCCGGACTTCGTGGGTGTCGGAAGCCACCATGGCGAACGACCGGTCTGTCGGATCGTACTGGTAGGAGAGGAGCCTCCCCGCGGTTGCTCTGGGCCACACCCGTTCCATGTAGAGAGCACGGCTGGGGATGAGCTGGTCGTCAGGTGAGACCGGAGACCTGGGGTTGCCGGTGCCCGGCGTGCCGTTCGCCGTGGTCTGGTACGAGCTGTGCTGCCAGCGCACGCACCAGCAGGTCGCCTCGGTCGCCGACAGTCCCTTCCACGCCCACAGGGTGCCCCCGGTCAGCGTCGCCTCCTCGGCCGCGGTCTCGCCGGCGAGGACGAAGGAGTCGGTGCTGGATGCGTCTCCGAACTCGGTGGTGAAGACGGCCGCGTGCATGGCCTGCGCCTCGGACTCGGCCGTCTGGTAGCCGAAGGTGTACGTGGGGGGATAGGGGCTGTCTGTGGCCGGGTAGCCGATGAACTGGTCGACGGTGAAGGCGTGGGTGTACACGTGGGGCGCGTACACCAGGTTCGGGTACGAAGAGAACGGAGTGCTCACCTGCGGAGAGAAGTCGATCAGGTTCCGGTAGGCGAGGGGCTCGAAGAAGATCTGCTGGTGAGTGACGTCGGCCAGCTTCGGATAGGCACAGGTGTTCTTGAGCGAGGTGGGCTGGGACGCCGGGCAGGTCGGGAGACCGTCGCGGACGCCGGTCAATGCCTCGATGGCCCGCCGGTAGAAGGGGTACAGGTCCTGGCTCGACGCCTGGTACAGGTTGGTGAGCGGGAGGGCTGTGAGCGAGCCGGGTTGGGGTTCGTTCATGAGCTCGTACCCGAGGACGGCGGAGTCGTGCTCGAACCGCCGGGCCAGGGTGGCCAGCGCTCCGATGTAGTGGTCCTGGAGACCGCTGCCCGGCGCCTGGCCTTTCGGGGCGGGCACCGGATGGTTGTGCCAGAAGTTGTAGAAGGCGGCTGAAGAGGCCGGGTTCAGGGCACTCTGCCCGTCGACGGCGCATCCGGGCTTGCCGTCGGTGAACACGGCCCAGCGTGGGGCGCCGTCGCTCCCGCCCGACGGAGAGCAGCCCGATGGGGCCGCGGTCTTCTTCGCCGGGAGGATGTAGCGCGAGTACTGGTCCTGGTGCATGTCCAAGATGACGTAGATGCCCTGCTGACGGGCCCAGGACACCACCTGGGAGATACGGTTCACGTACGTCGTGGAGTAGTGGCCGGGCGAGGGCTCGAGCTGGCTCCAGTTCAGGACCAGGCGCACAACGTCGAACCCCAGGGAGCGCATCTGGGCGAAGTCGTCACCGCTTCCCGGGGCGATGGACTGGCGGTAGGCCGGAAGGGAAGCCTGGACCTCGCAGAGTGGGGGCTGGGGGATGCGCGCTGTGGCCTTCGGGCACTTACCGTCGTAAGCGGAGCTATTGACCGGGAAGATCGCCGGGCCGCCGTTGGCTGTCGGATAGGCCACGTCTTGGAGGCCGACGGCGGCGACGCCGCGCAGGAGCACTTGACGGCCGGCGGGGTCGGCCAGGTACGGGGTGCGGTTCGCTCCGTTGGTAGGGATCACGACGTGGAGGAATGTCAGCGGAGCTCCGGTACCGGGCCCCACGGTGCCGATGGTCGAAGACGATTCGGCTCCAGCGGACCCCGAGGTGGAGCACGCTGCCAGTCCGAAGACGGCCGCGGCCATCGTGGCGGCCAGGACGATGGCCAACCTTGCGGGGCGTGGGTGACTGCGGGAGACCCTTTGACCTCGTTGGACGAGGAGGAAACGATCCGCCATGGTCCGGCAAACTAACACCGGCCGGCCCCCGCCGGCCGGTGCCCCGCCAGCCGGCCCCCGCCGGCCGGTGCCCCGCCATCGAGGGTTCTCGGGGGTGCCTCCTGCTCCTGCCTACGCGGTGTCACCCGCCGTCCACAGCGGACCTTCGAAGTCCAGGTCCGATCCGCGGCCCCAACGGTTCCGGTACGTCACCTCCTGCACCGGTCTCCGGGGCGCCACCGCCCACTTCCCGGTGGGGTAGCCGAAGCTCACGCATCCCGACAGGATCCAGCCGCCGTCGGCAGGCACGCCGAGGATCTCCAGCGTCTCGGCCAGGTGGAAGATGCCGAGCACGACGGTGAGGCAGCTCCCGACCCCCTCGGCCCGCGCCGCGAGCATTGCACTCCAGACGGCCGGGTAGATGGAGCCTCCGGTGGGGTCGTGCTGACAGAAGGGGAACATGAACAGCGGGACGTCCTCGAAGTGGTCGGCCAACCACTGGGCCGAGCGTTGGACTTTGAGGAACTGGGCCGTCTCGGGGCTCTCGGGATGGGCTGCGGCGGCTGCGAGCTGGGGCGCGTAGATAGTCGACCAGAGCTGGTCCATCGAGTCGCGGTACAAGGGCCCGAGCGCGTTCTTCAACTCCGGGTCGTCCACCAGCATGAAGCGCCAGTTCTGCTGGTTGCCTCCGCTCGGGGCCCGGATGGCGGCATCGAGGATGCGAGCCTGTACGTCGTCGGGGATGGGGTCCGGGCGAACCCTCCGCATGGCCCGAGTGGTGTAGAGCGCCTCGAACAGATCCACGTACGTCCCCCTTTGTGCTCGTCCCGACGCCCCGTGGGGCCAGCCGGGCTCAGTCCTGCCCGGGTTGTGCGCTCTGGAGAGCGTCGATGTACTCCTCCACCATCTCGAGCACCACGTCCCGGGCCTTCCTCACCCGGTTGGCCCGACCGATGACCTGGCCGGCGGGGTTGAAGTTCACGTCGACGGCCTGGACCGGATAGGCGTGCCCCCGTGAGACGGCTTCGATGGCCACCATCATCTGGAGCGGCATGGGTAGCGGCTTGGGGTTCTCCGGGTTCTCCCAGGCCTCGGTCCAGTCGTTCTTCAGCATCCGGCAGGGCTTCCCGGTGAAAGAGCGCGAGCGCACCGTGTCGCGACTCGTGGCTCTCAGGTACGTCTCCATCTGGGCAGGGGGGACGTCGGCCTCCTCGACGGTCAGCCAGAGAGAGCCGGTCCACACGCCGGCCGCCCCCATGACCATGGCCGCCGCCATCTGTCGCCCACTCCCGATCCCCCCTGCAGCCAGGACCGGGGTCGGAGCCACGGCGTCGATGACCTCGGGCCATAGCACGATGCTCCCCACATCCCCGGTGTGGCCCCCGCCTTCGCTGCCCTGGCAGATCACGATGTCCACTCCGGCGTTCTTGTGGTTGAGCGCGTGCTTCACCGAACCGGCCAGGGCGGCAATCAGAAGGCCGTGGTCGTGGACCCTGGCGATGACGTCGTCGGGCGGCGTCCCGAGGGCGTTGGCCACCAGCTTCACCTTGTCGTGGGCCAAGATGACCTCCACCTGCGGAGCGGCGGTCGCCGCGGTCCACCCGAGGAGCTCGCGCCTCGGACCACCTGGGAGCTCGGGGACCCCGTGGTCGGCGAGGATCTGCTTGGCGAACTGCCGGTGGCCGTCGGGGACCATCGCCTTCAGCTCGGCCTCGAGCTTCACCGGGTCGAGCTCTCCCATGCCCTCGTACTTGCCGGGAATGACGATGTCGACCCCGTAGGGATGGTCACCCACATGCTCGTCGAGCCACTGGAGCTCGGTCTCGAGCTCGTCGGCGTCGAAGCCCACGGCGCCGAGCACCCCGAACCCTCCGGCGTTCGACACCGCGGCGACCACGTCTCGGCAGTGGGTGAAGGCGAAGATCGGGAACTCGATGCCCAACCGCTGGCACAGTTCGTTCTGCACGAAGGACCTCCATGGACGTCGGACCGCATTCGCAGGCCCGCCTTGGGAACGAGAACACATTCTAATTCCGATCGGCGGCCGGTGCCGCCCCGGCCGGGAGCGCACCCCCGGCGCGCCGGGCCAACTGCGCGATACTCGTGCCGGCCGGCGTCTGGAGGGTGGTCGGTCCAGGAGGGAGTGACGTGACGTTTCGGACCTCGCCCGTGGTGGCCGAAGACGAGTGGCAGCTCCGCCTGGAGGTGGGGGACGACGGCGTAGGGGTGCTGGTGCTGGACCGGCCCGAGAAGCTGAACGCCTGGAGCTGGGAGGCGTCAAGGCAGCTGGGGGCCCGGGCCGACCAGATCCGCTTCGACGATCGCATCCGGGTGCTGGTGGTTCGTGGCGAAGGCCGGGCCTTCTGCGCCGGCATCGACCTCGGCATGCCCGAAGACCGGGTGACGGGGAGGTCACCGGCCGAGAAGGCGCGGAACTACTACGAGGGGATCCGCTGGGTCCACGAACGCTTCCGGGTGTTCTCCGAGCTGCCGCAGCCGATTGTCTGCGCCGTGCACGGCTACTGCCTGGGCTTCGGCTTCGAGCTGGCCCTCATGTGCGACATTCGCGTCGCCGCCGCCGACGCGGTGTTCGCGTTGCCTGAAGCATCGGTGGGGGTGTCGGTGGACGCCGGGGGAGACCTGCGGCTGTCGCACGAGGTGGGGGCGGGATGGGCGAAGCTCCTGGCCCTCTCCGGTCGCCGGATCGACGCCGCCACCGCCGAGCGGCTGGGCATCGTCCAGGAGGTGACCCCTGAGGGCGAGGTGGTGCCGGCGGCCATGGCCATCGCCCGGGAGATCGCCGGCAACGCCCCGCTGGCGGTCCAGTCGATCAAGCGGACCATCGACGCCTTCGCCTATCGGGGCTTGGCCGAGGCGCTGAAGTTCGAGGCCCTGTCGGCCTCGATCGAGTTCGTGTCCGACGACATGCCGGCCGGCTACGCGGCCAAGGCTCGCAAGAAGCCCGTCCAGTTCGAGGGCCGTTAGGGTGCCGCTCCCGGATCCTCCTCCGGCCGGACAGGCGATGCTTCCCCGCGACACGTTCGAAGGGATCTCGGCGGTGGTCACCGGCGGGGGGACGGGCCTCGGGAGGGCCATCGCCATCGAGCTGGCTCGGGTCGGCGCATCGGTGGGGATCGTGTCGCGAAGCGACGAGCACCGCCAAGCAGGGGTGGCCGCCGTGGAGGCAGCCGGAGGGAGGGCTGCGCACGCCGGAGCCGACGTGCGCGACGCCGTGCAGGTCCGGGCGGCGTTCGACGAGATCGAGGCGCGTCTCGGGCCGATCTCGGTTCTCGTCAACAACGCCGCGGCGAACTTCCCGGTCCTGGCCGCCGATCTCAGCCCGAACGCCTGGGCCGCGGTGACCCGCATCGTGCTCGACGGGACCTTCCTGTGCAGCCAGGAGCTGCACCGGCGGTGCCGTTCGGCCGGCGTACCCGGGGTCGTCTGCAACATCCTGGCCACGCAGTCCTTCACCGGTGGCCCGGGCATGGCCCACGCCGCCGCAGCCAAGGCCGGCGTCGGCAACCTCACCAAGACCCTGGCGGTGGAGTGGGCGCCGGACGGGATCAGGGTGAACGCGCTGGCTCCGGGGCTGTTTCCCCACGACGACATGCGCGACGACCTGAAGGCCCTGCGCACCACCGGCGCCGATGCCGACGCCCGGAGGGCGCCGGCCGGTCGGCTCGGGCAGGTCCACGAGCTGGGATGGGCCGTCACGTGGCTGTGCTCCCCTTACGCCGCATTCGTGACCGGGCACACCCTGGTGGTCGACGGGGCCAACTGGCTCCGGCGGGACTTCGTGATGCCCGAGTTCACGCCGGTCTCCGACCAGTTGGCCGGAGTCCTACGGAGGACCTGACCGGCAGTTCAGTCGTCGCGGCCGGCACTGCCGGCGGCGGAGCGTACCGCTTCGAGCACCTCGTCGCCGGGAGCCCCGGGTCCGAGCACGGCTACGACACCGGCATCCTTGAGGCGTCCTACGTCCACCTCGGGAACGATCCCTCCGAGGATCACCGGGGTGGAGAGCCCGGCCCTGCGGAGCGCGTCGACCACGGCCGGTCCCAAGGTGAGGTGGGCGCCGTTGTGCATGGAGAGGCCCACCACGTCGACATCCTCTTCGATGACCGTGGCGGTGATGGTCTCGGGGGTCTGGCGGAGTCCGCCGTAGACCACTTCACATCCCCCGTCGCGAAGGATGCGGGCCACGATCCGCAGTCCCCGGTCGTGCCCGTCGAGTCCGACTTTGGCCACCAGCACCCTGATAGGTCGGGTGGAGGCCGTGGTCATCCCACCGGTGGCTCCGACCACGTGCCGAACACGGATTCGAGCGCACTCATCGACTCTCCGACGGTGGCGTAGGCGGCAGTGGCGTCGATGAGCGCCGGCATGAGGTTCACCTCGGGGTCGGCGGCTTCGTGCTGGAGCCGTCGCAGTGACCGGCGCACGGCTTCGTCGTCGCGTCGCTGCTTCACCTCGGCCAGGTCGGCCAGCTGACGGACCTCCACCTCGGGATCGATGTAGAGCGTGGACGTCACGGAGTCGTCCCCGTCCGTGTAGCCGTTCACACCCACTTGGATCCACTGTCCCGATGCCAAGTTGGCCTGGAATCGGTAGGAAGCGTCGGCGATCTCCGAGCAGAACCAGCCATCCTCGATGCCGGCGATAACCCCTTCGAGCATCGAACCGTTTCCCGCCTCTCCGATCCGGGCGAAAAGAGCCTCGGCCTTCCCATCGAGCTCGTCGGTCAACGCTTCGAGGAACCAGGATCCTCCCAACGGATCGGCGACGTGGGCCACCCCGGTCTCCTCGGCGATCACCTGCTGGGTCCGCAGGGCCAGGCGAGCGGCGCGCTCGGTCGGGAGGGCCAGGGCCTCGTCGTAAGAGTCGGTGTGGAGGCTCTGGGTCCCGCCGAGCACGCCGGCCAGTGCCTCGATGGCCACACGGGCCAGGTTGACCTCGGGCTGCTGGGCGGTGAGAGACACGCCGGCGGTCTGGGTGTGGAAGCGCAACTGCCACGATCGTTCCTCGGCGGCCCCGTAGCGTGTCCTGAGCCAACGGGCCCAGATGCGGCGAGCGGCACGGTACTTGGCGATCTCCTCGAAGAAGTCGATGTGGGCGTTGAAGAAGAAGCTCAGCCGGGGTGCGAACTCGTCGACCGCCAGACCGGCGGCCACGGCGGCTTCCACGTAGGCGAACCCGTTGGCCAGGGTGAAGGCCAGCTCCTGGGCCGCCGTCGAACCGGCCTCGCGAATGTGGTATCCCGAGATTGACACCGGGTGCCAGCGGGGCAGCTCAGAGGTTGCATAGCGGATGAGATCGGTGACCAGGCGGACGCTCGGGCGGGGCGGGAAGACGTACTCCTTCTGGGCCTGGTACTCCTTCAAGATGTCGTTCTGCACGGTGCCGGCCAGAGCCGCTCGGTCCACGCCGGTCCTATCGGCGACGCCGATGTACATGGCCATCAGGACCGAGGCTGCCGAGTTGATGGTCATCGACGTGCTGACCGCACCGAGGTCGATCCCGTCGAACAGCGCCTCCATGTCAGCCACCGTGTCCACGGCGACGCCGGCGCGACCCACCTCCCCTTTGGCCAGCGGATCGTCGGAGTCCCGCCCGAGAAGGGTCGGCATGTCGAAGGCGGTGGAGAGGCCGTTCCCACCGGCAGCTAGGAGCTCCTTGAACCGGGCATTGGTGTCGGTGGCGGTGCCGAACCCGGCGAACTGGCGCATAGTCCACAAGCGGGACCGGTACATGGATGCGTACGGACCGCGGGTGAAGGGCCACTGGCCGGGCAGCTCTGCGTCGTCAGGTCCGTAGACGGGTTCCAAGGGGAGCCCGGACATGGTCTCGAACCGCTTCCGGCGCAGGCGGGAACGGTCGTACTCGGCCTGCCACTGCTCCCGGTCAGCCACCGGTCCAGCGTACCGGCTACTCGGAGTCGGAACTCTACGTTGAACTCGTTCACATACGGCCGCGCCAGGGGCATCACCGAGTCAGTGTGATTCGAGCACGGGCGTGGGATACTCAGGCGTGCACACGAGACGGGCACTCGCGGCGACCCACCGCTGCGCTACCTGGTCGATGCCTAACGTGAAGCTGTCACGAGTGCCCCGTGAACGGCCGTCGGCACCGATGTCGGGAGCCGTCGGGATTCGGGTGGGCATGCAGTTTGGCGCAGTGTCCATCGGGAGAAACCACGCCCTCTCCTGTGCTCAATCGTCACGAGCTGACAGGGGTGCCTGCGACGTCATCGAAGCGCACGCCTGGCCCTACACCTACTCCAATACCTACGACAGCCCTGTCCGTCTCGCCGCTAGGACGGGCAGCAAGGGGGTTCACAATGGGTGTCGTAGGCACAGCGAGCAGGGCCACGTGCGAAGGCGCCCCATCGAGCCTCAGGGTCGTCGGGCACGTACGACGATGCTCGACGAGATCTACGCCACAGACGATCCGGTGAACGAGACGGACCCGAGTGGTCTGTATAGCTACGAATATTCGTGGGACCTAGGGCAGGTTGGAACACCGCTCACGGTGTTCAAGTACTTCTCGACCCACCTTCACTCTGTCTTCCCCTTCACAACGGGCACATGTGGCTCGCTCTATCTGGGCGAGCACTGTGATTTCCATCCCACCGTGGGCCCGGTTAAGACGGATGATCACCTTCACGTGTCCTACCTGACCAGCGATTCCGTGACGCTCGAAGTCACAACATGGTGCCAGATCGGCTGGGCTGGTCACGCCTGTCTCGCGGGTGACCCCAAGGGTTCGACCATTCACTTCCTGGTCTACACACTCACAGGGCTCGAAGGTCTTGGGCATCAGTGCGCAGGAGAGAAGACCGATGTGCTTTCGCAGATAGCCAATTCGACAGGTGCGGGGATCTTCACCAATCGGGGTGCACCGATGCTCGCTCTCAGCACATGGCACCAACAGGCCGACAACCTTGAGAGAGGAGTCGGTGGCAAAACATCGGACGTTCCGCTGATTACGACATTGTCCTCGCCGCCCACAATCTTGGGGTATCACTAATGAACATCCGCCAGGCGAGCGTCTCAGTTGGCTCCTGGCTCTTCGTCGCTGGTGGAATGGCTGGGACCTTCTTCGGACTGATCTGGCTCGTCCAACCGGCGTCGGCGATCATC
>JAJYWF010000034.1 GCA_021791635.1 Actinomycetes bacterium
CTGTCGGGGTGGCGGCCATGCCGACGATCGGGGCGTTCAGGTGCTGGCCGCCCATCGATCCGTAGAAGCCGGCGTTCCCGAAGGCGAAGATCCCCCCGTCGGCCGCCACCTCCCAGTAGCCGCCGCCTGTCGGCGTCGCAGCCATGCCGACGACGGGCTGGTTCAGGGTGTGGCCGCCCATCGACCCGTAGAAGCCGGCGTTCCCGAAGGCGAAGATCCCCCCGTCGGCCGCCACCTCCCGGTAACCGCTGGTGATCGGGAGGCCCAGGTTCCGTTCCAAGAAATTGATGGTGCCCGTCAGCTCAACGTTGGCGTACGCCAGCGCGTGGGCGCACTCGCCGTTGAGCGCCAACGTCACCGGCGTTCCGACGGCCCGCAGATCGTCGGCGAGCTCTTTGGTCTGGAACGGATCGACACGTTCGCAGCCCGGCCGGTAGTCGGTGGAGGCCGCCAGGAGCGTGGGAGGGTCACCCGCCTTGACCCAGGAGACTGCCGACGCCGCGGCCAACGTCTGGCGGCACGCCGGTGTGGACAGGTTCGAACATCCTACGTACTGCTCGATGGCGGCTAGCTGCCGGGATGTGAGTGCTTGTGTGGCCCCGACGGTGTAGTCGTAGCCGCCGGACCACCCGACCAGGGCCTTCACCTGGGCAGAAGGGTCGTCCTGGACCGCTTGGAGCTCCGATCGCATGGTGAGATCGGCACCGGCCGACTCGCCGAACATGGCCAGCCGTGTCGGGTCTACGTGGAAGCTGGCCGCGTTGGCTCGGATGTAGGTGACCGCGGCCAGGACGTCTTGGACCTGCATGGGGTAGCCCGGGGTTGTGGGGGTGTCCAGGCGGTAGTTGATGGAGAACGCCACCATCCCGTCGGCCACCAGCGCCCCGGCGACACTGGCGAAGTCGGCCTTTGTGCCGACCTTGTGCGCGCCTCCGTGCACCAGGATCACCGCGGGGAGGGCACCCGATGCACCGGACGGCAGGTAGGCGTCGAACTCGTGGGAGAGGCCGCCTGTGCACCCGCCGGGCCCCGGCTCATAGCAGAGGTCCTTCTCGACCGTCACACTCGGGGCGATGTGGGTCGCTTCCGAAGCGGAGGACGCGGTCCCCCCGATCAACGCCGCAGTGGCGGCACCGACGAAGATGGCGATCACCATCGTGCCGGTGGCCAGTCTGTGTCTCATGCCCTCTCCTCCCGCCAGCACCGGGCTCATCCTCGCCGGTGATCCCACTTACGTGGGCTGACTGTACGGGAGAGCTGTGATGCGATCGTGAGACACCGATGAGAGCTTCGTGAAATTCCGCGGCGCGAGGCGCGTCACACCTCTATGGCACGATGACGACAGCTCGAAACGTGAAGTGGGTCCCCGCCAAAAGGTGAAGACCTCCCGAGAACGCCCGGCCGGACTTGAACCGGCGACCTCCGGCTTACAAGGCCGGTGCTCTAACCGTTCTGAGCTACGGGCGCATCACCGCTGGGTCACGCCGACGACGGTGTGACTTTGCAGCCGGGCCACTATAGCCAGGCCGCCGGCCGGCCATCCGGTGATCGGTTCCGGCAACGGCCACAGCTTCGGCCATAGCCAGCACACGGGCCAGCATCGCGGCCGGTTCCCGAGCAACGTCGGAAGGCCACGATGGGCAACATGAACTTCGGCGACGTGCACCCCGATCACTCCCGCCCACCCGAGGCCGGTCCGTCCTCGCTCCAGGAGTACCTCCGTATCGTCGCCTGGGAGGACCCCGTGGTGGAAGCGACCGGTATGGACCCCCGATCGAGCTACGTCGAGACGTTCTGGCTCCCGGTCCTCGGACCGTCGGCTACGTGGCTCGTCCGGCACCTGGCCGACGGGCTCGACGCCGTTCCCGACGGTTTCGATCTGTGCTTGGAGGACGAGGCACGGCGCCTGGGCCTCGGCGGGCTCGGCAGCCGGCACTCACCTTTCCAGCGGGCGATCCTCCGGTGTGCCCGTTACGGCTTGGCCCGGCACACGGGACCCGGGACCCTGGCCGTTCGGCGCCGGATCAGCCCGGTGCCCCGTCGCCACGTCCTACGGTTCCCCGACTCATTGCGGGCCGAGCATGACCACTGGGAAGCCGAGCGGTCCCAACGCCAGCCGGCCATCCAGGCGATCGGGCGCTCGCCGGCCGGCACGCCGTCTCAGCGGGCGAAGGACTCGATCACCGACACGAGGGTGCGCACCCCGAACCCCGTCCCCCCCTTGGTCACGTATCCCGACCCCTCGGCGGCCCGAGCCGGACCGGCGATGTCGAGATGAGCCCACTTCATCCCTCGGGTGAAACGGGCGAGAAGATGGGCGGCGGCGATGGCCCCCGCCTGGCCGGCCCGGCCGACGTTCTTCATGTCGGCCACGTCGGAGTCGATGTGCTCGGCGTAGTCCTCCGGCAACGGCATCGGCCAGAGCCTCTCACCGGCGACATCCCCGGCCCGGCGGACACGGTCGATCAGCGACTGGTCGTTACCGAACAGTGCGCCTATGCCGGTGCCCAGCGCCACCGTCGCCGCTCCGGTCAGCGTGGCCACGTCGATCACGGCATCGGGCACCGGGTCGATCTCGGACGCCAGCGACAGGGCGTCGGCCAGGACGAGGCGCCCCTCGGCGTCGGTGTTCAGGACCTCGATGGTGGAACCGTTCCTGACGGTGAGCACGTCGCCGGGCTTGAGCGCCCGACCCCCGGGCATGTTCTCGGCCGAGGCCGCCAGCGCCGTCACCCGTACCGGGATCTCGAGGCCGGCACATGCCGACACGGCGGCCAGGACGATGGCCGCACCGCTCATGTCGGTCTTCATCGTCGTCATCCCGTCAGCCGTCTTGAGGGATAGCCCCCCCGAATCGAAGGTGATCCCCTTCCCGACCAAGACGACGTGCGGCAGTGGTGCGGACGACTCCTCCGTGGTCTCCCGAGAGGCCGGCACGTAGGTGGCCCGTATCAGACGAGGGGGCTCAGCCGACCCACGGCTGACCCCGAGGAGCCCGCCCAGACGTTCGGAGATGATCCGGTCACGGTCCCAGACCTCCACGCCCACACCTTCGAACGTCGACAGGTGGGCGGACGCCCGCTCGGCCAGCACCCGGGGCGGGAGGTCGGACGGAGGGCAGTTGATGAGGTCGCGAGCGAACACCACTGCTTGGGCCCTCAGGCGACCGCGCCGGACACCTTCGGCCACCTGGGACAGGGCTCCGTCGGAACCGGACCCGAAGAGCTCGGGAACCACGATCATCTTGGAGATCCCCGCCGGTGGTGGGGACGTCCGGTAGGCGTCGAACCGGTACGCAGCCAGGACGGCGCCTTCGGCCACTGCGGCCCCGATCTCGGAGGGGCCTACGCCGGTCAGTGACACCGGGAGGCGGAGAACGGCGACATCGCCGTTGCCGGCCGAACGGACCAACGCCGCGCCGGCACGGCGCCATGCCTCGGAGTCGACCGCATCGACGGGGCCGAGCCCGAGGAGCACCGAGGTGGTGGGCCCTCCGGCCGGGGCGTGGATGACGATGGCCTGCCCCCTGCCAGCGGTGAAGTCGGCGCGGACGGCATGGGCGCGTAACGACACCTCCTCGATCCCCGCGGCGGCGGCGACTTCTCCGGGGAGCGCCGGCTGACCGTCGGCGACGACCACCGGGAGCCCCGTCACATCGGCCGAACCCGGCACGACGCTCGACACCTCTACTTCGAAGGTCACTCCCTGCCGCCCTGGTCGGTGCGGGCAGCCATGTGGTCGTCGCCCTCCTGCCATCGGGCCATCGCCCAGACCAGGTCCGAGAGCCGGTTCAGATAGGCGACGACGTAGGACCCGTCCAACGGAGCCGGCTCCACCGGCTCTCCGTGAACGAGGGGGTCGACATGGAAGCCCCCGGCAGCCAGGCGCTCGGCCCGGCGGACGACGGTGCGGGCCACGTCGAGCGCCGCCGACCGGCGGTTCTGGCCGGGCACGACGAACTCGTCGGGCATGTCGAAGCGCTCCATGAGCTCGTCGATCCTGGACTCGAGCACCGACACCATGGCCTCACTCACCAAGCTGGTTCCAGGAACCAGCTTGCGGCGGTTCGAGGGGGCCGTGGCCACCTCGGCCATGAGGACGTAGAGGTCACGCTCGATGGACACCAACCACTCGTCCAGCTCGCTCCCTGGCTCGGCTTCGGCTCTGGCTACACCCAGCGCGGCCTGGGCCTCGTCGACGGCGCCGTTCAACTCGATCCGGAAGGACTGCTTCGACACCCTCCCACCGAACAGCAGGCCGGTGGTGCCGTCGTCGCCCTTCTTCGTGTAGATGCGCATCGACGCGGATGCTATCGGCCGGCGCCGGTACCCTGGTGATGCCGTGTCCACTTCCTCACCACCGTCGGGGCGACTCGACCCCGCTTCGTCTCCCTACCTGGACGCGCTTCGCGTCCGCCCGGTCATCTTCGACGGTGCCACCGGTACGAACCTCCAGCTCCAGGAGCTCGGACCCGACGATTTCGGCGGCTCCGAGCTCGAAGGATGCAACGAGATCCTGGTGCTCTCGAAGCCGAGCGCCGTCGAACAGCTCCACCGCTCATTTCTCGATGTCGGGGTCGAGGTCGTCGAGACCGACACGTTCGGCGCCTTCTCGGTGGTCCTGGCCGAGTACGGGATCGCCGATCGAGCTTTCGAGCTGAACTTGGCCGGAGCCCGGTTGGCCCGGCGTATCGCCGACGAGTACTCCACGCCTGAGCGCCCCCGCTGGGTCGCCGGCAGCATGGGGCCGGGCACCAAGTTCCCCACGCTGGGCCAGATCCCCTACGCCCAGCTCCGTGACGCCTACGAGGTGCAGGCTCGGGGGCTCCTGGAGGGGGGGGTAGACCTTCTCCTGGTCGAGACGGTGTTCGACCTGCTCTCCGGCAAGGCTGCGGTGAACGCCTGCAAGCAGGCGATGGCCGCCACCGGACGCCGGGTCCCGCTCCAAGTACAGGTCACGATCGAGCTCACCGGTCGGATGCTTCCGGGCACCGAGATCGCCGCCGCGCTCACCACCCTCGACGCCATGCAGGTGGACGTCATCGGGTTGAACTGCGCCACCGGTCCGGCGGAGATGGGCGAAGCGCTCCGGCACCTCGCAGCCCATAGCCGAGTACCCATCTCGTCGCTGCCCAACGCGGGGCTTCCGTCGGTCGTCGACGGGAAGATGCACTACGACCTCACGCCAGACGATCTCGCCGAGCACCTCCACCGGTTCGTCACCGAGCTCGGGGTCACGGCCATCGGGGGCTGCTGTGGGACGACGCCGGCCCACCTGGCGGCGGTGGTGGACGCCTGCGCCACCGCCGTTCCGGCAGTCCGCCACCCGGTGCGTGAGCCCGGAGCGGCGTCCATCTACACCGCAGTCCCGTTCAGGCAGGACACCTCTTTCCTGGTGGTGGGCGAGCGCACCAACGCCAACGGGTCCAAGAAGTTCAGAGAAGCCATGTTGGCTCAGGACTGGGACACGTGCGTGGCGATGGCCCGCGACCAAGTGAGAGAGGGCGCCCATCTGATCGACGTGTGCGTGGACTACACCGGGGCCGACGGCGTCGCCGACATGACCGAGATCGCCAGCCGTTTCGCCACGCAGTCGAGTGTGCCGCTCATGGTCGACTCCACCGAGGGACCCGTCGCCCGAGCCGCCCTGGAGTGGCTGGGTGGCCGCCCGGTGCTGAACTCGGTGAACCTGGAGGAAGGCGACGGAATCGGCACGCGCCTGGACACCTTCTTGTCCTTGGCCCGCGAGTTCGGTGCGGCCGTCGTGTGCACCTGCATCGATCAGGAGGGGCAGGCACGAACCTCTGAGTGGAAGTTGCGTGCGGCCCAGGCCATACATGACATCGCCACGACCCGCTACGGGCTCGAGCCCGAGGACCTGCTGTTCGACCCGCTGGCCCTGCCACTCTCCACCGGCATGGAGGAGAGCCGGCGGGACGGCATCGAGACGATCGAGGGAATCAGGCGTATCAAGTCCGAGCTTCCCGGCGTATCGACGCTGCTGGGCCTGTCCAACGTGTCGTTCGGGTTGAACCCGGCGGCCCGCCAGGTCTTGAACTCGGTCTTCCTGCACGAGTGTGTGGAGGCCGGCCTGGACGCAGCCATCGTCCACGCCTCGAAGATCCTCCCCCTCTCGCGTATCGACGACCAGGCCCGCCAGGTGTGCCTCGACCTCGTCTACGACCGTCGACGCGACGGCTACGACCCCCTCCAGGAGCTGCTGGGCCTGTTCGAGGGAGTGAAAGGGCCGGCCGCGGTCCAGAGCGACCACGCCGACTGGCCGGTCGAGAAGCGGCTCGAGCAGCGGATCATCGACGGCAACCGCACCGGCCTCGAAGAGGACCTCGACGCCGCCCTCGGTGCCGGCTACCCGGCGCTCACGATCGTGAACGATTTCCTCCTGGCCGGCATGAAGATCGTGGGCGACCTCTTCGGCTCCGGCGAGATGCAGCTCCCGTTCGTCCTCCAGTCAGCCGAGACCATGAAGGCCGCTGTCGCCTACCTCGAGCCGCACATGGAGCGGAGCGACCAGGGGGGGAAGGCGAAGGTGGTCCTGGCCACGGTCAAAGGCGACGTCCATGACATCGGCAAGAACTTGGTCGACATCATCTTCACGAACAACGGGTACGACGTGGTGAACCTCGGGATCAAGGTCGGCGTGTCGGAGATGATCGCCGCCGCCGAGGAGCACCAGGCCGACGTGCTGGGCATGAGCGGTCTCCTGGTCAAGTCGACGCTGGTCATGAGGGAGAACCTCGAAGAGCTCAACGACCGGGGGCTCTCGCACATACCCGTCCTGCTCGGGGGAGCAGCGCTCACCCGGACCTACGTCGAACGCGATCTGCGCCAGGTCTACCAGGGGCGGGTGTTCTACGGCCGCGACGCCTTCGAGGGGCTCCACACCATGGACCGCCTGGTGGCCATCCAGCGCGGGGACGAGGAGGACGACCCTGAGTTCGGGCGCGCCATCTCCGAGCGTCGAGTGCCCCGCCGCAGCCGGCTGGACCCGGACGTCTCGGCGGTGGAAGGACAGCCGGATCGCTCTCCTGATGTCGTGACCGACAATCCCCTGGTGGTGCCGCCGTTCGTCGGCAGCCGTGTCGCCAAGGGGATCCCCCTCGACGAGATCGCTGCCTACGTGAACCAGACGGCGCTATTCAGGAACCAGTGGGGGTTCCGGCCCGAGCCCGGTGAGGACGACAAAGCGTTCAAGTCACGGGTCTCGGGAGTCCTCCGCCAAGAACTTGCGAAGGCGAAGGAGCGAGATCTCCTCGTCCCCCAAGTGGTCTACGGGCACTTCGCCGTGAACTCGGACGGCAACGACCTCATCGTCTTCAAAGACGAGTCCCGTCAGTCGGAGTGGATGAGGTTCACGTTCCCCCGCCAGCGCAAGGAACCCTGGCTGTGCATCTCCGACTTCTTCCGGAGCGTCGACTCGGGTGATCCGGACTTCGCCTCGTTCATGCTCGTCACCATGGGTGAACGGGTGTCTGCCGAGACGGCGCGGCTGTTCCAGGCCGGGGAGTACCAGGACTATCTCTTCCTCCACGGGCTCGGCGTCGAGCTGGCCGAGGCGCTGGCCGAGTACTGGCACCACCGGATCCGCGAAGAGCTCGGGATAGCCGGAGAGGATGGTCCGTCCCTCACCGGCCTCTTCCGCCAGCAGTACCGGGGAGGGCGGTACAGCTGGGGGTACCCGGCGTGTCCCGAGCTGGCCGACAACGCCAAGGTGGTGGAGCTCCTCGACGCCATTCGCATCGGGGTGACGATCAGCGACGGCTTCCAGCTCGAGCCCGAGCAGACCACTGACGCCATCGTGTGCCACCACCCCCAGGCCAAGTATTTCGTGGTCTGACTGCGCCCATGTCCGAGGCCGTGGGGTTCCCCCGCCACGACCTCGTGTCGGTGGTCGGGGGCAGGGGCCGAAGGTGTCGTTGACCCGGGACGGCACCAGGCACTACTTTTGCTCGCATGCACACGACTCTTGCTGCCGGGATCACGCCGTCCAGCTCCCTCGTCGGGGCCATTTCTTCGACCACCCTGGTCCTGGAGATCATCGTGATCGTGATCGTCGTGGCCCTGTTGGTGGCCATCGTCATCATCAATCAGAGGAAGAAGAACCCCAAGCCGGCGAGCACCTCGGCCGCCCCGCAGAGCTTCTACGCCAACCTCCAGCAGCCGGGGCAGGCGGGCGCGCCCGGCGGGCAGCCCCAGCAGGCGTTCGCCCCGAGTGGAGCGGCAGGTCAGTCCGACCCCTTCGCCGGGTTCGCCGGAGCGGCAGCGGCACCGGCGGCTCCGGCCCCCGGTGCTGGCAACCCCCCACCGGGCACCCCGGCCGGATGGCTGCCGGACCCGAGTGGCGCGCCGAACACGTTGCGCTACTGGGACGGAGCCGTCTGGACCCAGCACGTCGCTCAGCGGTCCTGAATCACCCGGTCCCTGCTCGCTCAGGGGGTGCGGTCGCCTCGGCCGCTTCGCGCGCGTGGTAGCTCGACCGGGTGAGCGGCGAAGCCACCACGTGGGTCAGTCCGACCCCCCGACCGGCGGCAGCCAGACGGTCGAATTCCTCCGGTGACCACCAGCGGGCCACTGGCAGGTGCCTTCTCGTCGGCCGCAGGTACTGGCCGATGGTGGCAATGGCCACCCCGACCGAGGAGAGGTCGGCCAGCGTGGCCACCACCTCGTCCTCTCGCTCCCCCAGGCCGACCATCAGCCCGGACTTGACGGTGAGACCGGCTTCACTTGCCCGGCCCAGCACCGCCAAACTGCGGGCATAGCCGGCCGAGGGCCGCACTGCCCGTTGGAGGCGGGCGACGGTCTCGACGTTGTGGTTGAGGACGTCCGGGCGTGCGTCGAAGATCCGCGACAGCGACCGGCGATCCCCCTTGCAGTCCGAGATCAGGACTTCCACCGCGGTCGCAGGGGAGCGACGCCGTATGGCCTCCACCGTGCCGGCGATGGCCGACGCTCCACCGTCAGGCAGGTCGTCCCGGGCCACGCACGTCACCACGGCGTGCGCCAACTGCATGCGGGCCACCGCTTCGGCGACGCGGTCGGGCTCGCCAGGGTCGATCGGAAGTGGGCGGCGGGTGTCGACCTGGCAGAAGCCGCACGCCCGAGTGCAGCGGGTGCCGTTCACCATGAAGGTGGCGGTGCCGGCCGACCAGCACTCGAAGATGTTCGGGCATCCTGCCTCCTCACAGACCGTGGCTAGACCGAGCCCCCGCACCGTTCTCCCCAAGCTCACGTACTCGTCCCCCATGCGCGCCGGGGCCCGCAACCACTCGGGCTTGCGAGCCGACACGGGCACACCGTGCTCCACGTCTACGCCAGCGGCGCGGAGGCGTCGAAGTCGTGGGGCCGGGACCGGGACGGCGGACCCGACCTTGTGGTCGTCATGCTCCCCACCGCCGTTGGCGACCATGCGATCGGGACCGACCAACACGGACTGGTGCTCGCTCCCATCGGCGCCCCAAACATCGGTCGAGCAGGTCACCACGGCCTCAGCCACCTCTTCCATGGTGACCCGCAGCCCTTCGGCGGCCACGGACGTGACCACCAGGTCCTGGATCCCGCACGGGACGATATGGCCGAACATCCCCAGGTCGCAGTGCACGTTCAGAGCCAGACCGTGAGTCGTCCGTCGCCTCCCGTCACCGGTCCTGAACGTCCGGACGCCGACGGCGGCGATCTTCCGGGGGGCTGCACTGCCGACGCCCATCCACACCCCGGGGTACCCGTCCCGACGACCGAGGCCCGAAGACGGTCCTCCCAAGCCCAGCTCGACCAGTGCGTCGATGACGACCTGCTCGAGGCGGTGCACGTGACGCGGACCCGAACCCGGCTCGTCGGGCACCGTGACGACCGGGTACACGACGAGCTGACCCGGGCCGTGGTACGTGACGTCTCCCCCCCGGTCCACCCGCACCAGCTCGGCACCGACCGTGGCCGGATCCACCAAGACGTGGGCCGGGTCGCCACGCACTCCCAGCGTGTAGACGTGGGGATGCTCCAAGAGCAGGAGGTAGTCCTCCACCGACGACCGGGCCAGTGACCGTTGGAGGTCCAGCGCCTCTCTGTAAGGGACGCGACCCAGCGACCGGATCCGGAGCACCGGTGCCGGCTCGCCTAGAGCTCGGCGACCCAGTCGCGAGTCTGGATCACCTCGGCCAGCCGGCGAAGGAACGAGGACACGTAGGCGCCGTCCACGGCACGATGGTCCCAGCTCACACCCAGCATCCCGGTGGAGTGGATGGCGATGGACTCGGTCCCGTCGGTGTGGGTCACGACGACCGGGCGTCGGGCAATCCCGTCGGTGGCCAGGATGGCTACCTGTGGCTGGTTGATGATGGGCACGGTGAACGAGGTGCCGAAGGGCCCGTCGTTGGTGATCGAGAAGGTCCCGCCGGAGATGTCCTGGGCCCCCAGTTGCCGGGACCGCGCCCGGTCGGCCACGTCCCGGATGCGCCGGGCCAGACCACGAAGGGTCACCTCTTCGGCCCGGTGGATCACCGGCACGATGAGGCCTTCGTGATCCAGGTCCACGGCGATACCAAGGTTGATCTGCTGGTGGATGACCAGCGCGTCGTCGGCTACCGACGCGTTCAGGTTCGGGTACTCCCGTAGTCCGTCGACCACCGCCCGGGCGATGAAGGGCAGGTACGTGAGCGAGAATCCTTCCTCGGCCCGGAAGCGCGCGCCCCATGCGGAGCGGACTCTTTCGACCTGTTCGAAGTCGACGTCGTAGCCGATGTAGGCGTGGGGCGACGTGGACTTGGAGCGAAGCATGTGCTCGGCCGTGCGTCTCCGCATGTTCGAGAACGGCACCACGCGGTCTCCGACGGGGACCCTGAGCACAGCCGCTTCGACGTTCCGGGCCGGTGAGGGCGCAGGGGCCGGCACCGGAACCACCTCTTGGTAGTGAGGTTCCGGAGCGGATGGGGGCGCCGGCGGGGGCGCCGGAGGGGCGGTCGGTGCCTGCGGGGGCGTGCTCCGGGCGTCGATGACCGCCAGTACGTCCTCACGGGTGATCCGACCGCCGAGGCCGGTCCCGACGATGGTCGCCGGATCAATGGCGTTCTCGGTGATGAGACGGCGAACCACCGGCGAGAGGAGCCGGGGATCCGCCGGCCCACTCGGCTCCGACGGCCCTGGGGAAGGCGGAGAGGACGGTGGGGATACCACGGGCACGGGCGGAGCTGGTGGCGGTGGTGGCGGTGGTGGTGGCGGCGGTGGCGGCGGTGCGGGGATCCGGGTCTGGGGTGAGTAGCCGTCAGGAGGCGGCGGGGCGGCGGGCGGGGCGGGGGCCGGTGCCGGTGGGGCTGGGGCTGGCGCGGGCGGGGGGGGGGCCGGCGCCGGTGGGGCAGCGCTCCCGGCGTCTGAGATGACCGCCAGGCGCACCCCGACGTCCACCGTCTCACCTTCGGCCACCAGGATCTCGCTCAGCACGCCGGCCGCCGGTGCGGGCACCTCCGTGTCCACCTTGTCGGTCGAGACTTCGAAGAGCGGCTCGTCCCTGGCCACCTGGTCCCCCACCGCCTTCATCCAGCGGGTGATGGTCCCTTCGGTCACCGTCTCTCCGAGCTGGGGCATCGTGACGTCAGCCAATGTGGAGTCCCCTTCCGGTCAGCGCCAGCACCGTCTCGCCGAACGTCTCGGACAGCGACGGGTGCGGCTGGATGAACTCTGCCACGTCGTCCGGGGTGGCTTCCCAGTTGACCGCCAGGTAACCCGCACCGAGCTGCTCGGTGACCCAGGGGCCCACCATGTGGACTCCGAGGATCCGACCAGCCCGACCGTCGGGCATCCGCTCGGCCACCACCTTCACCAGACCCTCGGTGTCGCCGAGGATCCGGGCTCGGCTGTTGCCGCCGAAGGGATCCTTCTTGGTCACGACCGCCAGCCCCCGCTCGATGGCCTGGGCTTCGCTCAGGCCGGCGAAAGCCACTTCGGGGTGGCAGTAGATGGCCCACGGGACACGGCTGTAGTCCACCGGGCCCACCGGCTCTCCCAGCATCGCCTTCACCGCGACGATGGCCTCGGCGAACCCGACATGGGCCAGTTGCGGCGTGCCGGCCACCACGTCACCCACGGCCCAGACTCCCGGAGCGTGCGTCTGCTGGTAGCCGTTCGCCACGACGAAGCCCCGCTGATCGATGACCACGCCGGTGTCCCCCATGAGGAGTCCCTCGGTACGGGGGCGCCGGCCGACCGACACCACCACGGTCGACACGGGGATCTGGCGTCCGTCGGCCAGGCGGACCACCGTCCCCAGACCGTCCGGACGCGGCTCGTGTCCCTGGACCCCGGTCCCGGTGAGAACCTCGATCCCTCGCTTGGTGAACGAGCGCTTCACCACCCCCACCACGTCCTGGTCGCATCCCGAGAGTATCGAGTCGAGCGCCTCGATGATCGTGACCTTCGATCCCAGATCGGCCAAGAGCGAGGCGAACTCGCAGCCGATTGCCCCTCCGCCGACCACCGCCACCGACGGTGGCACCCGATCGAGGTCCAAGAACTCGTCCGAAGTGAGGACCAGGCGACCGTCGACGTCGAGCCCGGGCAGCGATCGCGGTACCGAGCCGGGGGCCAGGACCACGTGACGACCGACCAACTCGGTCCCGGCGTCGTCCCCTTCGACCACACGAACCCGGTGGTCGGGCAGGAGCGCACCGGTTCCCGAAAGGGTGGTGACCTTGCGCCCCTTCAGCAGCCCGGTGAGTCCCCGGAAGAGCTGGTCCACCACTTGGCCCTTCCGAGCCTGGCTGACCGAGAAGTCCACCAGCGGCTCACGCTCTCCGGCGGTGACGCCGAACTCGCCGGCTCGGCGCACGGTGCGGTACACGGCCGCAGTCTCCAGGAACTCCTTGGCCGGGACGCAGCCCCGGTGGAGGCACGTTCCCCCCACCAGGTCACGCTCGACGATGGCGATACTCAGCCCGGCGGCGGCTCCGTACAGAGCGGTGGCATACCCTCCTGGACCACCACCGATCACCACGATGTCGTAGTGCTGCCCGGAGGCACCCGCAGCGACGTCGGTCATCTCCCCATCCCGTCCACGGCCCGGCGTACGCGCCCGACGATGCGATCGGCCCGGGTGCGGGCCAGTGCCGGGATCGCCGCTCGCCCTCGGACCGGGTGGTACCCGTCAGAGGCCGCCGTCAAGGCCGCGTCCTCCTCGTCGGTCAACTCCAGGTCGGCGGCGGCGGCGTTGGCCTCGGCCTGGGACACCGACGAGGCCCCGGGGATCACCACCACGTTGGGACGCCGGATGAGCCACGCCAACGCCACCTGAGCGCAGGTGGCGTCGTGGGCCGCGGCCACCTGGCGCAGGGCGTCGATCACCGGGGACAGGCGGCGCACGTTGTCGGGGAGGAACCACGAGGTGCCGGCCCGCAGTCCGGTCGGGAGGTGATCGGGGTCGTAGCGGCCCGACAGGAGGCCCTGGCTGAGGGGGCTGTAGGCGATCACGATCCGGTCGTGGGCCTGGGCCCACGGGAGGACGTCCTGCTCGGGCCCACGGTCGATGAGCGAGAACTTCACCTGGTTCGAAAGGACCGGAGAGCCCAATGCGGTCTCCGCCGTCTCCCAGTCGGCCCGGGAGAAGTTGCTCACACCGGCGTGCCGGATGACACCTTCGTCGAGCAAACCCCTGAATGCCGACATGGTCGGCCCCACCGGGACGAGAGGGTTCTTCCAGTGGACTTGGTAGAGGTCGATGGCATCGATGCCCAGCCGTCGAAGGCTCCCCCGGGCCCGGGCCCGCACCACCGGGTCGACCGGCGCCAGCGGGAAGAGCTTGGTGGCCACGAAGGCCTCGGACCTCCGGTCGCCGAGGGCCCGGCCGAGGATCTGCTCGGAACGTCCGAACGCGTACGCCTCCGCCGAGTCGAACAGCGTCACCCCGAGATCGAGAGAGCGTCGGACCAGGGCCGGTGCGGTCTCGTTGGCGTAGGTCGACCCGTAGCCCCACTCACCTGATCCGAACTGCCAGGTGCCCAGCCCCACTGCCGAGAGCCGGACGCCACCGGCCTCCACGTACTTCACGGTTCTGCTCCCCCCGAGATCGGCGGGATCGTCACTTGGGCGGCATCCGGATCCCGCCGTCGAGGCGGATGACCTCCCCGTTCAAATAACTGTTCCGGGAGATGTCGACCACCAGACGCCCGTACTGGGCCGGGTCGCCCAGCTTCTTGGGGAACAGGACGGACTGGCCGAGGGCGTCGCGCTGCTCTTGGGGCAGCATGGCCAGCAGCGGCGTGTCGAACAGACCCGGGGCGATGGCCAGGACCCTGATGCCCACCACCGACAGGTCACGGGCCGCCGGAAGGGTCATGCCCACGACCGCACCCTTCGAGGCTGAGTAGGCCAGCTGGCCGATCTGTCCGTCGAAAGCGGCGACCGACGCGGTGTTCACGATCACTCCCCGCTCCCCGTCCTCGCCCGGATCGGTCCGAGCCATGGCCGACGCGGCCCGGGTCATGACGTTGAAGGTCCCGATCACGTTCAGCTTCTGGATGAAGTCGAACGCCCCCAGGTCGTGCGGGGAGCCGTCGCGGTTGATCACCCGTCCGACCCAGCCGGTCCCGGCGCAGTTCACCGTGACCCGGAGGGGGGCTCCTTCGGCCGCCTGGTCCACCGCCCGCTGGCAGTCCTCGGGTTCGGTGACGTCCCCGGCGACGAAGTTCCCGCCGATCTCCTCGGCCACCGCCTTGGCCCCCTCTTCGTTGCGGTCGAAGACGGTCACCCGGACGCCTTCGGCCGACAGGGCCCTGGCCGTGGCGGCCCCCAGGCCCGAGGCGCCGCCGGTGATGAGTGCTGAGCTTCCTTGAAGTTCCATGACTCAGATCGTATGGGCGGACGGGTGTCCTCCACCAACGGGGCAGGTCCTGGGCGGTGGATGGAGGCACGCCGGGGGGATTCAGCTTCCGTGCGGGCGGCGCCGCCGGAGGCGGCAACCACGGAATTGGTGCCGATCAGGGCCCTGACGTACCCCTTCCCCGGGCCGCAGCAGTAGTGGCCAGCTCGTCCACCACGTCGTTCCAGGGGTCTCCCGAGTGGCCCTTCACCCATTCGAAACGGACCGGCACGAGCGGGTCGAGCGCCAGCTCGATGAACGGCTCCCACAGGTCGCGGTTGGCCACGGGCTTGCCCTGGGAGTTCTTCCAACCCCGTCGGTGCCAGCCGGCCCACCATCGCTGGAGGAAGCAATTCACCACGTAGGTGGAGTCGCTCATGACCACGATGCCCGACGGCCCGGCGGTCGGTCGCAGCTCGACGAGCGCTCTTTGGGCCGCGGTGATCTCCATGCGCTGGTTCGTCGTGCGGGGTTCGGCACCACTGGCGTACCGACCCCCCGGGACGGCCCAGGCCCACCCACCGGGTCCGGGGTTCCCGAGGCACGAACCGTCCGTGTACACGACGACTGGGCCGGTCGGGTGCTCGGGATCGGTCGAGGTGTCGGGGTCGGCCACGAGCGTCATGTGTACTACGGAGCAACCGGTACCGTGGGGATGTGCTCTTCGACGGGGTCTCGCACCAGGTTCCCGACATCGACCCCGGCGAGACCGCCGAGTGGCTCGACTCGTTCAGCGCCGTCGTCGACACCCAGGGCCGGGGCCGGGCTCGGTTCTTGCTCATGAAGCTCCTGGACCGGGCGAGGTCGATGCAGGTCGAGTTCCCGGCGACGGTGTCCACGCCCTACGTGAACTCCATCCCGGCCGACGAGGAGCCGTGGTTCCCCGGAGACGAGCACATGGAGCGCCGGATCCGTGCCTTCATCCGGTGGAACGCCGCGGTCATGGTCGTACGGGCCAACATGCGCACCGACGGGATCGGGGGGCACCTGTCCACCTATGCCAGCTCGGCGTCCCTCTACGAGGTCGGATTCAACCACTTCTTCCGGGGCAAGGACGATGGGGGCGCCGGGGACCAGGTGTACTTCCAGGGCCACGCGTCGCCGGGCATCTACGCCCGAGCTTTCGTCGAAGGTCGCCTGTCGGAGACCGACCTGGACAACTTCCGCCACGAGGTGAGCGGACCGCCTGGTCTCCCCAGCTACCCGCACCCCCGGATGAGCCCGACGTTCTGGGAGTTCCCGACCGTGTCCATGGGTCTGGGGCCCATGAGCGCCGTCTACCAGGCCCACGTCAACCGGTACCTCCACCAGCGCCAGCTGGTGGACACCAGTGGCAGCCGGGTGTGGTGCTTCGTCGGCGACGGCGAGATGGACGAGCCGGAGTCCATCGGTGCTCTGGGGGTCGCCGGGCGCGAGCACCTGGACAACTTGATCTTCGTGGTCAACTGCAACCTCCAGCGCCTCGACGGGCCGGTCCGAGGGAACGGCAAGATCATCCAGGAGCTCGAAGCGCTCTACCGGGGCGCCGGATGGAATGTGATCAAGGTGATCTGGGGCTCGCGCTGGGACGCGTTGTTGGCCGCCGACGTGGACGGAGTGCTGCTCGACAAGATGAACCGGACGGTCGACGGCGAGTTCCAGAAGTACGCCGTCGAGTCGGGTGCGTACATCCGTGAGCACTTCTTCGGCCCCGACCCCCGTCTCCGCAAGATGGTCGAGAATCTCAGCGACGACGAGTTGCGCACCCTCCCCCGGGGCGGCCACGACTACCGGAAGCTCTACGCCGCCTACAAGCTGGCCACCGAGCAGCGTGACGCACCCACTGCCATCCTGGCCAAGACCATCAAGGGCTGGACCCTCGGACCCCAGATAGAGGCCCGGAACGCGACCCACCAGATCAAGAAGATGACCCGGGAGCAGTTGGTAGCACTGCGCGACCGCCTCTACCTCACCGACGAGATCCCCGACTCGGCGCTCGAGGGAGAGGCGCCCCCGTACTACCGGCCCGAAGAGGGCTCGGACGCCCACGAGTACCTGATGGCCCGGCGCAAGATCCTCGCCGGCGCGCTCCCCCGCCGTGTGGTCCGTCGGGTACAGGTCACGCTCCCCGATCGCAAGGTCTTCGACGAGTTCCTCGGGGGATCTGGGACGCAGGCAGTGTCGACGACCATGGCCTTCGCCCGCATGCTGCGGAACCTGGTACGGGATCCGGCGTTCGGTCCCCTGGTGGCGCCCATCGTCCCCGACGAGGCCCGGACGTTCGGTCTGGAGGCCATCATCTCGGAGGTCAAGATCTACGCCCCCGGAGGCCAGCAGTACGTCCCGGTGGACGCCGACCTCCCCCTCAAGTACGCCGAGAGCGCGTCGGGCCAGGTCCTCCAAGAGGGGATCACCGAGTCCGGGGCGACGGCTGCCTTCACCGCTCTGGCCACGTCGTACGCCACGTGGGGGCGCCCGATGCTGCCGGTCCTGCTCTTCTACTCCATGTTCGGCTTCCAACGGGTGGGGGACCTGCTCTGGGCCCTCGGAGACATCCGGGGTAGGGGCATTCTGGCCGGGTGCACCGCCGGTCGGACGACGATGCTCGGGGAGGGGCTCCAGCATGACGACGGGCAGTCACCCCTCCTGGCGTCGGCGAACCCGGCGGCAGTCGTCTACGACCCGGCGTTCGCCTACGAGCTGGCGGTCATCGTGGAGAACGCCATCGCCCGGATGCACGGTCCCCGTCCCGAAGACCGCTTCTGGTACCTCACGTTGTACAACGAGGCCTACACGATGCCGGCCATTCCCACCAGCAACGGAGTGAGCGGCCACGAGCCTGGGAAGGTCGAAGAGCGCGTCCGGTCCGGCATCGTGCGAGGGATCTATCGGTTCTCAGAGGTGCCTCCCGGGGTCGGCACGGCCCCCGAGCGGCTCCGGAGGGTCAGCCTGTGCTTCTCGGGCCCTCTGTGGCAAGCGGCCGAGGAGGCCCGGCGTCTCCTGGCCGAGAACTGGAACGTCGCCGTCGACACCTGGTCGGTGACGTCGTGGTCCGAGCTTCGCCGTGACGCCATGGCCGCCGAGAGATGGAACCGGCTCCATCCTTCGCTCCCACCACGGGTGCCGGCGGTGACCGAAGCGCTCGGCAGTGGGTACGACCCGGTAGTGGCCGTCACCGACTACATGCGCGCCGTCCCGGACCAGGTGGCCCGCTGGATCGCCCGCCCGTATGTCTCCCTCGGCACCGACGGGTTCGGGCGCTCGGACGCCCGGGCGGCTCTTCGGAGCTACTTCGAGGTGGACGCCCGCCACCTGGTGGTGGCCGCTCTGGCATCCCTGGTCCGAGCGGGGCGGGCCGAGACTTCGGAGGTGGCGGCAGCGATCGAGCACTACGACATCCACCCCGAGGCCGTCGCTCCGTTCGAAGTCTGACATGACCGCTGATCGGACCGGGCAGCCTTCGGAGGCGAGCAGCGAGGGGTCGCGCGGCGATGGGTCGCGCGGCGATGAGAGGAGCTCCGAGGCCCGAACATGGCGGGAAGGCCACTGGGACGCCACCTACGCCAACCGGGGGGTCGAGGGGGTGAGCTGGTACCAGGCACGGCCGCTGGTCTCGCTGGAATTCTTCGACTCGCTCCAGGTCCCGACGACTTCTTCGATCATCGACGTCGGTGGTGGAGCCTCATCCGTCGTCGGACACCTGGCCGAACGAGGCTTCGGCGACCTCACCGTGATCGACATCTCGGGGGAGGCGCTCGCCGCTGCTCGTGAGAGGGCACCGGGTGATGCAGTCATCACGTGGGTTCGCCACGACATCCTCTGCTGGAATCCCCCTCGCACCTTCGGCGTGTGGCACGACCGTGCGGTGTTCCACTTCTTGACCCGACCAGAAGATCGGGAGCGCTATCGCAACGTCCTCCGAGCCAGTCTGAGACCCGGTGGCATTGCCATCGTGGCCACGTTCGCACCCGATGGCCCCGAGTCGTGCTCCGGGCTCCCGGTGGCAAGGTACGACGCCGAGGAGCTGGCGGCGGTGCTCGGGGATGCGCGCCCTGTTCGCACGACCCGCGTCCCCGGCGAGGGCAGCACCCTGCGGGGACCGGCGGGCGACGCACTGGTGCCGGTCGCGTCCAGGCGCGAGGTCCACGTCACGCCGAGCGGTGCCCGTCAGCCGTTCACCTGGGTGGCCTTTCGCCGGGCGCCCGGGACTGGCGACGACTCACCCGCGACCAGTTGAGCTCGGGCCGTCGCGCACCTTCGACGTAGTCCACGTCCCGAGCGGCGGACCCGGCGAGTGCTCAACGGGACTGCCACGAGTCGGGATCGGCGGTGAGCGCGAGCACACTCTGGGGAAGCTCGCCGGCACCGACGTCGGCCAGTGATATCACCTCGAGAACCTGACGAAGGTTCGCTCGAACAGCGACCCACACCTGCTGGAGCTGACGGGCCGGGCCGTCGTAGTGCGCGGACTCCGGTCGGAGCCCCCGGACCTCGGCCAGGGGACCGTCGAGCACCCTGATGACGTCGGCCAGCGAGATGGTGTCAGGCGGTCGAGCCAGGCGATAGCCGCCGTCGTTCCCCCGCCGGCTGGCCACGATGCCCCCCCGTCTCAAATCCCCCAAGATGCTCCCGAGGAAGCGGCGGGGGATGTCCTGCTCGACGGCGATGGCGTCGGCCGTCTTCGGAGCGTCGGCGATCAGGCACAGAGCGGCACGAATGCCATAGTCCACCTTGGCCGGAATGTGCACGTTGCGATTCTGCCCCGATTCGGGCAAGAAGAGGTGTCGGCGATTGGGAGCACAGACACTATTGGGCGCGGCTCGTCCGGGCTCACCGCCATCAGGGCGAGCGCAGTCGGGGATCCGATCACGGCGATGTCAGCCGCCCTCGGGCCATCCAGCACGCCAATCGGTGTCGTCGAGAAGGTCGCACCAGTCGAGAAGGTCGCACCGGACGGGTGCGTCGCCCACATCTCGAGCCGCAAACCTCCTGGCAGTGGCCGTCGCGAGCTCCCTCGGGGACATACACCCCCAATACAATGGACCGGTGACCTCCTCCCCGACCGGCCGTCACTTCGCCCAGCCCGCTGGAGCGGCTGGAACGCCGGACCAGATCTTGACCGATCGGCGTCTCTACCTCTGCACGCCCGACCGAACGGATCTGGAGTCATTCGTGGCTGCGAGCATCCGCGGTGGTGTAGACGTCGTCCAGCTCCGCGACAAGCACCTGGACGACCGCCGATTGGTCGATCGGGGTCAACTCGTCGGCTCGATCTGTCGCGACCTCGGGGTGCCGTTCATCATGAACGATCGACCCGACCTGGCCCTGGAAGCCGGAGCCGACGGCGTCCACGTCGGTCAGGACGACGCCACGCCAGCCTCGGCTCGGCGCATCCTCGGAGAGGACGCCATCATCGGGCTCTCGACCCACTCGGTCGAGCAATTGGAATCGTCGCTCGGTGAACCCGTGACGTACATCTCCGCCGGTCCCGTCGTGCCCACCCCGACCAAGCCGGGACGACCAGGCACCGGCATCGATTACGCCTCCTATGCCACCTCGGTATCGTCGTTTCCAGTCTTCGTGACCGGTGGCGTCACACCCCGTACGGTTCCAGGACTGGTCGAGTCCGGCGTCAGGAGGTTCGTGGTGGTGCGTTGGCTCACCCAGGCCGCCGATCCCCAACGTGCCGCCCGCGCCCTGTGCCAGGCCATCGACGATGCGATCGACAGGAACGCCGAGCGCCCCGCTGGTGCTGCTGGATGCTGAGGCCGGGGGGCCGGGCCGGACCCGCGGCCTGCTGGAGTCCCCCGCCGCCCAGTAGCGGGAACCCCGGCCCGGCGCTCGGCACCGGGACTTGGGGTGGCGCGCAGCGATGGGAACCCTGGACTCATCGCCGGCGCTCCAGCCAGCCGATGAGCGTCGCCAGGCTCCGGGGGTCGGTACGGAGACCGTGACCCGCTCCGGGGATGATCCGCAGGTCCACCGTTCCGGTGGTCCGCGCCCTGCCGGCGAGCGCCCGGGCCTCGGACACCGGCATCGCGGTGTCCTCCGAACCGTGGACCACCAGGAGAGACCGGTCGCCCAGAAGTTCGACCGACTCGAGGGGTTGAAGCAAAGTCAACGCCCGGGTCCACTGGCCGACATCGGTGGGGAAACCGGGTGACCGGATCACACCGACTGCCCGGCAGTGTTCGAGCAGCGCCGCCGGATCGACGACCCAGGGCGAGAGGTCCGACGGAGTCGCCAGCACCGCCACTCCCTTCACCCGGGAGTCCGTCACCGCGTGGCGAAGGGCGAGTGCTCCTCCGAGCCCGTACCCCACCAGCCACACTCGGTCTTCGGAGCCGAGCTCTCGATCGACGAGGCAGCTCAGATCCTCCAGCCACCCATCGGCCGAGAAGTCCCCGACAGACTCTCCGACTCCTCGCAGCATCCCGGCCACCACTCTGAGACCGGTCTCCTCGGCGAGGCGGTCGGCGAGCACCGGGAACGACACACCGATACCGCCGGCCCCCGAGACGCCCGCTGCGTAGGCCGGCAACTCGTGGCACAGCACCGCCAGCGAACGGGGCGCCGAGCCCAGGGTGGTGGTGGCGTACATCAGGAGGGCCCCGGCCGGTCCGTCGACCGACTTCCACGGGCCGGTCATGGCACCTCCACGTTCAGATCTTCCACCACCCGGACGCCCTTCCGTGCGCCCGACTTCGCGCACACGAATCTGATCCACCGGAGCGTAGGCGCCATGGTCGGGCCCTCGTCGGGCCGGGCGTTGGCGTGCTGACGTTCCCCGCCCCTAAGCCTGCGCTCGCGGCTCCCCCGCCCTCGACTCCGGCCGACGGCGCACCCGGCTCAGTGCCCGGCTCGCCAGGAAGGGCGCCAGGTACCGAGCAGTGGCCGTCGGCACTCCGACCGCCACTTCGGAGGACGCCAGATCTCGGACGCACCGGTGCCGTAGCTCCCGGTCCCCGACCAGGTGCGCGGCGACGGCGAAGCGCAGGTGGTGCCACGCCAGCACGGTGGGCCGACGACGGCGTGAGAGACGGTCCGCCTCCCTCCTGGCCACCACCATCGCCGACGTGTAGACCCGCCCGAGGTCCTTGCTCACCCCTTCGGGGTTGTCGGCGTAGCGCACGAGGGGCGCGTCGAGCTTCACAATCTCCCCACGGGCCGCCACCCTCACCCACATGTCCCAGTCCTCAGACCCGTCGAGGGACGGGTCGAACCCGCCGATCGTCCTGGCGACCTCGCTCGACAACACGACCGTCGAAGTCTGGAAGCGGTTCAGCACCACCAGGTCGTCCCACGTGACCCTGCGCTCTCGTACGGATCGGGGGTGCACGTCGTCGAGACGGCCCCTGGTCCAGTCGCACGCGGCCAGGACGCATCCCGGACGACGCTCCACGGCGTCGAGCTGCAGGCGGAGCTTGTCGGGATGCCACTCGTCGTCGGCGTCGAGGAACGCCGTCCAGGAGCCGGTTGCCACGTCCATCCCGGCATTGCGTGCCGCCGAGGGCCCGAGCCGAGCCTGGGAGATCACTCGCACCCGGTCACCGAGGGCCCCCTCCACCAGCCCCGCCGACCCGTCGGTCGAACCGTCATCGACGACGATGACCTCGGCGGGGGGAAACGACTGCGCCAATGCCGAACGCACGGCAGCCACGACGGTCGGCGCATCGTTGTGGCACGGGACCACCACCGAGACCGTGACGGCTGACCCGGTGCCCGTCGTCATCGCACGGCCCGGCGTGCCGCTGACCCGGTGCCCGTCGTCATCGCACGGCCCGGCGTGCCGCCTCACGGTCGTCCAGGTGCTCCTCCCGACCGGCGATGTGCCGGACGGTCTCGTGACCACGCCCGACGATGAAGACGACGTCACCCGGTCGAGCCTGTGAGATGGCGCTCTCGATGGCCGCCACCCGGTCGACCTCGACCTCTACGGACGCGCCGGGCACTTCCATCGCCCCCAGCCGGAGCTGTTCGATGATGGCCAACGGGTCCTCGTCGCCGGGGCTGTCGGTGGTGAGGAAGACCTGGTCCGCACCGGCAACCGCCCGTCCCACCGCTGGCCTCTTGAACCGGTCCCTCCCACCGCGGGCGCCGGCCACCATCAGTACTCTTCCACCGGGTCCGGCCAGTTGGCGTCCGGTCTCGACCAGCGCGGTGATGGCCACCGGGGTGTGGGCGTAGTCCACCACCACCAGGTACGGCTGTCCGAGGTCGATGACCTCGAACCTCCCGGCGGGCAGGGGGCAGCTCTCTATCCCCTCGACGGCGTCGTCCTGGGAGATCCCGAGGGCGCGTGCCGCGAGGTAGGCGGCGGCGACGTTCCCGGCGTTGACCGCACCGACCAGGCGGGTGTGGATACGCACCCGCTCACCCGGGCCGACCAGCTCGACCGGGAGACCGCTCAGGTCGCCGGCGCCCACCACCACCTGCACGTCGGCGGTCGCGCTCCTCCCGAAGGTGAGGGAGGGGACTCGAACCTGGGAGGCCAGGCGACGACCCCACTCGTCGTCCACACCGATCACCGCCCGCCGGCACCGCTCGGGCTCGAACAGTCGGGCCTTGGACGCCCAGTAGTGCTCCACGGTCCCGTGGTAGTCGAGGTGCTCAGGGCTCATGTTCGTGAACACTCCGAGCTCGAACTCGGTGCCGTCGACCCGGTGCTGGTCGAGCGCGTGGGAGGACACCTCCATGGCTACCGCTTCGACGCCTGACCGGCGCATGCGGTCCAGCAGCTCCTGGAGGTCGGGAGCCTGGGGGGTGGTGAGGGTGGCGGGCTCCACGTGACGGCCGAAGCGGTTGTAGATGGTCCCGATCTGTCCGGCCGTGCCACCGGCGTGCTCGATACAGCTCCGGAGGAGCTCGCAGGTCGTCGTCTTGCCATCGGTCCCGGTCACGCCGACCACCGGCACTGCCCTCGACGGATACCCGGAGAGCGCCGCCGACAGAGGGCCGATGGCGACCACGGTGGAGCCGACCACCAGCTGGGGCACGGCGACATCCACCAGGCGCTCGACGATGACCGCCGAGGCACCCGATCTGACGGCAGCGGCGGCGTGGCGATGGCCGTCGTCGCGTTCCCCACGGATGGCGATGAAGGCCGAGCCGGGACGGACCCTCCGGCTGTCGTGGGTGATCCCGGCGACGACCACATCGCCGTGCAGCTCTGCCGGCCCCAGCTCGCCGGCCAACGCCAGGAGCTCCGAGAGGCGGTGGGGGCGATCCCCGCGCTCCCCGCGCTCCCCGGGCTCCCCGCCCCCCCGGGCTCCCCGCTCGCCGCACCATGCCCTGGCTGGGCTCACCGCAAAGGTCGAGCCCACCGCTCCCTCGGGACGCGCCGGGGCCGTCGTGGGGTCGGGCACGCCACACGTGTTACACGGGCTACATAAGAACCTCGGTGCAAACCGCCGCGCTGTCGACGGGGCTCCTCAGTGATTGCTCAGCTCCGGACGCAGCTCCGGAGCCGGGCCGGGTCCCGGGTCGGACACGCGCCTGACCCAGACCGGACCCTGCCGGTTCCCGACGGCTCAGATCCCGATCCGCTGGGCCAGGAGCTCGCGGTGGTACGCCGGGTCGCCAAAGAGGAGCTCGGAGGACTTGGCCCTCTTGAAGTACAGGT
>JAJYWF010000120.1 GCA_021791635.1 Actinomycetes bacterium
CTCGTCCACGGTGAGGGTGAAGCGCTGGGTGGCAGCCGGACTGACGCCGTTTGTCGCCTTGATCGTGATGGCGTAGGTGCCCACGGTGCCGGCGGCCGGGGTGCCCGAGAGGAGCCCGGTGGTCGCCAATGTCACCCCGGTGGGCAAGGCGCCGGTCTCGGTGAAGGTGGGGGTGGGCGTGCCTGAGGCCGTCACCTGGAACGAGCCGGTGGCGCCGACGGTGAAGGTGGTCGCGTTCGTGGCGGTTGTGAAATGGGGGGCCTCGTCAACGGTGAGCGTGACGGTGCCGGTGGAAGTAGTCGCGCCCCGGGTCTCGGTGTAGGTGAACGAGTCGGTCCCGCCGTACCCGGATGTGGGCGTATAGGTGAAGGCGCCATCGGGTGTGAGCGTCACCGTGCCGTGGGCCGGCTGCGTCTTGACCAATGGGGTGGCGCCGTAGGAGGTGCCGTTGGCCAGCAGCCCGGGGGCGGGCACGGTGAAGGTGCCGGTCCCGGTGTACGAGGCGCTGAGCGCTGCCGGGGCGGGCAGGGTGCCACGCCACGTGATGGCGACCGAGGCCGCTGTGGCAGTCGCAGTGCCGGGGGTCTCGGTCGCGTTGGCATAGGAGGAGCCGCCACCACCGCCGCCACCGCCGGAGTCGCAACGACCTGTCGGCCCTGTCGAACCACCGCTACCGCCGCCGCCACCACCGAAGTAGCCACCGCCACCACCGCCGCCATTCATCGCCCCGCCCCGGGAAGCGCCGCCGCCGCCGCTGCCGAGAGACCCAGCGCCACCACTTACCCCCGGCAAGGGAGTTGTTCCAGCGGGTACCGTGCCGCCAGGCCCACCGCCGCCACCGGTAGTGGTCCCCGCTCCACCCCCGCCGCCGGCGGTGGCGCTGGCGCAGGCGATTGATGTGACCACCCCGGCGGATCCGGTGCTACCTGCGCTCCCGCCGGCACCCCCTGTCCTTGGGCGGTAGCCGCCGCCCCCGCCGCCACCGCCGCCCGCCACGAGGAGGCGGGTAGGGAGGCTTGTCGGCGCCGACACCGACGTGCTCCGCACGTCGGATGCCCCGCCGCCGTTGCCCGCGGTGAAGCCGCCGGTGCCACCGCCGTTCCAGCCACCCGATGCGCCAGTGCCACCAACCTCGACGTAGAGGGTCTGCGACGGAGAAACCGTCGTGAGGGCCCCGGTCACCTTTGCCCCTTTGCCGCCGCCTCCTCCTGTAGAGGTCGAGGGTGCGCCGGCGGCGCCCGCCGCGGTAGCAGCGACTGTGGTGGCGGTGGCCGGCACCACGAAGGGCTGTTGGGCGCCGGTGTAGGTGAAGGTGCAGGTGGCCGTCGTCCCGTTTGTGGTGCACGTCGGCGCGGTCGCCGCGCCCGCCGTCCCCGTGGTGGCGACGCCGGCCGCCGTCAGGGTGCCAAGACACAAAGCACCGGCACCGAGCGCCCGGCGAATGCGCTGAGGTGAGGACGGACGTGGTTCCATGGCGCTCCCCCTCCGGGCGTGCCACTGGACTGGCGGACCTGACCAGGACGCGGGCACCGTGCAAGTTCGGAGCGCAGCGTATCAAAGTGGATGTACCGGGCAATGGTGCCGGTCAGGTCCGCTGGGGCACGCCCGCCCGGAGCTCCACCAGTGCCGGCGGAAGCACCCGGGTGTACTCGCGCCGGTGCCGGAGGGCGCCGTCGACGTTCCGGCCATGCCATCCATCAGTCGACGGCCGAGTCCAGCCCGCCGGCGCCGGTGCGTTGTGGTGGTTCACCATGCACCATGTGCTCCTGCTCGACTCGTCGCAGGTCGGAGACCTGCTCCTCCGAAGTCGCTCGTACCAGAAACCGGGAACCCGAGATCCTGAACGTGCGGACGAAGCCGTCGGCCTTCTCGGTCATGGCGGTGAAGTGGCCAGTCACCGCTGAAGTCGATGATGCTCGGCTGCGTGCTCACGAAGCCCCCGTCGCCCAGTTCGACGGGTGGCCCGGGCGGGTGGCCAGAGAGGTACTTCGCGCCATCCGAGAAGCCGGCAGAGTAAGCACGGGAGACATCATCGAAGCGACCGGGCGCTCGCGCCTCTCGGTTCGAGCGCAGTTGAGTGCGCTCGAGAGCGCCGGCCTCATTCAGTGGAACGGCCACAGCCCCAAGGATCCCCGTGCCTACTGGACGGTCAAGGTTGAATGACATGAATGGGATTCGCGAAGCGTTCGGGGTCCTGGCCTGCGGATATTCCCTTACTAGCAACCTACTCGAAGGTCGTGTGCCGCGAATGCGACCGCAGGCTGGCACCGGCAGGCGAAGCGCACTGGCATCCAGCCCCTGCGCCGCTCGGAGTCCTACTGCGCTGGCGCGTGCCTCAGTGGCTCAACTCTCGCTCACGCTGGCACACCTGCCTACTGCGATCCGGCCATTGCCGCCGACCGCACCCGTGCAGCGTTCACCGAGCCCGCTCATTGCGTGCGAGTCTGACTCCGGACGATCTCCATGAGGCCAGGACTTCCTGCGCTTCGCGCCCGGACGCGAGTGCAAGTGGCCCACAGTCCACTTCAGCGCCTACAAGTCCCCCTCGCCCACTCCCTGGTGGGCTCGGGTCCACTTCGCCGGCCGGGCGAGCCCCCCACGCGGGATGGCATCCAGGGTCAGCCGGACGCCACCGCCGTCCCTCGCTCCGTCCCTGCGGCAACGAGGCGCGGGCAGGATCGCGCTGGACCGCCGGCTGTCCGCCAAAGCGTTGGCGACGAGGCTGCAGGGCGCGCCGCTGCTGACGTTGGCCACGGTCACCGCAGATCGCCGGCCACATGCAGGACCGGTCGACGGCATCTTCCACCGGCCTCCTCGACGGATCAGGCGACGGTTCTCGGGGCAGTGAGCGAACTCGGCGTGTCACCGGTATTGACCGTCTCGCTGGGCTCGAACAGCAGCAAGGCAGTCTCGGTCTCGGCACAGGGCTGGTGGGCACGACCCCGGGGTACGACGAACGTGTCACCGGGACGCAGCGTCACTTCGCCGTCGTCCATCCTGATCCGCAGGTGTCCCGACAGCACCAGGAAGAACTCGTCGGTCTCTGGATGGCTGTGCCGAGTGAGCTCACCCTGCACCTTCACGACACGGACGTCGTAGTCGTTGACCACGGCGACCGTCCTTGGAGACCAGTGCTCATTCAGTCCCGACAAGACGGCGTCGATGTTGCGGGGATCGAAGTGCGGCACAGGCCGATCATGGCACGAGGGGCTGCGCATCTCCGATCTTCGGGGACAGCTCGAGGAGATCCCCACCCGCCCAGTTGGGTGGTCCCGGCGGTGCGCCGGCGCACGTGCAGCGCAGCGGGTCCTCCATCCGCAGAACGCCACAGCTCCTCGGATACCGTCACCGCCGTGAGCCGCACGCCCGATCCTTGGACCGACATCCTGGCCGATCCGCGAGCGCGAGCCCGTGCGGAGGCGAGCCGGCACCCGGAGGTGGAGGCAGTGAGAGGGCTCGCGGTGGTCCACCGAGCCTCGGGGTTCACCGGCCGCGTGGTGGAGCACCGGGCCAACACGGTGACGCTGCGCTCCGAGTCCGGCCACGTGCGCACGTTCTCCTTGCTGCCCGGCGCCTTCGCCACTGGCGGGCGGGTGGCAACCCTCGTGCGGCCCCGGCCCCGGGCCCGGCCCCCGTCCACCGGCGTTCCACGCACGGCATCCGGCTCGGTGGCTGTCGCTCGTCACCGAGCGCGAGTCGCCCGGGCGAGCCGCATCCTCGTCGAGGGAATCCACGATGCCGCGCTGGTCGAGCGGGTCTGGGGCGACGACCTCCGGGTGGAGGGGGTCGTGGTGGAGCGTCTCGACGGGATCGATCACCTGGCCGCCGAGATAAGGGCCTTCCAGCCGGCGTCAGGCCGTCGGCTGGGGATCCTGGTCGACCATCTCCTCCCTGGCACCAAGGAGTCCCGGCTCGTATCCGAGGTGGTGCATCCCCACGTACTGGTGACCGGCACCCCGTTCGTCGACGTGTGGCAGGCGGTCGTGCCCAAGGTGGTGGGATTGGCCCGATGGCCGACCGTGCCCAAGGGCGAGGACTGGAAGGCCGGGATCTGCCGGGCGCTGGGCGAGCCCGAGCCCGCTGCCTGCTGGCGGCGCATCCTCGGATCGGTGCGCAGCTACGCCGACCTCGAGCCGGCGCTGGTCGGAGCGGTTGAGCGGCTCATCGACTTCGTCACGGAGCCGGCGGCGACCGAACCGGTCTGACGGCCGCACGTCGCAGCCGACGCGAACACCGGTCCGACCACCGGTTGCGGGCACCTTCGCGTGGCACCCGCCAATGTCGACGGGCATCAAGTTCAGGCGCCGGGCGCGACCGCATCCAATCAGCCCCGAACCTCCGACGTGCCCACGTCGAGCGCGCCCAGCAGCACTGCCGCGGGGTCCGGTGGTTCGAGCGTGAGGATCTGGGTCAGCACCTGCTGGGCCGTGACCTCGGTCTTCCGGCGATTGGGCTTGACCGCCGCCTCGAGCACGGATGCGGCGCACCTTCCCGTCTCGTGACAAGGGGGCGCCGACCCATCGATCGGTCGTTGTCCGGCAACCTCGTCGGGTGCTCGCGCTACCCCGCCGCCATCCCGACGACCGGGGCGCCGGCCCTCCCCCCGCCGTCGGACCCCATGAACGGGGCGTCCCCGAAGGTGAAGATCCCCCCGTCACTGGCGACGAGCCAGTAGCCGCCACCT
>JAJYWF010000121.1 GCA_021791635.1 Actinomycetes bacterium
GAGAAGGCGTCCATGATCCCGGCCAGGGTGGAACCCTGCTTCGAGACCTTGATGAACACCTCGCCAGGCCGGCCGTCCTCGTACTCTCCGACGGTCACGTACCCCTCACAGTCGGCCACTCGGAACGCACAGGTCCGCGACCGTCGGTGCCGCGGCAGGCGCTCGCGTACCGCACCCACCACGACGGCTTCGCTCTTACGCTGTCGCTCGTGCTCGAGCGCCTCCTCGAGCTCGCAGATACGGGCTGCCAGCTCGCGGTCCCGGGCTTCGGCGACCGATCCGGGAGGAGCCTGGTCTCCACTGTCGTCGGCGCTCGCCCGCTTCGTCGTGGAGAGTGGCTGGGCCACCTTGCAGTTGTCGCGGTACACGGCGACGGCCTTGATCCCGAGCTTCCAGGCGTCGACGTGGAGCTGCTCGATGTCTTCCACCGTCACGTCTTCGGGCATGTTGACCGTCTTGCTGATGGCTCCGCTGATGAAGGGCTGGACAGCTCCCATCATCCTCACGTGCCCGGTGTAGTGGATCGTGTTGTCCCCCATCGAGCAGGCGAACACCGGGAGGTGCTCGGATGCCACGTGCGGGGCGCCGACGATGGTCTTGTGCTCGTCGATGAACGCCACGATCTCGTCGATCTGCGCAGAGGAGTACCCCAGCTGGCGCAGGGCCCTCGGAACGGTCTGGTTCACGATCGACATGGTGCCCCCGCCCACCAGCTTCTTCGTCTTGACCAGCCCCAGGTCCGGCTCGACGCCGGTGGTGTCGCAGTCCATCAGCAGGCCGATGGTCCCGGTCGGTGCCAGAACCGACGCCTGGGAGTTGCGAACTCCGTACTGCTCGGCCAGCTCCACCGCCTCGTCCCACACTTCCTGACCGGCGGAGAGCAGCTCGGGTGGCACCAGGTCCTCGTCGATCTTGGACGCCTCAGTCTGGTGCATGCGCAAGACGTTGACCATCGCCTCGGCGTTCTCGTGGAAGCCGGCGAACGGGCCCATCCGGGCGGCAGTACGGGCCGACACGGCATAGGCGTGCCCGGTCATGAGAGCGGTGATGGCCGCGGCCCACGCCCGGCCACCGTCGGAGTCGTAGGGCAGGCCCCGGGCCATCAGCAGCGCGCCCAGGTTGGCGTAGCCGAGCCCGAGCTCCCGAAATCGGCGGGAGTTCTCGGCGATCGACGGCGTGGGGTAGTCGGCGTTCCCCACCAGGATCTCCTGACCGGTGAACATGATCGCCACTGCCGCCTTGAACGAGTCCACGTCGAAGGTGTCGTCGTCGTTCAGGAACTTCATGAGGTTCAAGCTCGCCAGGTTGCAGGCTGAATTGTCGAGATGCATGTACTCACTGCACGGATTGCTGCCGTTGATCCGACCGGTGACCGGAGCGGTGTGCCACTTGTTGATGGTGGTGTCGAACTGCATCCCGGGGTCCGCGCACTCCCACGCGGCATGGGCGATCTGGCGGAACAGGTCCCTGGCCGGCACGGTCCGGACGACCGAGCCGTCGACTCGGGCGGTCAGGTCCCAGTCCCGTCCCTCGATGACGGCCTCCATGAACTCGTCGGTCACCCGGACGGAGTTGTTGGCGTTCTGGTACTGGGTGGAGTGGCTGTCCGCACCGTCGAGGTCCATATCGAAGCCGGCGTCGCGAAGGACCCGCGCCTTGCGCTCCTCGATCGCCTTGCACCAGATGAAGTCCTCGATGTCGGGGTGGTCGGCGTCGAGGATGACCATCTTGGCCGCCCGCCGGGTCTTGCCCCCGCTCTTGATGGTGCCGGCGGAGGCGTCGGCCCCACGCATGAAGCTGACCGGGCCCGAGGCCGTGCCGCCACCCTTCAAGTGCTCGTGGGACGACCGGATCCTCGACAGGTTCACGCCGGCCCCGGATCCGCCCTTGAAGATCGTCCCCTCCTCCGTGTACCAGTTCAGGATGGAGTCCATGGAGTCCTGGACCGAGAGGATGAAGCAGGCACTGGCCTGCTGTGGCACACCTTCCACCCCGATGTTGAACCAGACGGGAGAATTGAATGCCGCCTTCTGGTGGATCACGAGGTGCTTCAACTCGTCCGAGAACACCACCGCCTCGGCCTCATCGACGAAGTAGCCGTCGCGGCGTCCCCACTCGGTGATGGTGTTGGCCACTCGGTCGGCCACCTGCTTGAGAGACCACTCGCGCTCGGCGGTCCCCAACGTGCCGCGGAAGTACTTCTGGGCCAGGATGTTCGTGGCGTTCACGCTCCAGAACTCAGGCACTTCGACGCCGAGCTGCTCGAACGCCACCGAGCCATCGCGGAAGTTCACGATTCGAGCGTCACGCCGTTCCCAGCGCACCTCGTCGTAGGGGTGAACGCCCTCGGTGGTGAAGTGCCGGCGGATGCCGATCCCGGTGTGCTGGGGTGCGATGGCCATGGCGGTGTGCTCCTTCGTACGGTGGTCCCTGGGCGTGTGGAGATGGTTCGGGACACGGGCGACAGATGCCGGACGACCCCGAGCCTCTCATGGTGTCGTTGGGGCGGGATCCCTGGTGACCACAATATGTTGTGGTCAGACCTCCCCCCGGACACGAGATGCTGGGGTCATTACAGCACTGTAGTTACTCAGGTGTCAACAGTTCCGCCCCGGATCGACCCAGCTCAACGACCGTTCGCGAAGGTTTGCACCCGAGCCTCTCCCGGACCGACGCTAACGTGCCGGCGTGAAGGTCGAGAACGCCGCCGGGAGGGTGACGGAGTACGTGGTTGCCGTCGACGCCGGGACCACCGGCGTTCGATCGCTGGTCGTAGACCGGGCCGGCCGAATCGTCGACGTGGCCTACCGGGAGCTTCCCCAGCACTTCCCCCGACCCGGCTGGGTGGAGCACGACCCGGACGACATCTGGCGGGCGGTGCAGTCCACGCTGATCGAGGTCGCAGGCCGCCTCTCGGACTCCGGGGGCACGGTGGCGGCCATCGGCATCACGAATCAGCGAGAGACCGCCCTGGCCTGGGACCGCCGCACCGGCACTCCGCTGCACCGGGCCATCGTCTGGCAGGACCGGCGAACCTCGGGGCGGTGCGACGAGCTGCGGGAGTCCGGGTGGCTCCCGACGGTGCGGGAGCGGACCGGCTTGGTGCTGGACCCCTACTTCTCGGCGACCAAGTACGAGTGGCTGCTCCACCATGTGGAGGGAACCGGAACGGCGCAGACACCCCGTGGCGCGGGCACCATGGCGCTCGGGACCGTGGCGCTCGGGACCGTCGACACGTGGGTCCTGTGGAACCTCACCGGAGGAGTGTCCGGCGGGGTGTTCGCCACCGACGTCTCGAACGCGGCGCGGACGCTCCTGCTCGACACCGCGACGCTGGCTTGGACACCCGAGCTGTGCGATATCTTCCACGTGCCCGTCGGAGCGCTGGCCGAAGTCCGCCCCAGCTGTGGCCGCTTCGGCCGGGTCGACGCAGACGCCGTAGGTGGACGGGCGTCGGTGCTCGCCGGAGCTCCCGTGAGCGGGATCGCCGGTGACCAGCAGGCGGCGCTGTTCGGCCAGGCCTGCTTCGCCCAGGGGATGGCAAAGGTGACGTACGGCACCGGCAGCTTCGTGCTCGTGAACGCCGGGCCACTCCGGCCGCCGCCGGCTGACGGCCTGCTGGCCACCGTGGCGTGGGACCTGGGCGACTGTGCCCGGAGCGGTGCGACGCCGTCGGGTTCGGGCCCTGGCTCGGGTCAGGTACTCGGGTCCAGCGTGACCTACGCCCTGGAGGGGTCGGCCTTCGTCTCGGGTGCCGCCGTTCAGTGGCTCCGCGACGGGCTCGGCATCATCGACTCGGTCGAAGAGTTGGGCCCGTTGGCCGCGTCGGTGCCCGACAGTGGAGGCACGTTGATGGTGCCGGCCTTCACCGGGCTCGGGAGCCCGTGGTGGGATCCCAGGGCCCGGGGCATCATCACCGGCATCACCCGGGGAACCGGACGGGCGCAGCTGGCCCGGGCCACGCTGGAAGCCATGGCGTACCAGGTACGCGACATGACCGACGCCATGGTCGGCGCCATGGTCGGCAGTGGCGCCAGCACGGACGGCGGCGGCAGCACGGACGGCGCCAGCAGCACCGGCGCCAGCAGCCCGCACCTCCAGCTCCGCGCCGACGGTGGGGCGTCGAGCGTGGACCTCCTCCTCCAGCTCCAGGCCGACCAGTCCGGGGTGCCGGTCCTCCGAGCCCGATCGGTGGAGTCCACGGCCCTCGGGGCCGCGACGCTGGCCGGCCTGGCCGAGGGCGTGTGGGAGTCCACCGAGGAGCTGGCCGGACTCTGGGAAGCCGACGTGGAGCTGACCCCGTCCGGCAACCGTTCCGGTGTCGACACCGCGTACGCCGGGTGGTTGCGGTCCGTGGAGCGGTCGAAGGGCTGGGCCCGCGAGGCCCGCCCGTGAATCGAGATGGGCGGGCGACTTCTCAGGGCCGGTCCAACCGGTCGGCCAGCCAGGTCTCGATCCCTCTCAGGGCGGTCCGGGCCATCGCCGTCGGGAAGGACGTGAACCCGTGATGCGACTCGGGGTACACCCGCAGGTCCACGTCGTTACCGGCGGCTGCCAGCCGGGCGGCCATGGCGAGGCTGTCCTCGAGCAGGACGTCCTCGGAGCCGACGACGAGAAGGGTCGGCGGGAGCCGTTCCCCGAATTATCAGCGAATATCTCACTGACCTTGA
>JAJYWF010000122.1 GCA_021791635.1 Actinomycetes bacterium
GGGGCTACGAGGGGCTCCGGAAGGCACTCTCCATGTCGGCCGCCGAAGTCGCCGCCCAAGTCGACGCGGCGAGCCTCCTGGGGCGCGGCGGGGCCGGCTTCCCCGCCGGTCGGAAGTGGTCGATGCTGCGGGACGACCCGGTGACCTACCTGGTGGTGAACGGCGACGAGAGCGAGCCGGCCACCTTCAAGGACCACCTCCTGGTCGAACGGGACCCCCACCAGCTCATCGAGGGGGTGGTCATCGCCGCCTACGCCCTCGGGGTGGCCCAGGTGTTCATCTACCTGCGTGGCGAGTTCGCCCTGGGCCTCGAACGGGTCCAGGAGGCACTGAACGACGCCTACGCCCACGGCGCCGTGGGTCGGGACATCTTCGGTTCGGGGTTCTCGGTGGACGTCGTGGTCCACCCCGGCGCCGGGGCCTACATCTGCGGCGAGGAGACCGCCCTACTCGAGTCCCTGGAGGGCAAGCGGGGGTTCCCCCGCATCAAGCCCCCCTTCTTCCCGGCTTCGGTCGGGCTCTACGGCCAGCCGACGGTGGTGAACAACGTCGAGACCATGTCGAACCTCCCCTGGATCGTCACCCACGGTGGGGAGGCCTTCGCCGCCCTGGGGGAGGGGCGGTCGGCGGGCACCCGGCTCTTCGCCCTGTCGGGCCACGTGAAGAAGCCCGGGGTCTACGAGGTCGAGATGGTGAAGACGACGTTCAGGGACCTCATCTTCGCCCCGGTCCTGGGCGGGGGGGTACCCGGAGGGCGGGCCGTGAAGGCCGTCATCCCCGGCGGGGTCTCGGCCCCGTGGTTCGGGCCCGACCAGCTCGACCTGCCTCTCGGCCAGGACGAGGTCGGGGCGGCCGGGTCCATGCTCGGCTCGGGGGCCATCACCGTCATGGACACCTCCACCTGCATGGTCCGTGCCGCCTGGAGGATCACCCGGTTCTTCGCCCGTGAGTCCTGCGGGCAGTGCACCCCGTGCCGTGAGGGGTCGGGGTGGCTGGAGCGGGTCCTGCGCCGGATCGAGATCGGCAGCGGGTGCGAGGAAGACCTGGACCTGCTCTTGGACGTGAGCGACAACATCTCCCCAGGCCTGCAGTGGCCGCCCCAGCAGACCACCATCTGCGTGCTCGGCCCGTCCATCCCGTCCTCGATCCACTCGGCCATCGACATGTTCCGGGACGAGTTCCTCCTCCACGTGAAGGAGAAGGGGTGCCCCTATGACTGAGCAGCCCACCGATGCCGTCCCCTTCACCCTCGACGGCCGTCCGGCCACGGCCCGGCCCGGCGAGGTGCTCATCAGCGCCGCCGAGCGGGCCGGCACGTACATCCCGCGCTTCTGCTACCACCCGCGCATGGAGCCGGTGGGGATGTGCCGGATGTGCCTGGTGGAGGTCAGCGGTCCCCGGGGGGCCACCCTCCAGCCGTCGTGCTTCGTGGCCGTGACCGAGGGCATGGAGGTGGACACGGCGTCGGAGAAGGTGAAGAAGGCCCAGGACGGGGTGCTGGAGTTCCTCTTGGTGAACCACCCTCTCGACTGCCCGGTGTGCGACAAGGGGGGGGAGTGCCCGCTCCAGGACCAGACCCTGGCCTACGGTCCAGGCGAGAGCCGGTTCGTCGAGGAGAAGCGCCACTTCGAGAAGCCGGTGGCCATCTCCGAGCTGGTCCTGCTGGACCGGGAGCGCTGCATCCAGTGCGCCCGCTGCACCCGGTTCGCCGAGGAGGTGGCCGGCGAGGCCCAGATCGACTTCGCCGGACGGGGGGAGCACGTCGAAGTGGCCACCTTCCCGGGCCAGCCGTTCACGTCGTACTTCAGCGGGAACACGGTCCAGATCTGCCCGGTGGGAGCCCTCACCGCCACCCCCTACCGGTTCACCGCCCGACCGTGGGACCTCGACCAGGTCGAGTCCACGTGCACCACGTGCGCCCTCGGGTGCCGGGTGGCCGTGCAGTCCTCGGCCGACCGCCTGACCCGCCTGCTCGGGATCGACTCGGATCCGGTGAACCAGGGGTGGCTCTGCGACAAGGGGCGGTTCGTGTTCGAGTCGGTGAGCGCCGGCACACGGCTGGACGAGCCCATGGTCCGCAAGGACGGCGAGCTGGTGGCGGTGGGCTGGAACGAAGCCCTGGCGGCGGCGGCCCGGGGGATTGCATCAGCCCGTGCGGTCGGGGGGCCCGGAGCGGTGGCGATGCTGGGTGGGGCCCGCAGCACGAACGAGGGCGCCTACGCGTGGGCCCGGCTGGCCAAGGGAGTGCTCGGCACCGACTCGGTCGACGCCCAGCTCGGCGACGGTTTGCCGGCCGAGCTGGTGCTGTCCCTCCCCCGGGCCACCATCGACCAGGCCTGTGCCGCGCCGGTGGTGGTCCTGCTCGGCGGGGACGTGCGCGAGGAGCTGCCGGTGCTGTTCCTCCGGCTGCGCCGGGCGGCACTCGACGGCCCGGGCGCGCTGGTGGAGCTCACTCCGAAGACCACGGCGCTCACCCCGTACGCCGCGGCATCCCTCCTGGTCCGACCCGGGGACGCCCCGCTCGTGGCACGGGCCCTGACCGGAGACGACGGCGCCGCGGCGACCCTGCGGTCCCATCCCGAAGGTGCGGCGGCCGACGACGGCGCCCTGGCCCGGGCCCGCGAGCTGCTGGCCGCCTCCGGACCGGCCGGTCCCGACGGGTCCGGGGTCGTGGTGGTGCTGGGACGGCCGTCGATGGCCGAGCACGAGGGCGTGGTGGCCGAGGCGGCCCGGCTCATCGCCGCCGCCCTGCCCGGTGCCCGGTTCCTCCCGGCGTTGCGCCGGGGGAACGTCCACGGCGCATTGGACATGGGCCTGGCCCCGGGGATCCTCCCGGGTCGGGTCGCCCTGGAGGCCGGCCGGGAGTGGTTCACCGACGCCTGGGGATCGGTACCGGCCGAGCGGGGACTCGACGCCACCGGCATCCTCACGTCGTTGGCCGACGGGGACGGTGGGGTCCGGGCCCTGGTCGTCGTGGGCGCCGACCCGACCACCGACTTCGCCGACGGAGCCCTGGCGGTCCGGGCCCTCGACGCCGCCGACTTCGTGGTGGCGGTGACCGGTCACCGCTCGGCCACCGCCGAGCGGGCCGACGTGGTGCTCCCGGCCGCCGTGGCCCACGAGCGGGGCGGCACCACCACCAGCATCGAAAGTCGGGTGAGCCGCCTGGCCCAGAAGGTGGTCCCCCCGGGCCAGGCCTGGCCGGACTGGATGATCGCCGCCGAGCTGGCCGACGCCCTCGGTGGGGACCTGGGCTTCACCGGGGTCGAGGAGCTCTGGGAAGAGGTCGTCCGCCTGGCCCCGGCCTATGCCGGCCTGACCACCGAAGTGATCGACGCCACAGCGGGGCGCGACGGGGTCGTGGTGCCCCTCGGGCCCTCGGGGGCCGCCGGGCACCGGCCCGACCCGATCGACCCGATCGCCCTGCCCGGGGTGGAGTCGGTCGAACGCCAGGGCGCCCCGCCGCGCGTCGGGCTGGCCCAGCTCCCGTCGCTGCCCGATGGCGGTGCGCCGGACGACCCCCCGTCGGCTCCGCCGCCCCTCCTGGGTGCCGGCACGCCGGTGCCCGGGGACGCACCCCACGTCGAGCCGGTGGACAGCTACTCCCTCCGGCTGGTGTCGACGCGGCGCCTGTACGACGCCGGCAGCATGCTCGAGGCGTCCCCGTCGCTGCGGCCTCTGGTGGACACCGCGGTGGTCCGGGCCAACCCGTACGACTTGGACCGCCTGGGGATAGGCACCGGGGACCCGGTGCGGATCCGCTCGTCCCGGGGCTCGCTGGTCCTTCCGGCCGAAGCATCCACCTGTATCCCCCGAGGGGTGGCGGCGGTGGACTTCGGGCTGCCGGTTCCGGCCGACGGCACGGCGGGCAGCCCGCCGGTGCCCAACGCCGCGGCGACGTTGATCGACCCGGCTGCGGCGGTGACCGACGTGCGCCTGGAGTCGGTCGGATGAGCCACGTGCTGGCCCCGTCGCTGCTCGGTGCCCTCACCACCCACGGCGACCCGATCTACGCGCACGGGGTCGGGTGGTTCGTGTGGGTGGTGGTGGCGGTCAAGGTGCTGGTGGCCTTCGTGGTGCTGCTGGTCTCGGTCATGCTCATGATCTGGTTCGAGCGCAAGGTCATCTCGGACATGCAGAGCCGCATCGGCCCGAACCGGGCCGGACCATGGGGGATGCTCCAGACCATGGCCGACGGGATCAAGCTCTTCTTCAAGGAGGACCTCGTCCCCGAGCAGTCCGACCGGTTCGTGTTCAAGCTGGCGCCCTACCTTTCGCTCGTCCCGGCCCTGCTGATCTTCACCGTGGTGCCGGTGGGCGGCATCGTCGACCTGGCCGGGCACCGCTTCGAGCTCCAGGTGGCGGACCCTCCCATCGGCATCCTCCTGGTCCTGGCCATGTCGTCGATCGCCGTGTACGGGGTGATGCTGGCCGGGTGGTCCTCGGGGTCGAAGTACCCCCTCTTGGGCTCGGTGCGGGCTTCGGCCCAGATGATCTCCTACGAGGCGGCCCTCGGGATCTCGGTGGTGACCGTCGTGCTCATCACCGGCTCGCTGTCGACCCGGGCCATGGTCGAGTCCCAGGCGACGAACTTCTGGGACTGGAACTTGATCCGCCTGGGGTTCGTGCCGTTCTTCT
>JAJYWF010000123.1 GCA_021791635.1 Actinomycetes bacterium
GCAGCCCACGTTGACGCAGGTTCCCCCCATGGTGGACTGTTCGACCATCACCACCGAGCGTCCCCGTGTCATCGCCGCGATGGCCGCGGCGAACCCCGCACCGCCGGAGCCGATGATCGCCAGGTCATAGGCCATGGTGCCCTCACTCTCATATATTTGTTTATGCGAATGCTAGCATGGTTTACGGCGGACCCCGACGCCCGGGACCACAGATCCGACGCGGCGACATCCCGGGGCATGGCCCGGCGACTGTCATGGTCGCCACCATGAAAAGCCAGCCGAGGCACCTCGAGCCCTTCCGCCGCCTGACCGCAGCCTGCTGCCGGACGCTCGGTTCGGCCCGGGATGCGGAAGACGCGCCCGGGAGACGCTCGTACTGGCCAGGCCCTCACGCGACCGTTGCGAGGAGCGGTCCGGGCCGCGATCTTGGAGCTCAAAGATCGCCACCGACGTCTGCCTCGACGTACTGGAGACCCGGAGCCGGCGCGCCGTGCCGATGGGGATCGCACCGATTCCCGACGCTTACCACCGGCCGGCCTCCCGTGAGCTTGCTCTCGGGGCACGTCGACCCGAGGCGGCCTGGGTACGGCAGATCCCGGTCCGTCTGGTCTCGTCCGCCTGCATGGGCCCGGCCGAAGGGGACGGTGTCCAGAGCGTCGATCCGGCCAGCCATCGGGTACGCCCCGGGACCGGTGACGCCCTCGGACGCCACGACGTCGACCCGCTCGTGGCGTTCCTGCACGTGGACGCCGTCATCACCCTGCCGCCGTTCGGGCACTGGATCCAGGGGACTCCCGCCATCCGACAGCGGGCAGGGCCGTCCCGGCACCGCTGCCGGCTTCGGTCCGGATGGGGGCCACTCGCAAGCACAACCACGTTCCCCGCCTGGCATCCTTGTGCAGGGTGGAAGGACCTGAACGGCGCATCCCGCAGAACGGAATGTCGACTCGAAGGAGAAGGAACGATGAGCGACTTCACCACTACCTTCGTGGTGGACAGGACACCCGGAGAGGTGTTCGATGCCATCAACGACGTCCGAGGTTGGTGGGGAGAGAACGTCAGCGGCAGCAACGACAAGGTTGGCGACGAGTTCACCTACCGCGTCCAGGACATCCACTCCTCCCATCTCCGGGTCATCGACCTCATCCCGAACGTAAGGGTGGCGTGGCTCGTCCTGGACAACCACATGAACTTCGTCGAGGATCAACAAGAGTGGGTGGGCACGACGATCGCCTTCGAAATCGTCCCCAAGGACGGTCAGACCGAGGTGCGCTTCACACATCGTGGGTTGGACCCCGCCTTCGAGTGCTTCGACGCCTGCTCCAGCGCCTGGGGCTCGCTGATGCACAGCAGCCTGCCGAGCCTGATCACCACCGGCATCGGCCATCCATACCGGTAGGCGCCCCTGGGATCACCGAGCATGTCGGGGCCACGGACCTGCCACCTGGGGCGAGTCCTGCGATGTACAGGGCGACCTGACGCGGACCGCACGGACCTCATCGGCGATCCGAAGGCGGCTCGGGGCATGTCCCCGGTCCCAGCCCGTGCGCCCGACCGGATCGCCCAACGGCATCCCCTTCCCGGCCCGGGAGCCCTGCTTGTACCGCCCCCGGTTCTTCTGGTCCGCCAACTTGTTCGCGACCGCACGCCATGCTCCCGTGGCACGCTCCATCGATCGGACCTCGTCGAACCGGTCTCCAGGCGCGGGTTCCTTCGTGAGGCAACGATGGCATCTACGCTCGGGTGTCCGGTCGGTCGACGCGCTCGTGCGGGTGCCGGTCGACAACCTGACATCAGAAGCGCCCCAATGCAGCGCACGGGCTACAACGCGAACGAGGCGACAATGCGAATGAGGAGTTCACTCATGATGAAGTCCATGCTCGTGGTCGTGCTCGTGATGTTCGGGTGGGGCGAACTCGTCGGTGCAACGTCAGGAAGTGCCGTGGCAGCGTCCAGTCCTTACCTACCCGTTGCGACGGCCCCGGCTACCTCGACGCTCTACGTCGGCGAATCGGCCGACGCACTGGTGTCCCAGAACGGCGGCATCGGGGTATTCGACCCGAACAACCTGGCCGCCGGACCTTCCTCCGTGCTGCCGCCGGTATCGATTCCCCAGGGCGTCGGAGGGTTCACATCGGTCGTCCTGGTCGGCACCACGTTGGTCGGACTCGCCGACACCGGCCACATCCTCCGGCGGTTCAACACCCTGACCGGATCCTCCGTCGACCAGACGCTGTCGGCATCGACCCCGCTGGGCCCGGTGTTCCGGCTGGCCGCCTCTCCGGACGCATCAACGCTCTACCTCGTCGGGGACCTCAATGGGGCCCTACAGATCTCGGCCATGGACACGTTCACCTGGACGGTGACCAAACAGATGACGGTGTCGCTGCCCGGTCAGCACGCCGATACCTCCGTGTTCCCGACCGTGGACCCGGAGACGGGCGACCTCTGGATCCCTGGAGGGGACGTGGTGGTTGTTGACCCGTCGACGTGGACCAGCCGGATCATCCTCACCAACATGGCTTCCGGGCAGGTGGCCTTCGTCGGCGGCGACGCCTGGGTGCCGGTGAACCAGACGCTGCTGGAAGTGTCCACCTCCGACTTCTCGACTGTCCGGACCATCGCCCTCCCCGGTGTGTCCGACACCGGAAGCGCCGGCGCTGCCGCCGCGACACCCGGCGCGGCGGACGTCTACGTCACCGCCACCGGCGTCGGTAGCAATGGAGTGGACGTCGACGTCTTCGCGATATCGGTGGCCACCGGGGTCGCCACCGATATCGGCACGGTCGCCGAGATCCTCGACGGCGTCTTCCCCACGCCGGCGCCAATGGTGGTCTCTGCCGATGGCTCGACGGTCTTCGTGGGTGTGAACTCGTTCGCCTGGACGGCCGGTTCCCCATACGGTCAGGTCTCGACCATCGACACCGCCACCAACACCGTGGCCGGCAACACGGGCTCCACCGGCTCCGACAACGCGTCGTCGAGCCCGTACGTCACGGCACTGGTCCCGGCCCCCACCTCCCCGTCCCCCACCCAGGGCTACTGGGAGGTGGCCAGCGACGGCGGGGTGTTCAGCTTCGGCGACGCCGCGTTCCACGGCTCGATGGGCGGTACCCCCCTCAACCGGCCCGTTGTGGGAATCGCTGCCGGTCCGGGGGGCCGAGGCTACTGGGAGGTGGCCAGCGACGGCGGCGTCTTCGCATTCGGCGACGCTGCCTTCTACGGCTCGATGGGCGGGCGACCGCTCAACCGGCCGATCGTCGGCATCGCCTCCACCCCGGACGGCAAGGGCTACTGGGAGGTAGCTTCCGACGGCGGCATCTTCGCATTCGGTGACGCCGCCTTCCACGGGTCGATGGGCGGGCGACCGCTCGACCGGCCGGTAGTGGGCGTCGCCACCGACACTTCCACCGGCGGGTACTGGATAGTGGCCGACGACGGCGGCATCTTCGCCTTCGACGCCCCCTTCTACGGATCGCCAGTGGGCGCCGGTCTGGCAGGACCGGTCCTCGGGATGGCGGCCACCGCCGAAGGCTCGGGATACTGGGTGCTGGGGGCTGGTGGCGCCCTCGGGGGCTTCGGCGACGCCGGCAACTACGGGTCGATGGGAGGAACCCCGCTCAATCAGCCGATCGTCGGCATGGGGACGACGGGGTCCGATACATGACCGCCTTCCTCGCCTCTGCACATGCGGAAGATTGCGGGGTATTGTTCAGGCCTCCTGAACCCCGCGTCCACCAATTGCGCGATCGACGCGCGGACCGCGGGGAATTCCGACCCGCGATCCCTCCCCTGAGGCTCCGTCCTACGAGCAGCCGGCCGCGCTTGTCGGCGAACTGAAGGGCGTCGTCTCGGCGCAGGCCAAGGAGATCGCCCGCCTGAAGCGCCAGGTCGCCGATCTGCGGGAACGCCTGGGGCGCAATCCACGGAACTCCTCGATGCCTCCCTCCGCGGAGCTGTCCGCGAAACCGCCCGCCCCCTCGCGCGCGGGGCGTCGTGCAGCCGCGAGGAAGCAGGGCTAACAGCCCGGCACTCCCGGCAACCACCTCGCCCGGGTGGAGAGCCCCGACCTCACCGTCGTCCACGTTCCCGAATCGTGCTCGTCGTGCGGGTCCGGGCTCGATGACGCCGAGCTGGTCGACGTCGAGTCCCGCCAGGTCTTCGACCTGCCCGAGATCCGTCTCCTCGTCACCGAGCACAGCGCGGAGCGTCGGCGCTGTTCGTGCGGGGCGATGACGAAGGCGTCGTTCCCTCCGGATGCCACCGCCCCCGCCTGCTACGGGCCCGGCGTCCGGGCACTCGCCGCCTACCTGGCGGTCCACCAGCACCTGCCCTTCGACCGCATGGCCCAGCTGTTCGCCGACGTGCTCTGCGCCCCGGTCTCGGTGGGGACGGTCGCCACCATGGTCACCGAGGCGGCCGAGTCGCTCGACCCCTTCCTTCTGACCACGAGGTCGCTCCTCCATCAGGCCCCCGCCGTCCACTTCGACGAGACGGGTGCCCGGGTCGAGGGCAGCCTCCACTGGGTGCACTCGGCCTCGACGGCGCTCCTCACCCTCGTCGACTGCCACAAGAAGCGGCGCCGGGCGGCGATGGACGACCTCGGGGTGATCGGGAAGATGATGGGCGTGGCG
>JAJYWF010000124.1 GCA_021791635.1 Actinomycetes bacterium
ACGGCGTGTCCTGGCACAAGCCACCGTCCCGGTGGCGACGGCCGCCCTGGGGCCGACACAGCGGCCGCACGAGGCCATCTGGTCGCCGCTCGGCTACGAGGGAGTACGCCTGCGGCTCGCCGAGCTGGCCACCGTGCCGATCCCGCCGGAGTCCGAAGAACGCGTCGCCGATGCCCAGGCGTATCGGCAGCGGGCGGCCGAGCAGTGGAAGCGGGCGTAGGTGGGCGGGGCGCCCGGGACCGTCCTCGTTGACCAGCCTCCTCGGGCCAACGAGGAGACCGAAGGTCGGCGAGTCCGCGACGCTCGGACACGGCACCGACCGACCTCGAGGATGCTCGCCGGGTCCTCCCGGACCGGGATACCTGGGCAGGCGTGGGCCAGAAGCCCTCGGTGACGACAGGTGCGCGATCCGGCTAAAAGCGGACACTGATTCTGGACGACCAGTGAGCGAACAACGGCACAGACGTCCACAGGATCGCCCTCGAGGTCGGCCACCGCCGCGCTGTCGATGCCGGCAAGCTGGGTGAAGACCCCTGGAAGGCCGTAGTGGGTCACGGTACCCATCCTGGCGATAGTAAGACGCCGCGGCCGAGCCGACACGCCAGCATGAAGTTCTGGCCGCATTGGGTCCGAGGTGATCACGCTGCTGACCAGCGAAGTAGCGTCCTTGGGTAGGCTCCGGTTGACCGTCGCCTTGCGCCAGGCCAATCGTCTCCCTCCCCAGGTGTGGTCGCTCCTCTACCTCGTTGTCCGACGCGTGCTGTCGCTCGTGGTGTTCGTCGCGCCCTCCAGCGAGTCCTTCGCCGCCACTCTCCAGCGCACCGACCGGCACGCTGTGCCACCATCTCCACGTGGAGTTCACCGACCACGATCTCTCCGGTGCCAGGTTCACCCGCTGCCTACTGGCCGGCGCCGTCATCCGCGGATCGGACGTGACCGGGATGGAGATCGACGACCCCCACCTCCACGAGGGGTCCCTATGGGTCAACGGCATCGACGTCGTCCCGCTCGTAGAAGCCGAGCTCAACCGCCGCTTCCCCGGCCGAGAGCTCAAGACCGCGACCACCCCCGAGGGCCTCCGCACCGCTTGGGCGGCGGTCGAGAAGGCGTGGGCCGACGTCCTGCCCACCGCCACTGGACTCGAGGACGTCTCAGTCGACGGCGAGTGGAGTTTCTCCCAGACGCTGCGCCACCTCGTGATGGCCGCCAACGCCTGGCTGCATGGCGCGATCCTCGGCCGAGAGCAACCGTTCCACTGGATTGGCCAGCCGTTCGCCGAGTACGAGCCGGAGGGCGGCGACATGACGATCTTCCGCGAGCCGGCGTCCTACGACGAGGTCCTCGCTGTCCGCAACGAGCACCAGGCGATGGTCCGCGACTACCTCGCCACCGTCACCGACGATGTGCTCGCCCAAACTCCCCCCCACCCGTGGGCGCCCGAGCACCGGGTCTCTGTCCTCCACTGTCTCCACGTCATCCTCAACGAGGAGTGGCAGCACCAGCGATACGCCGTCCGGGACCTTGGGAAGGCTCGGCGTCAGGTTCCGGCCAGGAAGCCGCGATAGGGCTCGGGATCACCCAGCGACGTCGCAGACGTCCCCCGACGCACGAACTCGCCCTTCCTCGGCCAGCGGGTGACGAACTGGTCGCCAGAGGCGTCCTCTGCGGATACCATCATCCCGATGAGCGATTCCGTGCACGCGCAGCCGAAGCTCGATCTCGTGATTCTAGACTGCCCGGACGCTTTGGCCCTGGGGCGCTTCTATGCAGAGATCCTCGACTGGCAGGTGGAGGACGGGTCGGATTCCGACTTCACCACCCTTATGCCACCTGGTGGTGGGGTGAGTCCCGAGAACCCCGATGGTCGTACGACGCTCTCCTTCCAGCGGATCGACGACTGGGTCGAGCCGACCTGGCCCGGCGGCGATCACCCCCAGCAGTTCCACCTCGACTTCTCCGTCCCCGACGTCTCCGCAGCCGAGCCAGCCGTCGTGGCCGCCGGTGCTCGGGTGCACCCGCACCAGCCCTCGAAGGACGGCCACTTCAGGGTCTATCTCGATCCGGTGGGGCACCCGTTCTGTCTCATCGCAGGCTGACGGGTCCGCTACCGAGAACCTTCTCTTTACACGGAGCCCGCGTCTCGCGCGCCGATCGGCAACCGGGTGACCAAGCGGTTGTTGGGACAAGGTGAGCGGCGCTACCTCTGGACCCTGACCTCGTCCTCCACGCGCAGGGTGCCTGCGGTGATGACGTGGGCGTACACCCCAAGGAGGGAGGCGGACACGTCCTCGAGTTGCTTGAGAACTTGGGGGGCGAAAGACAGGTCGTCCTGAGCGAGGGTGATCATGACGCAGCGCTCCGCGGGTTTCACGACCGATACCACCACCTCCCCGATGTGCAGCTTGTGACCGATCCAACCCTCTTCCACCCGACCTGGCTCACCTGGGACGTCGATGACCAGGTTGGGTCGGAAGCGGCGTCGGTCGATCTGGTCCTTTGGCCGTAGGGCTTGCAGCCAGGCCAGTGAGGCAGAGGACAGCAGGTGCAGCGGCGCGTCGTCGAAGTGGGAGACCGGATCCTTCCTCCACGAGGCCGACCTCTTCGTCCACGACCGCTCCCACTGCGACCGAGGTGGCCGGATCATCGACCCGACCCAGCTCCCCGTCGGGGAAGCGGACCCACGCCTGGCCGGCGTCGTCGAGAAACGACGACATGGCGAGAAGGCCCGGCATCCGGCGGAAGCGGCGCGTCGTCTTCCCGCTGCCGAGCTTGCCGTCCGTGCCCCGCACCGCCCACCGACGCTCACCCTCGATGCCGCGCACTCCGCATGAGGCCTGGGAGAGCTGCTGGCCTCCGAGGGACTTGACGGGATACCGCCACAGCTCGCCCACTTGGCCCATCACCATTGTCATGGGGGTGATTCTGCCAGCCTGGCGTCAGCGCCTCGGTGGGGCCCTCCGTGCGCTGGATGACGGCGACCTATTGTCCCGGCCGGCCACGGTCGGCGGGGGCCGCCGATGGCGGGCGGACTTCCGGGAAGCCAGGCTGTCTGCGCCAGCCCCTCGTGGTCCGGTTGATCGGGCTCAACCCGAAGCGGTGGTAGTAGCCGGTCCGAGCCTCGGCGTCACCGTCTTCGATCACGTAGGCCATGAGCCGTGAAGTGCGGCCCAGGCGGAGCCACGCTCCGGCGTTGGCGACCAGCCAGGTCCCGATGCCCCGGCCTCTCAGGTCCTCGCGTACCCAGTGGTTGCACTCCTCAGCCCATCCGGCGAAGGCCGTGTTGGCGCCTCCCCTGGTCAAGTCGTCGTCCACCTCGAAGCTGCCGACGACCTCGCCGTCGAGGACGGCGTTGAAGGCGGTAGCGAGGTCACCGAGCTGGCGGCGGAGGACCAGGCCGGCCATGGGAGGCTCCCCAGGTGGAGGCACCTGGCTCAGGTCACCGGCGAGGACGATCTCTACCTGGCCGCCGCTCGGGTCGAAGCCAGCCTCGTGGTAGAGGCTGCTCACGAGCGGCCAGGCATCCGAGACGCCGTACACCCCGGGGGCGGGCAGGGTGCCATCGGCGTAGTGGACCCGAACCTGCCACCGGGCGAGCTGGCCCACAGCCGCGTCGAGCAGGGCTCCCCCGGCGTCGAAGTGACCGGGCCAGCAGGCCATCCACACGATCTCGCCGGCGTCGCGGTACGAGTCGCTGGCCCGGTCCTCGTCGGTGTAGCGACGCAGATGGGCGCTGGCCACGACGCGATCGTCCTCGACGGCGACCAGCGTGGAGACGTCGGTGATCCACGGGCCGAGGACGTACTCGCCCACGGGATGCTCCAGGCTGGCGAGCAAGCTTGCCACCGGCACGGACCCCCCAGGAGTCGCCGCCGCCACATGGGCGTTCACCAGCCTCGAGAGCTGCTCCCTGTCACCACGGGAGAACGGGCGTACCTCAACCATCGCGACCTCCTCGACGCCGCGCCGACGGGGACGGTCGGCGGAACTCACCAGGAAGCCGCTACCCGTGCGGCACGATCACGACGATACCAGGGGTGACCGGTGGCCCGATGGTTCCTCGGCTCCTTCGCGCTCGTGGCCGGCGACGACTTCTTCGCCTACATCGACCAGGGCTACATCTCGCCGTGGACCGGCCCGGCCCACCGCCAGAACGAGGTGGTCACCGACGCCGCGGCCGCCGCGGCCGGCCGGGTGGTGGCCGGCGGCTACACGGTCGTCTCCGGTGGCGTCATCGGCGCGTGGTTCCTGACGACCGCACTCCAGTGACCGGCGGGCGACGCCGCACGGGCTTCCCCGCCCAGGCGCCCCGGCCGCCTGGCGGCCGACGGGGGTGCTCCTCCAGTCGGCCAGCTTCGCGAGGTCGCCCTCGTGTACCCGACCACGGGACCACAGGAGGCCGCGACCACGACCCTGCTCGACCGGTTGCGGTCCGCCGTTCCGCGGGCCGAGGCCGACAGCACGCTGGCCATCCACATCGGCGGCACCACGGCAGCCAACAAGGACTTCTCCCAGGT
>JAJYWF010000035.1 GCA_021791635.1 Actinomycetes bacterium
CCGTCGGAGGCCACCTCCCAGTAGCCCCCGCCTGTCGGGGTGGCCGTGATCCCCACGATCGGGGAGTTGAGGGCCTTGCCTCCCATCGAGCCGTCGAAGGCGGCGTTGCCGAAGGCGAAGATCCCGCCGTCGGAGGCCACCTCCCAGTAGCCCCCGCCTGTCGGGGTGGCCGTGATCCCCACGATCGGGGAGTTGAGGGCCTTGCCTCCCATCGAGCCGTCGAAGGCGGCGTTGCCGAAGGCGAAGATCCCGCCGTCGGAGGCCACCTCCCAGTAGCCCCCGCCTGTCGGGGTGGCCTCTCCGACGACCAAGAACGCGGCGGGCAACTGCAGGGTCGTGCTGACTGATCCACCTGCCGCTCCGGCGACCGGTCTCAGCGCCCCCGAAGGGTCGAGTGCGTCGAGCCTCCACGCCGTACCGAGCGCAGAATCGGACACGGTCACCCTCACCGGGTCTGTCGAGGGGAACCGGATCGCAGTCCCTGTGGGGGTGATCCAGGACACACCCACGGCTGTCTGTGTGGCCGGCACTCCACTCGGGCAGGTACCCGAGGCAAATGTGGCCGATGACCCCACCGAACCGCACGGCGCACTGACCAGGGACACGGTGGAGCCGGCAGGCAGCACCCCACCCGGGATGGTCGCCACGATGTGGATCGACCCGATGGTGCGGGAGAGAGTCCGAGACGAGCTCGATGTCGTGGACTGGACCAGCGACGCTGTCAGCGCGGTGGCAGAATACGCGGAGAGCCCCTCGGGCGCCGGCGTGAACGACACCCCCACGACTTCGAACGTGAAGTCTGACGCGTTGTCACCGGAGTCGACCGGCACCCCGCCGGACTGGTGCCGCACGAATGCACTCTGGGTCGAGGTTGCGGCGGACGGCGGAGCCACGAGCGGGGTCCCCGACGAGAGCCCTGCCGCCGACCCCACCATGCCGGCGGCGTCGGTGACGGTGCCGTCGGGCGCCTTCACGGCGAACCCGCCGTCAACTGTGGATGCCGACGGGCCGATGGCGACAGGCGACCCGAGAGCGGTGCTGCCCGAAAAATGGGGCCCAGCCACCACCACCGACTGGCCAGGTGTCAGTGCGCCGCTGCCCAGTGGAACCGACACCACCCTCTTCGCTGCTGTCTTGGCTGGTGTGGCTGTCGGCTTTGGAGCTGTCGGTGTGGTCGACGGGGCGGTCTTGGGCACCTCCATCAGCACCGACCACCCGGCGAGCGACACGGGCGAGGTGGTGGAGTTCTCCACCTCGGCGAACCAGTCACCGGGACCCAGTGGGCCCACGGTCCGGAAGGCGCTGACTTCCAAGGTCTGAGGAGCGGGGTGCACGCCGACCTGGACCAGGACTGTTCCTCCCCCGCCCACCGCGACCACGAAGGATGCTGTGGTGTACGCCGTCGGCGTTCCCGACAGCGTTCCTGTGGTCGACAGTGTGAGCCCAGCCGGAAGGGGAGTTGTGGACTCGACGGCATAGCTGTGGCCAGCGGGGAGCTGCGCTCTGTACGCCCCGCCCAACCGTGCTGTGGCCAGCCGGAGGGGGACCTGCACCACGATATCGATCTGGCTCCCGCCACCACCGACGGCACTGGTCGCCGAGAAGACCAACCTCGTCGACGTGCCTGCCGATGTGGCCGGTGGCGTGCCTGTGAGGTGGATCGCGTCTCCCGTGATGCTCACCGTCAGCCACGGCGGCGGTGTGGTGCCCACCCTCTTTGTCAGGATGAGTGTCGGCGCCGGGGACCCGGTCACTGTGAGCGTCGTGCTCGTCGGCACGCTCGGGGTGAAGACCACGCTCTTCGTGATGACGGCCCCTGTCGTCGGTGTGCCAATCGCTGTCTTGAGGTTCGGCGGCTGGTCGACCGTGAGGGTCAAGTCCTTCGAGGTGGAGCCGGCAGAGTTGGTCAAGAGCAGCACCAGCGGATAGGTGCCTGCCGTCCCCTTGGCCGGAGAACCGGCGATCTGTGCCGTACCGTTCTTCTCCGCGGTGAACGTGACTCCTGCCGGGAGTGTGCCGATCAGGCTGAGCGTGGGAAGTGGGAAGCCGGTGGCACCGACTGTCCACTGGTACGCGGTCCCGGTGATCCCGAACGATGCGGCTGTCGTGAACCCGGGGGATGTCACGTATGCCGGCGTCTCGTAGACGTCGACGGACAGTGTCTCGACCGTCGTCCCGTAGGGGTCGGTCGCCGTGACCTGGATCGTGCGACTTCCTCCCTGGCCTGTGGCCGGTCGACCAGAAATGGTGGCGACACCGTTGCCGTGGGACGCGAAGTGCAGACCTGTCGGCAAGGTCCCCGCTGGCGACAGCGTGACTGTACCGGTACCGGTCGCCGACACGGTGAACGAGGATGTGGTCCCCACGGAGAAGTCGGCAGTCGGTCCCGTGGTGAACGCCGGCGCCGGTCCGACCTGCACCGAGAGCTCCTCGCTCGCCGAGCCCGCCGCTGATGTAGCGGTGACCTCTACCGTGCTCTCTGACAGTGTCGTCCCTGTGCCGGTGACGGGCGTGCCGGAGATGGTGACTGCGCCGTTGCCGTCTGTGGTGTACATCAACCCGGTGGGCAGTGATCCGCCGATGACCAGCGCCGGCAACGGGTACCCGGCTGCGGTGACCGTGCACGATCCCATACGCCCGGCTGCGAACACGCACGCCGACGAGCTGACGAAGGCCGGAACCTGGTCCACCACGACGGTGAGCTTCTGGTCGACACCACCTGTCGCCACATCCAAGATGTTCGTCGCATTGAGTGTGATCGTGTACGTTCCAAGCTTCGTCGGGGTGCCGGTGATGGTTGCTCGGTTGACGTTGCCGTCTGTGGTGAACGTCAGACCGGGCGGCAGTGTGCCGGCCACCTTGGCGATAGACACCGCCGGCAGACCGGTCGCAGTGACTGTGAACGTGCCCTGCCGGCCCTCGAGCATGGTCACGGTGCTGGGGCTCGTAAATTCCGGCGTCCCGAAGTCCTCGAGCTCCACGAAGGCAATGCCGGAGCTGGATCCAACCTTTGTCGCCTGAAGCTCGATGGTCCCGATACCGGGGACGGAAGGCGTGCCCGAAATAGTCGCTGTCCCGCTCGGTCCGGCGGTGAATGTGAGACCCTTCGGAAGCATCCCGGCCTTGATGCTCACCTTCGATGAACTTGTCGCCGCTACCTTGTACGTCCTTCCGGTCGTTCCAACCTCGAACTTGGCCACCCCTCCTGTTGGAGTTGTGATGACCGGTCCACCGGTCGCCGACACCGAGATGGAAAGTGTCTCGGACACGGACCCCACTGTGTTCGTCGCCGACACCTTGGCCGAGTAGTTGCCGGCGGAGGCGACCGTACCTTCGACCAACACGTCGCTTCCTGTCGTCGACGTCGTCGGGACCAGTCCGCTGGGCAGTGTCGTCACGACCACCTGCGGATCGGGCACGCCGGTGGCGTGGACTGTGAATGCCGCGAACACGCCGGGGGTCAGACCTTCGCTCGCCGGCGACGTGATGACCGGATCAGACCCTACGGTGAGGTTCATGATCTGGGTGGTCGTGCCCGACGTGGACGATGCCTTCAAGTCGATCCGGTAGATCCCCGGCTTGGCCGCGGCAGACACCTGCAGCGAGGCCTTCCCGTTGGCCGACGGGCCGAGCCTAATCCCTGTGGGGAGTGTGCTCGCGGCGATCGTCGGAGTCGGGTAACCGCTGGCGGACACTGTGACCGTGCTGGCCTGGCCCTGGGTCACCGTCGTCGAGGCAGGTGAGTTCAGCACGGGCGGTGAGTCGACGGAGAGGGTGAGGGTCTGCGTGGCGCTCGGTGTGTTGCCATTCTTCGCCAGGAGTGTGAACGTGTAGCTCCCACCCTCCGTCACGCTCGGGGTGCCCAGCAAGGCATACTGCCCGGTGTTGGTGTACGCCAGGGAGAGACCCTTCGGAAGTGTGGCGAGTCCCTTGGTGACCGAGATCGACGGGAGCGGGGCGCCCGAGACGTCGATGGGAAAGTACCCGTAGGTGCCGGCGGTGAAGGTGGCATGGCCTGGCGACGTGAATGCCGGGGGACTTGTGAAACCGATGGACGCGTAGAGGGGGATGACCTCCGATGTCGAGAAGCCGTTTGTCACCGTGATCTCGATGCGTTCCTGAACAGGAATACCCAGTGTCGAACCCGCATTGACTGTGTAACGGTGACTGGACGAGAACGCCCATGGCCCAGCGCAGGTCCCCGAGGGACCTTTGACGAACGTGATCGGCTGCGCCACCGCAGAAAGCACTGTCCCCGTCTGGCGATCCGAACCATCACCCCATGTGATGGACGCGCTGTCGTCGCCGTAGGAGGTGCCGGCACCCTGGATGCATCCCGAGATGGTCACCTTCGATCCGTTCTTGATGGTGTGCAGCACCTGAGGCGTCGAGGCCGACGGTGTGGTGGTGAGGGACACCACCGGCCTGGATCCGGCCACCGTCAATGTCTCGTTTGCCGTCCGAACCACGCCGGCCGTATCGGTCGTGATCAGGCGGAGGTGGAACGTGCCGGGAGCCGGGAAGGAGACCGTGGTCGACTGGCCTGTCACAACCGTCACCGGATCTGTATGGAATGCAGCTGTCTCCTTCCCGCCGACAGACAGATCCTTCATGTTCGCCGGGAGCGTGCCCGGCGCCGATGTGCAGAACGGCACGCCGTCGACCTTGGGCTCGGTGGTGCTCTTTGTCACCCGGCACTTGGTCTCCACCTGCCAGGTGTACGTGGTGGCCAGGCCGTTCTTGTTCGTGTCGGGGTCGGTGAGGCGGAGCTGCTCACCCACTTTGGGCGTGGTCACCGTTGTCCCGGTGGTCGCGTCGGTGATTGTGGTTGCAGGCGGGGTCCCGGTGTCCGGTGCGATGGTCAGGTGCAGATCTTGTCCATATGTACCTCGGACCTCCAACGTCGGGGTGAACTGGCATGCCCCGGCCTTTGTGCAGGCTGTGCCGGAGATGCCGAGCGCGTTGGATCCCGGCGCCCCCAGCACCAGGAATGTGTTCCCGTCGACGATCGCTTCCTGGTAGGCGCCTGTCCAGCCGATGTAGTTGAGCACGTCCGCCGGTACTCTCCCCTCGACCCCGGCCTGTCGCTCTTCCACGGTCGGTGTGCGGTAGATCTTGCCGTGCGAGTACGTCACTGTGGTGAGGCCCACGCCGTTCGGCCCTGTGGTGTCCGGCCACGTCTGGATTCGCACCGTCCGCACGTATGTGTTCACGGCCACTGTCTTGGTCTGTGTCCGGGGCGAGACCTCCCATCGGGTACCTGTGGCCGGCACGCTGGTCACCACGTTTGTGTGCACGTTGGGTGTTGTGGTCGTCGCTGTCCTCGTGAGTGCGGCTCCGGCACGTGAGCCGGCCACCGTCGCCCCCACCGGGCGCGAGCTCGTGGCCCGGGTGAGAGAGCTGCCGGACTTTGCCGGCGGGATGCCGATCGGGCGGACGCTCACTGTGAGCTGGCTCTGGAAGAGCTGCTGGAGCTCCACCCCCCCTCCCGACTTGGCGAGCATCGACCACAGGACATTGGGGCTGGTGGATGTCGACACGTCCTTCTGCAGTGTGGCCGCCAGCTGCTTGGTCGTCTGTGCCGGGGTGTTCTCCGCAATGTCGACTCCGAGCGAAATCCCGGCGGCAATGGCGATGCCGAGGATCAAGAACCCGGCGGCGGGACCAGTGGCCAGGGCCACGATGCCGGTGGCCGCCGCCCCGGCGGCCGCCGTGGCGACATCACCGATGCTGCCCAAGAGGTCGAGGAGGTCGAACCCCCCCTCCTCTGCCAGCTCGGCCCCCGTCTCCAAGCCGGTGTCGGTGCCGGTCTGCAGAGTGGTGTCCGGGACGCCATCCACATCCTCTTCGATCGAGGTGTTGATCTTCCCTTCGGTGCTCTCGACCCCCTTGTCGGCGATCCGTAGTACGCCTCGCGTTCTCTTGAAGGGCACGAAAATATTCCAAAGCTTGCTGTTGAGACCGGGAATTGAGCGCTCCACGATCGCCGGGACCGGGCTGGCCAGGAGCGATGCCCAGACGTCCGCCGACTGGTCAATTGCCTCGGTCTGGGCCTGCTGGAGGTTGAGGAGCTGCTTGTCGATGCTGTTCCCCAGGAGCGGTAGGCCCAGCTTGGCGGCCGCCTGGGCCATACCGAACTCTCCGAACTCAGCCAGCGTCGGAGGGGTCGGAGGAGTTGCCAGGACTGTGCCGGCACAGTAGGTCGCCGATCCGGTGCGCGGCTGGTAAGTGAAGAGTGTCGGGTACGGCGACACGTATGTGCAGGGCTTCTTCGCCCACTTGTCGTACTGGGCCAGAGCGTCTGCCGCCGCGAGCGTCAAGTACGGTCGAGCGATCGCCTGGAACCAGGCGTCAGCCTCCTGCGCGACGAGCCACGAACCCGTCGAGGTACTCGCTGTCGAGACTGTCCCGATGGACTCTTCGAGAAGCGTCCAGATCTCGCCGGCGTACTCGGAGGTGCCCTCGGTGGTTGTCTCGGGCTTGACTGTCCCATGGGCACCCAGGAACGCCTCGTAGGCGCGGTTCTCCAAGTCCTCGATCCCGCACACGTCCATCGAGGTGACTGTCGGAAACTTCGGTGTCCCCTCGTGCGTCTCCACGATCGGGTCTGTGACCTTTGTTGGGCATGCCCCCGATGTGATGTGGACTGTGTTCTTGGGGACTGTGACGACTGTTGTCCCCGACTTGGACGAACTGGCCCCCGACGGCGTGGTCGCCAACGTGATGCCACTGGCCGTGAGGGCGAGAACGATCCCTATCGACACCCAGTGGCGGATCCCGGCCGTCGCTCCGCCCTTCGTCGCCCTTCGCCCAGGACGCCTCTCCATTCCCCTCGCCTCCCTGTCCCTGGGGCTCCCCACCCCTATGTCTCCCTTTGAGCGGCCGATTCACCTTGGTTGCCGTCCACGGCGGCGGCGACCGCGTCGGCCAGGGACGTCCACCCGCAGAAGGACCGCGACGTCCCATCCGCTCCGAGCACCACCCCGGCGATGGGCTGGGCTGTGGGCTCGACCTCGAGCGTCACCTGAATGCGGTCTCCGGTTCCGATGTGCCCACTGTGATGGCGTCCGGTGCCGCGAGCATCGTGGAGGGCACCCCCATGTTGGGGTGCCCCTACCGGAATGATTCACCGCTCCTCCCAGCCGGCCCATTTCCCTCAAGTCCGAATCTCATCTCATTGGTCACCTTCCTCTCGGTCGAGCACAATGAGGTGAATGACGCTCGACCAGGTCCTTTTGGAGCGGGAGGACGAGATGGCGGCCATCGAAGGCGCCCTCGAGGGGGCCCACGTCGGGGACGGGGCCACCATCGTCTTCGAAGGCGCTGCCGGAATCGGCAAGAGTGTCCTCTTGGACGCCGCCCGCCGGAGCGCCCGTGCTCGTGGCATGACCGTCCTGGCCGCCCGAACCGACGCGCTCGAAGTGGACTTCCCCTTCGGGGTCGTCCGCCAGCTCCTCGAGCGTCAGGTCCGTGGCGAACATGGTCTGCTCTCCGGATCGGCCAGCTCGGCGGCCGACGTCCTGGGGGTCACCGGTGATGGACTCCAACGGGCAGCCGGGAACGTGGGAGAGCCTGGGATGGAGTTTGCGATCGTCCACAGTCTGTACTGGGTGGTCTGCAACCTCGCCGAGAAGGGTCCGGTGCTCCTTGTCGTCGACGACCTCCACCACTGCGACATCCCGAGCTTCAATTTCCTCCGCTACCTGGCCCGCCGTCTCGACGGCGTGGGTGTCGCGTTGATGGTTGCCACCCGGCCAGACCCGGGTAACCGGCGGTGGTCTGAATTGCTGGCTGGTTCGTCTGGGAGGTTCTTCGAACCTGCGGTCCTCTCGGTGGCCGCGTCCGAGCTGTTCATCCGGGAACGGGCCGACGAGACACCGAGCGTGGCCTTTACGGCGGCCTGTCATCGAGCCAGCGGCGGCAACCCGTTCCTGTTGTCTGAATTGTTGGCGGCTGTCCGATCGGACGGGCTCGGTTGGGGGGACATTGCGGCTACCTCGGTGAGCTCACTCAGCCCCAAGGGGGTGTCCCTCTCGGTACTGTTCAGGCTCCACGGACTTCCGCCCATGGCCACCCAGCTCGCCCGAGCCGTGGGGATATTCGGGGGCACGGCCACCATCGGTCAGGCCGCCCACGTGGCAGGAATCAGCACCCGAGAGGCCGCCGAACTGTGCGACCTGCTGGTCCAGGTCGGCGTCCTCTCTCCAGGTCGGCCCCTCGCCTTCCTGCATCCGGTCATCGGTGAAGCCATCCGGGGAGACACGCCGCACGGGGAACGGGTGCGGTTGCACCGGCGGGCCGCCGAGCTGATGGCAGCCAGCGGAGCAGGTCCCGATCAGGTGGCGGTCCACCTGGCCCTCACCGACGAAGCCCGAGATCCGTGGGTGGTCGAAGCGCTCTGGGCCGCCGGCAAACTGGCTCGCGATCGCGGGGCCCCCGAAGTTGCCGGGCGCTGGTTGTCCCGTGCAGTTGGCGAAGGAGTCACCCCGGTTCCCGCGGCCCTCCTGCGCGATCTCGGTAAGGCCGAATGGCTGGCCGGAGACGCGGCCATGGCCTTGGACCGTCTCCGCGCCGCGGCCTCGGTCACCGACGACCTCACAGACCGCGTGGCCACCGCTATCTTGACCGCCCGGGTCCAGGCGTCGGTGGCCGACTTCGTCGGGGCCGCCACCACCGTCGACGCCGTCCTGGTCGACCGGGATCTGCTGGAGACCAGCACGGAGCTCCGGCTGGAAGCGGAGGCCGCCACGTACCAGTTGCTGAACCAGGTGGATGCCGACATCGTCGCCGCCCGACTCAGCACGCTGGCCGTCCCCGACGGTGACACCGTTGCCCACCAGCTCATGCAGTGCAGCCTGGCTGCCACCCGGCTGCTGAAGGGCAGCGCGGCCGAGGCTGTTGTCTTTGCCCGACGAGGGCTGTCCGACGACCGGCTGCTCGACGAGGGAGCCGAAGCGTCCTTTCCCGTCATGGCGGCGCTGACCGCGTACTGCCTGGGCGAGGAACATGAAGAGGCCGAAACCGTCTTCGAGAGGGTCCTGCACCATGCTCGAGATCGCGGGGCCACCACGGCCATGACCTACGTGTGCTGTGCCGCCGCCATCGGCGCCTGGATCCGCGGCGACCTCCGTCGATGCGAGCAGATGGCGCGAGAAGCCCTCGACCCGGGTTTCCCTGCCGGGTACGTCCACCCGATCCTCCACGCGTACCTGGCTCTAGCTCTCATGGAGCAAGGGGACCTGGACGGAGCCGCCTGTGCCGTTGACGCCACCGGCCTCTACCGAGATCCACTGACGGCGTCGGAGTCCATCCATGCCATCTACGCGTGTGGCCGGCTACTCCACCTGCGAGGCCAACCCGAAGCCGCGCTGGAGGTGCTCAAGTTTCGTGGGGACCCCGGGCAACCCGAGAACCATCTGCCCCATCCGCCCTGGCGGCTGGAGGCTGCCGCCTGCCACCTCGAGCTGGGACACACCGCTCAGGCCGTCGCACTGGTCGACGAGCACGCCGTTCATGCCGAGCGATGGGGAACGACCGCGGCCCGCGGCCTGACCGATCGGCTTCGAGCGTTGACCGAGGACGGAGCGGCCCGCCTGGCCGGTCTGGAGGCCGCCAGCACGCTGCTGGCCGGTTCCCCGGCTCGGCTGGAATGGGCCCGTTGCCAGCTCGACCTCGGGGTGGTTCTCCGAGTGGCCGGCCGGACCCGGGAGGCCCGCGATGCGCTCCGGGCGGCTTACGACGTCGCCGGCCACTGCGGCTCCGCCGTGCTCGCCGATCAGGCGCGCAGCGAGCTGTGGGCAACCGGCGCCCGACCTCGTCGCCAACAGCTCACCGGATGGAAGGCACTGACGGCCAGCGAGCTCAAGATCTGTGAGCTGGCGGCCAGCGGTTTGACGAACACCCAGATCGCCCAACGGCTCTTCGTGACCCGCTCCACGGTGGAGAAGCATCTCGGTCACGCCTATGACAAGCTCGGCATCAGGTCGCGTCAGCTACTCCCCGGCTCGCTGCGAGCCGACTGACCGGGAATGAATGGGTCTTCGGAATACAGCGGAGCCGGGCCACGACCAGCGCGACCGGCCGCTCGAGCCTCCATCCCGGTCGCCATCTGATCCAGCGAAGACCGCCAGCAGTTCACCGATGGTCCGCTCCTGGGCCAGTGACCCGAGGAGCGGCATGTGCGACTGAACCCGGTACCGGTTGCGCCGGCCATCCTTCTCCTTGATGACGTAGCCGGCACTGGCGAGGTCGTTCACGATCGAAAAGGCACTGGCGTGATCCTCATGGTCGTCGGCGCGGTCGGTTTCGTTGCCTCGGCGATCGTGTACGGCACCTCGAGACGGCCAGTGGGCAGGCGTCAGCACACTTTCGATCGTGAGGCGGTCGACTCCCAGGGAAGGTCGACCGTGGTCCACGAGGAAGTGCGCTGAGACCACCGCCACGGCATCGCTGAGACCACCGCCACGGCATCGCTTCGGCGCGGCCTCCCCAACCCCCCGGTCAGCCCACGCAGGTCAGGGCGACACGGCCCAAGGTGTCGGCCGGTGGGGCCTCGGGCAGCGGCACTGTGACCTTGGCGGTGGAGGTGGTTCCTCCCGGAACTGCCCGGTCACCGTGGACCGTGACCGAGCCGGCCAAGGCGTTGCCCGCATGGGAGTACACGTCGATGGAGCACACCGGCACCGAGGACTGTCCCCCCGGGTTCGTGACCGAAAAGGCGACTTGGACGTCGTGTGCGGCCTCGTTGCTCCCGGTGCCTCCGGGGAGGGGGGTCCCCCCGATCCCCATGGGCACGGTCGAGGTGATGCTCGTGGGCAGGTTCGCCCCGCTGGAGTTGCTCGATCCGCCCAGGACCAGCTCGATCGTGGTCCCCACGGAAGCGACGATCAGGGCCACCACCACGATAAGGCCCACTGCCCGTACTCCTCCAGAGTGTCGCCTCCTCAGTCTCGAGCTCGCCCACCTCTCAAGCTCCGGGTCGTCCAGGCCATCGAAGCCGTCGAGCTCGGGAAACGACGAGATGTCCCAGTCTGGATCAGGGGACCCGGCTGTCCCCGGGTGATCGAACGGCACAGACTGACCCTACTGCCGCACGAGCCCCCGACTCTGCACGAGCCCCCCACGCCGCACGTGCCCCCGCCGCGCACTCGACCCGGCCCCGTCACCCCTCCTGCGACCTAACCTGGCTCGATGTCCCCACCCCAACGCCTCGGCTTCGCCGTCAACGACTCCACCCCCGTGATCCCGACTGCGCCCACCCCTCCTCCGGGCGCCCCGAACGTCGTGGTCGTCGTCCTCGACGACACCGGCTTCGCCCAGCTCGGGTGCTTCGGCTCGGACACGGCCACGCCCAACTTTGACCGCCTGGCCTCCGGCGGCTTGCGCTACAACCGCTTCCACGTCACCGCCATGTGCTCCCCGACCCGGGCGGCGTTCTTCACCGGACGGAACCACCACGCCGTCGGCATGGGGTTCTTGGCCGACATCCCCCTCGGCTACCCCGGCTATACCGCCCGGCGTCCCCCGAGCGCCGCACCCCTACCGCGGATCCTGCGTGACGCCGGCTACAGCACCATGGCCGTCGGCAAGTGGCATCTCACGCCCCGCTTCGAGCGGTCGGCCGCCGGCCCCTTCGGGCACTGGCCTCTCGGATGGGGATTCGAGCGCTACTACGGCTTCCTCCAGGGAGACGCCAACCACTGGGCCCCGAACCTGGTCTCTGACAACCACTACGTCGACCCCCCGGGTCGACCCGAGGACGGCTACCACTTGAGCGAGGACTTGGCCGACACGGCCATACGTTTCGTGCTCGATCAACGGCACGCGGCTCCTGGGAAGCCGTTCTTCTTGTACTTCGCCCTCGGCGCAATGCACTCCCCCCACCACGTGGCGCCCGAATGGGTCGAGCCCTACCGGGGGAAGTTCGACCAGGGGTGGGATGCGTGGCGGGAGGAGGCGTTCGCCCGTCAGCAGGCGTCCGGGGTGGTACCGGCCGGCACGGCGCTCACCCCGAGGCCACCGTGGGTGGAGTCGTGGGACTCCCTCGGCACCGACGAGCGACGTATGCACGCCCGACAGCAGGAGGTGTTCGCCGGGTTCCTCACCCACACCGACGCACAGGTCGGCCGTGTCATCTCCGCTCTCGACCAGCTCGGGGAGCTGGAGAACACCTTGCTCCTGGTGTTCTCGGACAACGGAGCCAGTGCCGAAGGCGGCCGGTACGGAAGTGTCAACGAGCACCGGTTCACGGCCCGGATCCCCGAGTCGGTGGAGGACAACATCGCCGCCATCGACGACTGGGGCGGTCCCCGCACGTACAACCACTACTCCTGGGCCTGGGCGTGGGCCGGGAACACGCCCTTCCGACTGTGGAAGCGCTACACCTGGCTGGGCGGCGTGAGGACCCCGCTGGTGGTGCACTGGCCCCGTGAGATCTCCTCTCGCGGTGCGATCCGCACCCAGTTCGTCCACGCCGTCGACCTCATGCCCACCGTCCTCGATGCCGTCGGGATCGAAGCACCGGTCACCGTCGACGGGGTGACCCAGCAACGCATCGACGGCGCCAGCATGCGGTCCACGTTCGACCGGGACGATGCCCCGGACCCCCGCGACACCCAGTACTTCGAGCTGCTGGGCTCGCGCTCGATCTTCCACGCCGGGTGGAAGGCCACTACCGACCACATCTCCTCCGGCGTGCTGGACGAAGAAGAGCTGGCCATCGGAAGTCGTGACTTCGATCTGGACCACTGGGCCCTCTTCGACCTCGACCACGACTTCTCGGAGTCCAACGACGTGTCCGACGACCACCCTGAGACGACCCGGAAGCTCGTCGACCTGTGGATGGCCGAGGCCGGAAGGAACCAGGTGCTCCCCGTCGACGACTCACTGGTGCAACGGCTCGGCGCCTTCATCCCCGCGACGTGGCCAGCCGGCACGGACCGGACCTTCTACCCCGGCGGAGGCCCGGTGTCCGACGAGTCGATCCCGATGCTCTTCGGGAGCTTCCACATCACCGCCACGGTGGATGCGGTCGGGAGCCACCCGTCCGGGATCCTGTGCGCGCTCGGAGACCTCCACGGCGGGTTCGCCCTATTCGTCGACCACGGCCACCTGGTGTTCACCTTCAGCCGGGCCGGCGACCACCTGGAGGTCGTGGGTGACCGCCCGGTCCCAGCCGGACCGATCACCCTCGGGGTGTCCTTCGAGCCGGCCGAACGACGGTCCTCCGTTCCACCCCCACGACGCAATGCCTTCACCCTGTTCCACGACCGCACGCCGGTAGGGAGCATCGAGTTCTCCGGTGCCATCCCCGTGGCCATCCAGCACGGTGGTGCCGGGCTCCGGCTGGGATCCGACGCCGGCCTCCCCGTGTCGGATCGATATGCGCCCCCCTTTGCCTGGAACGGCACCCTTCACCGCGTCCGGATCGACACCCGGGGCGCCCCGCCGGTCGACCACGCCGAAGAGGTCCGGGCCGCGCTGCACGGGGACTGAGATCGCCCGGGACGGTTTCGGGCCGCTCCTGCCGCCCCTGCCGCTCAGTCGCCCAGCTCAGTCGCCCAGCTCAGTCGCCCAGCTCGGCCAGCAGCTCCTCGGGAGTGACCTCCCCCGGCTGGCGGCCCAGCCAGACCATCCGGTTCACCCGGCGTTGGAGCAGGTCGTTGACCGGGGTGGGCACCCCGTGGAGACGGCCGAGGAGCGCGATCTCACCGTTGAGAAAGTCGGCCTCCACCGATCCCGCTCCCCGGACCACGCTCTGCCACGACGATCCGCCGCTCCACTCCCCACTCGCCGTGGGCACCAGCGCCCGCCCGTCTCCGAACTGCAGGCTCCCCCGCCGGGCCCGGTCCTCCTCACGAGTGGCCACGTCGATGCCGGCCGCCACCAGCACCGCCTCGCCCTCGGCCTGGGCCCGGCGACCTAAGGTGCTGCCCCGACCGCTGGCGCCGCACAGCGCCTCGACGGCATTCACCAAGTTGTGCACCAGCTTGCGGTACTTCCAGCGCATGATGTCCCCCCGGGCCACCGAGTCGAACGTGGCGGCGCTGAGGTCGCCGGCGACCTGCGCGGCCGTGGCGTCCGCCCCCACCGGGTACCGCCCCAGGTCCATCAGTCCCGACACCGGCGTGAAGTGCACCTGGACCACGCCGGGACGAAGGTGGGTGGCGGCACAGACCACACACATGGCGTAGGTGTGCTCGAAGCGCCGAAGCACCATGCGCTCGTTCTCGACGCCGTTCTGGGCGCACACCACCGGGGTCGACGGTGGTGCCACGACACCCAGCCGTCCGAGCGCGCCTTGGGTGTCCTGCCCCTTCACCGCCAGTACCACGACCGCCGGATCCTCCCAGTCCAGCTCACCTGGATCGCCCACCACCGGGATGGGCAGATGCTCAGTGGCCTCGGGCGACTCGATCACCAAGCCGTCACGGTCGATGACCTCTCGGTGGGCACCACGGGCGATGAGGGTCACCTGGTGCCCGGCCTGGTAGAGCCGGGCCCCGACCACACCGCCGATGGCACCGGCTCCGTAGACGACGTAGCGCACGTCTCGATGCTCCCACAGGTCCGCCGGCAGGACGAGCCCGACGCACCGCCACATACCCGACGCACCGCCACATACCCGACGCACCGCCGCAGAACCGGCGCGCGAAGCTGGACCGGTGCTCAGACCCCCGTCGCCGATCCGCTACGCCGGTGGGCTAGGCCGGGGCATCGCCGGTACGGCACTGGACACCGGCCGCCTGGCGCTGGACACCGGCCGCCTGGCACGCGAGACCGGCCGAGTGGCCCTCGACACCGCCGCCAGACCGCTCCAGGACGCCGTCAATCGCGACGTCCGCCGGTCCCTCGGGCTTCGCGGCGAGCCCCGGCCGCCGGTCGCCGACCCCGACTTGGCTTTCCTCCCGCCCGACGGCGTGGCCCGGCGCATCCACGCCGACCTGGCCTCGATGGTCATCGGTGGCCTGAGCGCGCTCCTCCTCCAGACCCTCCACCCGCTGGCCATGGCCGGGGTAGCCGAGCACTCGAACTACGCCGACGATCCGGTCGGTCGGCTACGTCGAACGGCGATGTTCGTCGGTCGCACGACCTTCGGGTCCATCGACGACGCACGGGGGGCCATCGGCCAGGTCCGCCGGGTCCACGAGCGGGTGAGGGGCGTTGCGCCCGACGGTCGACCGTACGCTGCCGACGACCCCGACCTGGTCACGTGGGTCCACGTCACCGAGATGACCAGCTTCCTGACCGCGTCACGTCGCTACGGCCCCAACCCGGTCAGCGATCCCGAAGCCGACGACTACCTGGCCGAGACGGCGGTCGTGGCCTACGAGCTCGGCGCCCGATGGGTCCCGACCTCGCTCCCAGAGGTCGAGGCCTACTTCCTGCGGGTCCGCCCCGAGCTCTATGCCGGCCCCCAGGCCATGGCCGCGCGTGACTTCCTCCTGCGCGGCGTGGCTCACCGACCGGCCGACCGGGCCGTCCACGCGGTCATCGCCGCGGCGGCGGTCGGCATCCTCCCCCGCTGGGCCCGCTCCGAGCTCGGACTGCCGACGCTCTCCCTGGTGGACACCGCCGTGGTGACGCCCGTCGCCTGGGCCTTCTGCGCGGGGCTGCGGTGGGCCGTGACCCCAACCGGACAGCGAGCAGCGGGGAATAGCCACGTCCCGGCGGGCCGGCCTCCGTCAGGTGGCGAGCGTGAGGCCGCCGTCGACGGTCACCACCTGGCCGGTGGTGTAGGAGGACGCGGCCAGGGCGACGACGATCTCGGCGATGTCGTCAGGCTGCCCGCTCCGTCGTAGGGGGGCGACCTTCGACACGTGCTCGCGCACCGCGTCCCAGTCGCGGGTCCACGGCGTGTCGACCAGACCGGGCGCCACGGCGTTCACCCGGACCTCGGGACCGAGCGTCTTGGCCAGGAGCCGCGTCTGGTGGACGAGGGCCGCCTTCGAGCAGGCATAGGGGATGGAGCTGCCGGTGGGGCGGAGACCGGCGATCGACGCGATGTTCACGACTGCTCCGTGGCGGTCTCGTAACGCCGGCACGGCGGCCACGGTCATGGCCCACGTCCCGAAGACGTTCACCTCGAAGATCTGGCGCCACACGTCGACGCTGGCCGCTTCGAGGTCGTCGTGGGGGATCACCGCCGTGGTCCCGGCGTTGTTCACCAGCACGTCGAGCCTCCCCCAGCGCTCCAGGGCCCCTTGGACCAGGCGTTCGGGGGCGGCCGGGTCGGTCACATCGGCCTGGACGTAGACGGCGTCGGCCAGCTCGGCAGCGACGGCGCGGCCGGCGTCGACCGATCGGGCCGAGCTCACCACCACCGACGCGCCAGCCGCGGAGAACCTCCGGGCCACTGCGGCGCCGATGCCGCTGGACGAGCCGGTCACGACCACCACCCGACCACTCCAACCCGCTGGGCTCCCCGACGCGCTCACCGGGCCGTGATCCCCCAGCGGCCCTGCCACTCCTGACCGGGTTCGAGGACGATCAGGTCACGCCCCGAGCGCAGAGCGTCGGGTGGGCACGTCATCGGCTCGATCGCCACCGCCGTGCGTCGCCGGGGTACTTCCTCCACGGTGTCGCCGGTGTAGCACATGAGGTACCTGAAGTGCTCGTCCATCCAGACCTCCACCGAAGGCCCTCCTCGGGGGGCGTCCAACGTCGCCCGGGCCGTCCCGTCACGCCGGCGGGTGAGACCGGTGAAGGCCGTGTCCATGCTGGTGGTACCGATCACCCGACCGGCGGTGAAGTCGCACTCGGTCCCGGCAACCGCCTGGGCGTCCCCGGTGGGAAGGCCCCGGCTGTCGAGCAACAGCTGCCTGGTCGCCGGCAACGACAGTGACGCCGAGTCGATCAGCTCGGTGCCGACCGTGAGGTAGGGGTGGAAGCCCAGCCCGAAGGGGAGGGTCACGGTGCCGGGGTTCCTGGCGGTGGTGGTGACGGTGAGCCCGTCACGCCCCAGGTGGTACTCGATCTGCAGCTCGAGGCGGAACGGGTACCCCGGCGTGGGGCGGACCGGGCAGACGGCGGTGACCACGTTCTGGGCATGAGCTTCCAGCCGCCAGGGGAGCCATCGCACCAGTCCGTGAATGGCGTTGCCCCGCTCGGGCTCGTCGAGGGCTGCCTGAGCCGCCACGCCGGCGAACTCGTAACGCCCGTCCCCCAGCCGGTTGGGCCAAGGGGCCAGGACCTGCCCCCTGCCGCTCCGGGACCACTCGTCCGGCCCGAACCCGTCGACGACGTCTCGCCCGTCGAGCGTGTAGGAGCGGAGCGTCGCCCCCACCTCGGTGACCGTCACCTCCTGCCCGCCGTGGCCGATCACCCACTGGGCACCGGTGGCTGGTTCCGCCGCCTCGCGCCGGTCCGAAGCTCCGGGCGCCGCCTTCGGCGACGGTGTGGAGAAGTTGGCTGGTGGAGTGGTCATTGGCGGGGGTCCTCGATCTGGGGCCGGGGCGCCTGACCGGACCGGCATGGCGCCGGCGGTATCGTACTGGCGCGTGCGCATCCTGGTGACCAACGACGACGGGGTGCATGCACCGGGGCTGGCGGCGGTCACCCGGGCGTTGGCCCGATGGGCCGACATGGCCCCGGCCGGCGAGGACCGTCAGGTGGTGGTGGTCGCTCCCCTGGCCAATCACAGCGGCGCGTCGGCGGCCGTGGGTACCGTCTACGAGCGCGACGCCATTGCCTACCGGACCGTGGTGATCGAAGGGGCCGAGGAGGTCCCGACCTACGGTCTGGACGCCTCACCGGCGCTGTCGGTGATCGTCGGGGCTCTCGGAGCTTTCGGTCCCCGTCCCGACCTGGTCGTCTCGGGCATCAACCTCGGCGTGAACGTGGGCCGATCGGTGCTGCACTCGGGCACCGTCGGGGCGGTCCTCACCGGAGCCCAGCTGGGGCTGCGGGGCCTGGCCGTCTCGCTGCGCTCCGGCGGTGCCGTGGATCACTGGGACACGGCCTCGGCCCTGGCCGTACGGCTCGTGCCGGCGCTGTCGGAGGCGCCGCCACAGAGCGTGTGGAACCTGAACGTCCCGTCGGTGGCGCCCGGTGAGCTCCGCGGCGTCCGCCCGGGGAGGATCAGCACGGCTGGGATCATCAAGTCGGCGTCGGAGAGAGTCCATCTCGAGCCGTCGGGCGAGGCGGGCGAGGGGTCCGTTCGCCTGACCCTCGGCGCCGCCGTCCCCTCGCTCGGAGACGTGGGCGACGAAGCGCCCGAGGACGACGGTGCGCTGGTAGCCGCCGGTTTCGCGTCGCTCACCCCGCTGGTGGGGGTCCGGGCCGACGCCTCCTCGCAGACCCGATCCGCGCTGGACGCGGCTCTCGCCGCGCTCGGCGTACCCGGGTAGCATCGCCGCTGGCGAGGGGAGGGCCGTCGGTGGACCATCGGTCGTACTGCGGGAACGGGCATCTGTGGGAGGGGGGCGACGCGTCGTTAACCACCTGCCCGATCTGCGGCGCCCCCCTGTACTCCCGGTGCGCCCGCGGGCATACCTTCTGGGTGAGCGGTGGAGCGTGTGGCCTCTGTCGAGGGGTCCGTGCCGAGCGGTGGGAGAGCTTCCTGGGCTGGATCCGGACGACTCCGGGGTTCCTCACCGCGGCGACGGTCCTGGCCGTCGTCCTGATCGCCGACGCCGGCGCCATGGGGTACACGGTCAACGGCGGAGGCGGAGGGGGAACTTCGCCTGCGGGCTACGCCGCCCCGTACATTCCATCACCCACCACCCCCTCGAGCGTCCCTTCGGCCCCGGTGACCCCGACCACCTCCCCCGGGTCGAAGTCCGGGACAGCCGGGGCCGGGGCAACAGGGACCGGGACAGCTGGGAAGGGCACAGCCGGGGCCGGGGCAACAGGGACCGGGACAACAGCACCGACACAGGTCCCCCCGCCCCAGGGAAGCCCACCGGCGCCCATGCCGGCATCGGTGGTCGATGCGGTCGCTTCCATCCCGGCCCACGAGTTCGACTCGATCGGCGTCTCGGCCACACCGCCGGTCGGCGGGCTCCACCCCCTGTCGAACCAACTCCCCCTGGTGGTCGATGGGAAGCCGGGCGTCTTCTTCATGGGCGACGAGTGGTGCCCCTTCTGCGCCGCCGAGAGGTGGGCACTCGTCGCTGCGCTGTCCAGGTTCGGTACCTTCTCGTCGTTGGGCTCGGTCACGTCGAGCTCGAAGGACATCGATCCTTCGACGCCGTCGTTCTCTTTCGACGGGTCCACGTACACAAGCCCCTACCTGAGCTTCGAATCAGTAGAGCTGGAGAGCACACAGACCGACAGCCAGGGCCAGTACCTCCTGCTCCAGACGCCCACCCCGGCCGAGGACCAGATCGTCAATGCCTACGAGACGACCGCGCTGCTCGGCGCGGGCTGGACACCCGGATCGGTGCCCTTCATCGACGTCGGCAACGACGCCATCTTCGCCGGATCGGCCTTCTCTCCGTCCCTCCTCGCCGGGCAGACGGCCCAACAGGTGGCCGCCGGCCTGACCGACACCACCCTGCCGGCCACCCGCTCGATCGTCGCCGCCGCCAACGTGCTCGCCGCCGAGATCTGCCGGTCCACCGGGCAGCAGCCGACCTCCGTCTGCGCCAGTCCCGGGGTGCAGGCGGCCGGGGCATCGGTGGGCGGGTGAGGGAGCGGCCCCGGTGACGGCGCCCCACCGGCTGGGCAGCTTCGAGCGGGCGGGGTGCACCCTGTCCTACGAGGTGCACGGCGGGGGAGCCCGCACGGTCGTGTACCTGCACGGCCTCCTCCTCGACGCCGCGGTGAACCGCCGCCTGGCCCGGGACCTCGCCGCAGAAGGGAACCGGGTAGTGCTCTTGGACCTGCCCGGGCATGGCGCGTCGGACAAGCCGCGCCAGGCTGCGGCCCACCGCATGGACGCCTATGCCCGCCTCGTCGTGGACCTCCTGGACCACCTCGACGTCGCCCGGGCCGTGGTCGGCGGCATGTCCCTCGGAGCGGACGTGAGCCTGCTGGTGGCGGCGAACGCCCCCGAACGAGTGGCCGGGATGGTGCTGGAGATGCCGGTGCTGGAGCAGGCCACGCCGTACGCGGCGATGCTGTTCACCCCGTTGCTGGCCGCCACCCACTACGCCGCCCCGGCCCTGCGCCTGGTCTCGAACCTGGCCCGGCGACTGCCCCGGAGCCGACTGGGCCTGGTGGACCAGGTCTTCGGTGCCGTGACCCTCGATCCTGACGACGTCGTGGCCGTCCTCCACGGCATCTTGGTCGGCCCGGTGGCCCCCACCATCGAGGAGCGGGCCCGGATCCACGTGCCGGCGCTGGTGATCGGCCACCGGGCCGACTGGCTCCACCCGTTCGGCGACGCCGGGCGGCTGGCCCGCCAGCTGCCCTCGGCCCAGCTGGTCGAAGCCCATTCGATCCTCGAGCTCCGGGTGCGCCCGGCCCGGCTCACTGCCGAGATCGCCGCCTTCTTGGACCGGGTCTGGGCCGGCGAGGCCCGGGCCCGACGGGCCGTGTAGCAGGGTGCCGGTGTCAGGGGACCGTCCCGTCGCCGGGTCGTGATCCGGGGCCGGGGTCGGGGCCGGGGCCGGTGTCAGCCGTCAGGGTCCAGCCGGGCCGACCGGTTGCGCTTGACCTCGGCCCGGCGTCGCTTGCCCTCCAGCCTCCGCTCGGCCGACCCCTTGGTCGGCGTGGTCGGCCGGCGCGGGACCTCGGCCCGTAGGGCCGTGGCCAGGCGGACCACCAGGCGCTCGGTGGCTATCCGGCGGTTCTGCGCCTGGGACCGCTGGTCCGAGGAGCTGGCCCGGACCACCGGGCCCAACCGCTCCAGCAGCCGGGAGCGCTGGCGGGGCCCCAGGGCCGAGGAGCGCTCGACGTCGAACCGGACCTCGACCCGACTGAGGGTCCGGTTCGCGTGCTGGCCACCGGGACCACCCGACGTGGTCGCCCTCCAGGTCAGCTCGGAACGGGGGATCGACAGGCTGCGGCTCACCCGGACCATGCCTTCAGAGCCCCGATGACCCGGGCGACGCTCAGGGCCCGACGGCGCGCCGGCATCTGGCTCGTCGGATCCGCTCATCTTCCGATCGTAGGCACCGCGGCCGGGGGCACCGGGCGAGAGCCGCCGCTCCGAGCCCGGCGGTCAGGGCGCGGCCAACCTCAACTTTGGCTACTACGCTCCGCTCCATGAACTACCGACACTTGGGACGAAGCGGGATGGTGGTCTCGGCCCTCTCCTACGGCAACTGGATCACCCACGGCGGTCAGGTGGAGGAAGATGCCGCCCGAGCCTGCGTGAAGGCCGCTCTCGACGCCGGGATCACCACGTTCGACACGGCCGACGTCTACGCCATCGGGGCGGCCGAGGACGTCCTCGGACGGGCCCTCGAAGGCATCCGCCGGGATTCCATCGAGATCTTCACCAAGGTCTACTGGCCCACCGGACCGAACCCGAACAACCGCGGCCTCTCGCGCAAGCACATCATGGAGTCGCTCCACGCGTCGTTGGGCCGCCTGCGAACCGACCACGTCGACCTCCTCCAGGCCCACCGGTTCGACTACGAGACGCCGTTGGAGGAGACCCTTCGGGCCTTCGACGACCTGGTGCGCCAGGGCAAAGTGCACTACGTGGGGGTGTCGGAGTGGACGGCCGAGCAGATCGCCGAGGCGCTCCGGATCGCCGACGACATGGGGTTCGACCGGCTGGTGTCGAACCAGCCCCAGTACTCGCTCCTCTGGCGGGTGATCGAGGCCGAGGTGGTGCCACTGTGCGAGAAGGAGGGATTGGGGCAGATCGTGTGGTCACCACTGGCCCAGGGAGTGCTCACCGGCAAGTACCTCCCCGGCGCCCCGCCCCCCGAAGGGTCCCGGGCCACCTCCAAGGACGGGGCCGAGTACATCGGCTGGCTCCTCCGTGACGAGGTGCTCGAACCGGTCCAGCAGTTCGCGTCCCTGGCCCGCGAGGCCGGGTACACCCCGGCGGCCGTGGCCCTGGCCTGGGTCCTCCAGAACCAGAACGTCTCCACCGCCATCATCGGCGCCACCCGGCCCGAGCAGGTGGTCGAGAACGTGAAGGCCGTGGACATCGAGCTGGAGCCCGACCTGCTCAGAGCCATCGACGAGGTGCTCGAGCCGGCCATCCTGCGGGACCCGGCGTTCACGACCAGCCCGGCGACCCGTCCGTGAGCGCCCTGCACTGAGCGGTCCCGACCGGGAGATGGCCCGAGTGCCGACCGCTCAGAAGCGGGATCGGAACGAGATGAGGGCCAGCGTCGAGTGGACCCGCCGCTCCTCGAACACCCGGCGGTACCCGGTGTGGCTGATCAGCCAGGTGCCTTCGACGAGGGCGTACGCGTCCTCGTAGAAGGCGGTCCCTGATATCTCGACGTCGTGGGCCGGGACGACCACCCGGTCCTCCAGGTACCAGGTCCCGCGTGCGGTCCCGTCGGCCCCCACGGAGATCTCAGGATGGTGGCACTGGTGCTGGGTGACGATCCCGGGGTCGCCCAACGCACCGGTGAGGAACTCCACGATCGCCGATCGTCCTTCGAACGACCGCCGTCCGTCCTCGTAGGAGGCGGTGCAGTCCTCGGTCAGGAGCCGGCCGAGCTGGTCGAACTCCTTCAGGTCCAAGAGCCGGAGGTAGCCGTACTTCACCCCGGCGATTGCGGAGAGGTCCTCTTGCCGCAGTTCGCCGGAAGTTCGTTCACCCTGCAGGCCGGTCATCGGGCCACCCTAGGACGCCGCTGATTCGGCCGCCTCAGGTTTCGCGGAATTCGCCGTGGAGGGCGAGAATTGGCCACGGCACCCGGGCGCTCCGACAAGCAGCGGCGATTCGATGATCCGGCAGTCTTTCTGGGCGACCGCCTGGTCGAGGGATCGCTCTATCGGTTGTCGTCGGACCACGGTCACCGGCTGTTCGGTGACGAGTACTTCGCCGACCCGTACCTGGCCTCCAAGAAGGGCCGTCCGACAGTGCCGACCCGGGTGCCGACCCGGGTGCTGGCCCGGGTGCTGGCCCGGGTGCTGGCCCGGGTGCCGGCCACGATCATGGTGCTGCAGGGCTTCGAAAGGTCGAGCGATCGGGAGGCCATCGACCGCCTGGGGGCCGAGGTGCCCGGCGAGGTCGACGACTCCGAGACCGACGCCGAGCCCACGGTGGTCGGCGACGCCGCCTATGGCGACGGGGCCACCCTGGCCAAGCTCCGTGCCGCCGGCGTCGAGGTCATTGCCAAGTTGGCCCCAGTGGGCAACCTGCCCACTGCGCACGTCGTGCGCTTCGGATCGACGTGGCCGCTCGATCGTCATCCATCCGCACGAAGACGAGCTCGCCCTGGCCCGGCGTGCTCAATCTGGCCCGATTGGCCACGATCGGGCTCAGCTGGAGCGAGGCAGAGTGGACAGTGGCCTGATAGGGCCCGGGCGTGCCCTTGGAGCCACCAGACGGCAACGTCAGCTCATCGACGGTGAGTCCTCTTCATCATGGGACTACCCGCCGTGTCAGGCATGGGACCACCCAGGGCGTCCAGCGATCCCTGGCGCAGGCAGAGTGCCAAGTGAACACCGAAGGAGGCCCCTACTTCACCGGCGTCCTAGGGTGGCGACCATGGCCTTGGTCGCTTTCGGCACGCGGGTGAGGACGGTTCGTATGGCGTGGATGAAGTGGTCAGTACCCCAAAGCTGATCCACCCGCTGTGGGAGGCCGCGCCCTCGACTACCGCCTCAATGGCGGCTTCGAGATCCGATGGCCCCCAAGGACCCTTCACGCCTCTGGGCACGGGACACCTCCTG
>JAJYWF010000036.1 GCA_021791635.1 Actinomycetes bacterium
GCTTCGTCGACGTTGCTCGCGATCCACGCGCAACGGACGGTGATCTCACACGTCAATCGTATCACAACCACGCAACTACGTCAATATATTTCCGAAAGATCAGTAGGTCCGGCGTCACCCCCCGGCGTCACCCCCCGGCCCGATACCGGGCACATCCCCGCGGTACGGCACCGGGTGGTTCCCACCCAGCTCCACGAACCGCTCGTTCAGGGCGTGGGCGAGGACGTCGTGGTCGTGAGGCGTGGGGACGAGCGCACTGTCCAGGAATGCCTCCACCTCGAAGGCGCTGCTCATGCCTCCGAGGGCGAAGTAGCGCAACCAGAGCTCACCCCGGGAGAGCCCGGCTTCGCGTCGGAAGACGTCGAGGAGGCCGGTAGCTTCCTCAGCCACGGTAGCCCGTTGCGGGGGGCCGCGTACGCTCAGAGCGGGTCCGGCCGGTCGAGGCCACTATGTCCTCGGCCTGTTTGCGGAGAGGCCGGTTGGAGCGGCGCGAGAAGTCCCGGAAGAGGTCGAAGGCACCGTCCTCTGTGATGTCCTCGCGCACCATCACCACGCCCTGAGCCAGGGCGATGACCTGGCGGGCCCGAAGTGCCTGCTTCAGTCGGGCAGCAGCCTGCTGTGTGGCCCGCCGGCCATCAGCGGCACCGGCTACGGCACCGCCCAAGATGGACGACGTCTGACCGGCGAAGATCAGCGCCAGTTCCTGGCCCCGGGCTCCGAATGCCTTCGGGGAGCGGGAGTAGATGTTGATGGCTCCCACCGGCTGGTCCAGCGAGCGCAGCGGGGTGGACAGGATGGCGTTGATCCCGAGCTCTCTCGCCTGGGGCGTGAACGCCGGCCAGCGACCCTCGTGGTCAAGGGACTCGGCGTGGAACCGGTGGCCCACGGTGGCGGCGTCGACACACGGGCCTTCTCCGGTGGCGTACTGCACTGCATCCATATCGATGACGGTCCGGTCACTGGCCGCAACGGTGGTGAGTCGACCTTGGCGTTGGAGCGAGATGCTCACCCCGTCGGCACCGTCGATCGTCGCGTGGGCCAAGGAGACCACCAATCGCAGGGACCGGTCCACGACCGCCTCGTTGGCCGGGATCGCACCGGACGCGACAAGCTTGTCCACCAAGCCCACAGACGGCGCCATGCTCCGGGCGCCGGCAGGCGCTGCCAAGAGCGCCCGGTCACCGGCGGAGCCCTCTCCCTTGTAGAGCTCCAGGCGCAGCAAGGTCGGCGACGGGCACGCCTCGGCGATACGCCAGGCCACCGTCGTCGAGGATCGGACCGTGAGCCGGTGCCCTGCTTCGGCCATGCGGGCCGCGGCGCCGACGATCACATCCAACGCGTCGTCGTCGATGTCCTGCATGTCGCAGAGGTCCACCACCGCCGATCGGTAGCCCGTGGTGATCGCCGACTCCAAGAACGCGGCGAGCAGAGCGACCTGACGGCCATCGGGGATCTGCCGGAAGGCAGCCGTGACTTTCTCCGGGCCGGAGGACTCAATGGGACTCCGAGGCTTCCCGGCGTCGTCCACTGTCGCTATCCCTGGTCGATCGGTCCCAAAGGACCGCCCGTTGCGTCCGCGGCTCCCGCATCCGGCTCGCCGACCCACTGGCGGAGTGCGCCGAAGTGACTCTCGCTCTCGGGTGGGTGGGGGTGGATGACCGCGACGGGAACGGTTCGACTCGATATCGACAACGAGGTATTCGGCACGCTTTCCCAGCTTCCGGGGGCGTCGAGGGCGACCGGAGCCTGCCCTTCCATCCCTCACTGCCGAAGGTGAGCACGACCGTACACCGTGCACGAGTGGACCACAACCTCGGCCTCGTGGGAGGCGCCGGAGAGCAACGGAGACTACCATCACTGCCACCGCCCACATCCTCAATTCGCACGAAGCGGCCGTAAGCCACAATGATCCCGCCCGAGCCCCAGATCACGACGACAAGTGATCCCATACCTCAGCTCGCTGCCGGAGTTGCCGAAATAGTCCGGGTTCTGTTCGCCGCCGAGAGCGTCGACGCCACCTTGGCTCGAATCGTCGAACTGGCGGTGGCCACGGTCGACGGCTGCGACTATGCCGGGATCTTCCTCCTGGAGGGGAAGGAGGTGAGCACTCCGGTGTGCACCGCTCCCATCGTGGCCGCCGTCGACGCGCTCCAGCACCGCTTCGGCTCGGGCCCGTGCCTCGACGCCGTCGCGGTCGGAGTTCGCAGTGTGCTGGCGGTGCCCCTGTCGGCCAGTGACAGGTTCGGTGCCCTGAACCTGTATGCCCGCTACCCGTCAGCTTTTGGAGTCGTGGACCGAGGGAAGGGGGTGATGTTGGCGGCGTTGTCCAGCGCCGCACTCACCGGTGCCCGGATGCACGAGGACGAGCAACGGCGAACCGAAGGGCTCCGCGCCGCTCTGGCCACGCGCGAGGTGATCGGCCTCGCCCAGGGGATCCTGGTGGAGCGGGAGCGGGTCAGCCCCGACCAGGCCTTCGACATACTGCGCCGGGCTTCGCAGCACTTGAACCACAAGCTCCGAGACGTGGCCCAGCAGCTGTTGGAGACCGGCGAGCGACCCGAGACGACGTCACCCCGGATTGGCCACCAAGACTGAACCGACGGTAACTCGCCACGGTCCGGTCGCGAGCCTGGTTCGGCCGGCGAAGGCCGGCAACGGGAACCGGTCAGTGCTCAGCCGGAGCACCGGCCACCGGCTCGGCCGCCGTCAGTCGGCGGTCGTGGCCCACCGGCACCGGCCAGATGCGGTCGACGACCACCATGACCAGTGACAGGGCGCCGAAGCCGGCACCCAGCAGGCACACCCAGTCCCACCCGGCCGATGCCAGCACCACCCCGGCCGTGACCGATCCCAGCGCCCCACCGACGAAATAGCAGAACATGTAGGCACTGTTGATCCGGCTCCTGGCGTCGGGGGCGAGGGTGTAGATGATCGCCTGGTTCGTGATCTGCATGGACTGGGTCCCAAGGTCCAGCACCACCACCCCGGCCAGAAGGAACCCGAGTGAGGTCCGGCCCGCGGCCAGGAGAGCGAACGATCCGGCGGTCAGCACACCGGCCGACAGGGTGGTGAACGTGGTGTGGTGGGTGTCGGCCAGGCGGCCGGCCAGATTGGCGGCCAGCACCCCGGCCACTCCGGCCAAGCCGAACAGACCGATGACGGCGTTGGAGTAGTGGAACGGCGCTCCCGACAGCAAGAAGGCCAGGCTGGTCCAAAGCACGCTGAAAGCGGCGAAGACCGCGGCGCCGTGCCACGCCCGACGGCGGAGCGTGGGGAGGGTCGCGAGGAGCTGGAGGGACGAGCCCACCAGCCGCCGGTACGGCACGTGGGGACGGGATGGCTCGGGCGCCAGGACCCGGTGCAAAAGGGCGGAGAAGGCCACCATGAGGCCGGCGGACACCCAGTAGATGGCCCGCCACCCCGCAACCTGGGCCACAGCTCCCGAGACCGTACGGGCCAGCAGGATGCCCAGCAGCAGCCCGGTCATGATGCGGGCCACCACCCGACCCCGGCGGGCCGGGCTGGCCAGATCGGCGGCGAACGGCACCATGATCTGTCCTCCCACCGAGGCGCACCCGGCGGCCACCGAACCCAGCTCGAACAGCCACAGGGTCGGGGAGACGGCGCAGACCACCAGAGCCAGAGCGGCCACGGCGAAGACCAGGGACACCAGTGGACGGCGGGCGTGGATGTCCCCGAGGGGGACCAGCAGGACGAGCCCCACGGCGTAGCCGATCTGGGTGGCGGTGATGACCAGCGACGTGCTCGCCGTCCCCGAGTGGAAGGCGGTGGCCACCTCGTGCAGGAGCGGTTGGGCGTAGTACAGGTTGGCCACGATCGCCCCGGTGGCGACCGCCATCACCACCACCAGGCGGTTGGTGAGGCCGGGTGCTCCGGTGTCGGACCTAGACGTGCCCACCCCGGCGGCTCTCGGCCGTCACGCCGATCAGGGCGAACAGCATCAGGCTCACGCCGAGGGGAAGGAACCACGTTCCGAACACCAACGAGAGGACCAGCAAGAAGGCGCCCATCCCGAGGGTGAAAGGCCAGATGCTCGATCCGGGGAAGGAGTTGATGACCCCGGCACCGTCCTCCATCGTCGCGTCGGGGTGGTCTTCGGGCCGGTCGCCGGCTACCCGGTCCAGCTTTCCCCAGTAGAAGTACTTGTGACCGTGGAAGCGGCGGTGCCAGTAGAAGTAGTAGAAGCCCGGCAGGAAGCCCAGCAGACAGCTCCCCAGCAGCATCATGCCCCCGCCGTCTTCGTAGCTGATGAACCAGTAGATGGCGGCAATGGCAGCGAAGAACACGCCGATGCCGATCAGGAACAGCGACTCGGTCTTCATGTCGGTGCCACCTCTCCTTCGGCTGCTGCCCCGGTGGGGATGCCCACACCTGCGGGACTGCCGGGCGCACCTCCGTGGCCGTTGCGACCAGAGCCGTTCGAGTGGCCGTTACGGCTCGAGCCGTTCGAGTGGCCGTTCTCGCCTGGCTGGCGCCCGTGGCTGATCACCAGGGCGTCAGGGTGGTTGTAGTCCCAGGTGGGCCGCTCGGAGCGGATCGGCGGCAGGTGGGTGTAGTTGTGGTGCGGCGGGGGCGAGGTGGTGAACCACTCCAAGGTGTGGCCGTCCCATGGGTTGTTCCCGGCCGGGACCGGGCGGCGCCACGAGATCCACAGGTTCCACAAGAGGATGGCGAAGGAGATCCCGATGAGGAAGGCGCCGACGGTGGACAGGTCGTTGTACATCTGCCAGCCGAGGTTCGAGGGGTAGACCGCCACCCGCCGGGGCATGCCCTTCAGACCCAGGATGTACTGGGGCATGTAGCAGAGCCAGAATCCCACGAACATGATCCAGAAGTGCCACTTGCCGAGGTTGTCCCGGAGCATCCGCCCGAACATCTTGGGGTACCAGTAGTAGAGCCCGGCGAACCCGGCGAAGACCGCGGTGGCGAACAGCACCTGATGGAAGTGGGCCACGACGAAATACGTTGTGTGGGTGAAGAAGTCGATCGGGGGCGCGGCCAGCATCACTCCGGTCACCCCTCCCATGAGGAAGCCCAGGAGGAAGCCGATGCAGAAGAGCATGGGCGTGGTGAAGCGGAGCTGGCCTCGCCACATGGTGCCGATCCAGTTGAAGAACTTGATGCCCGTCGGCACGGCGATGAGCAGGCTGAGGAGGGAGAAGAACGGCAGCAGCACCACACCGGTGGTGAACATGTGGTGGGCCCACACGCCGGTGGAGAGGGCGGCGATGGACATGGTGGCGAAGACCATCCCCTTGTAGCCGAAGACCGGCTTGCGGGAGAACACCGGGAGGATCTCCGTGACGATGCCGAAGTAGGGAAGGGCCAGGATGTAGACCTCGGGGTGCCCGAAGAACCAGAACAGGTTCTGCCACAGCACGGCCGAGCCGCAGGCATTCGGGTCAGGGACCGACGGATGCCCGGCAAAGGCCGTGGTATGACACCCCACCACTGTGTAGATGTGCGTGCCGAAGTGCCGGTCGGCGAAGAGCATCACCAGAGCGGCGGTGAGGACCGGGAAGGCGATCAGGATCAGGATCCCGGTCACGAGCATGTTCCAGGTGAAGATGGGCATCCGCCACATGGTCATGCCCGGGGCGCGCAGGTAGAAGATCGTGGCCACCAGGTTCACGCCGGTGAAGATGGCGGAGAAGCCGGTGAGGGCGAGGGCCATGATCCACGCGTCCGCCCCTGCCCCCGGCGAGCTGGTGGCCGATGACAGCGGTGCGTAGGCCACCCACCCGAAGTCGGCCGCCCCGCCGGCCACGAAGAAGCCCAGGAGCATGGTGATGGACCCACCTAGGTACAGCCAGTAGGACAGGGCGTTCAACCGCGGGAAGGCCATGTCCGGGGCGCCCACCTGGAGGGGGACGATGTAGTTCGCCAGACCACCGAAGGCGAAGGGGCCGGCGAACAGGTACATCATGAGGCTGCCGTGCATCGTGAACAGCTCGTTGTACTGCTGGAACGAGACGAACGAGCTGGCCGGCGTGGCCAGCTGCACCCGGATGAGCAGGGCCATGACCCCGGCCAGGTAGAAGATCACGATCGACGTGATCATGTAGCTGAGGCCGATGATCTTGTGGTCGGTGGTGGTGAGCCACTTCAGGATCCCCGAGGGGCCGTGCTCCTCGGGGCCGTGGTGCTCCTCGTGCTCGTGCACCACCGGCACGCTGGGTGCGCCCGGAGCGACGATGACCGGAGGGTCGATGACGTCGGTCACTTGAGATTCCCCTGGGCGATCTGGCGCTTGGCCGCGGCGATCGAGTCCGACGTGTTCGGTGCGTTCTGCTGCTGGTGGATCCAGGCCTGGAACTTCGACGGCGTGACCACCTTCACCTGGAAGATCATAAGCGAGTGGTACAGGCCGCAGAGGTTGGTGCACTGGCCGCGGAAGGTGCCGGTGGTGACCGGGCTCAGGTCGAACTGGTTCGTCACCCCGGGAAGGGCGTAGCGGCTGAAGTTGAACTCGGGCACGTAGAAGCCGTGGACCACGTCAGCGGAGCGCAGGACGATCTTCGTGGTCTCATGGGCTGGGATCACCATGGTGGGGTCCTGGAGCTCGACGCCCAGTACCCGGACGTCGTACCCGGGGTACTGGAACTGCCAGCCCCACTGGAAGGCGGTGACGTTCACGGTGACCGACTGGGCGTTCAAGGCGTCCACCTCGTTCTCGGTCACGAAAATGAAGACGAACATGACCAGGACGGTGATGATCGGCACCACCGTGTAGATGATCTCGAAGAGCGTGTGGTACTGGGTCTGCTTGGGGATCTCGTCGGACTTGTGGCGATAGCGGAACACCGACCAGATGATGAGGAAGAACACGATGGCGAAGACCACCGCGCCGGTGATGAAGAAGCCCTGCCACAGCTTGAAGGAGTCCTGGCCCTGGGTCGTCACCCCCTTGTAGGCGCCGAAGGTCGGGAGCTGGCAGCCGCCGAGCAGCAGCCCGGCCGCTACCGCCCCCAGCGCGACCCACCGGCGGCTGGCGCGCCGGGGCGTGGCGCGCCCGGAGCCGAGAGTGCCACGGCGGGTCGGGGAGGAGCCGGACGGCGAATCCACGGCGCTGACACTAGCGAACACCGGCCGCGAATTCGAAGTACCTGCTCGGGGCGGTGTGGACAGGCCGATCAGGCCTGGAGCGACTCGTCCGACGCCCAGCGGAACACCCCGTGGGCCATCGTGGAGGTCGCCCGTTCGGCCCGGGCGGCGTAGACGTCGTGACGGGCCCGCTGGATGCCCTCGTCGTGCGGGGCCGCCAGCCAGGCGATCTCCGCCAGGTGCCCGGCCAGGCGCAGGATGTGGTCGACGTCCGGCTCTCCGGCCGCGTTCTGACCACCGCCGGCACCCGGCTCCCCGGCGCCAACGGCTTCGCCCAGCAGGGCGAGCGCCCGATCGGCCAGGCTGGCCGGACCGCCCGCCAGCTCGGCCAGCTCCGAGGCCAGCGCCCGCTCAGGGGCCGGCTGGAGGGAGGACGGGTTCCCGTCCCACCAGCCTCCGTACAGGCGCCAGATGTTGCGGACCACGAACTCGGGTTCGTCGTAGACCGGTCGAAGGTACGGCAGCTCGGCCAGGCCGGCTGGAGGGCGCACGCTGTGGATCGCCTCGTCGAGCCGAGCGCCGCTGTTCATCAGCGCCAGGGTCTGGTCCACCAACGAGTCGAGGAGGTCGGCAGTGTTGGTGAGCGCCTGGCGGACGCGGTCGGCGCCGATGACCGGGAACCCGTGCCCGGGCAGCAGGTACTCGGGGTCCAGGGCGATCATGCGCCGCAGAGCCTCGGCCCACTCCTTCGGGTAGCGCTGGACCTTCTGGGGGTTCCCGGCGTTGGGCGAGGCCCAGATGAACAGGTCGCCGCAGCACAGCACCCGCCGATCGGGCTGCCAGGTGACGGTGTGGTCGTCCGTCTCGCCCTTCTCGTGGCGGAGGTGGAAGTCCACGTCGCCGACCGACAGGTCCATGTCGTGGCGGTACGTGCGGTCGGGGTACCGGTACTCGGTGGGCCAGACCAGGTCCTTCATCCCGAATTGGCGGCGGTTGACGACTTCGTTGTACCCGGAGGTGAGGACGTACCGGTCGAAGCGGTGGGGAAGCGCCTCGTGGGCCACGACTACGGGCGCCGGCCAGCCCTCCGCCGATGCCTCCTCTTCCCACACCGGCACGCCGAACACGTGGTCGATGTGCCCGTGGGAGTAGACGGCCGTGTGCAGGCGCTCCTGGCTCCACCGACGAAGCTCCCCGTGGACGTGTGCGGCCAGCGGGGCGCTGCCCGTGTCCACCAGGACCAGCCCGTCACCGGTGGCGAAGGCCGACACGTTGGCGAAGGACGGGACGAAAGCCACACCATCGCAGATCTCCGCCATGTGCCCGACGTGCCCGACGGGGTGGACCCGCCCGGTGTCCACTTCACCGCGCCACAGCCGGTCGGCCAGCTCGATCACGTCGTCAGCCACGGTGCCCCCTCGCGATGTGCCGCCACACGATTTTGGGTGTCATTGTGCAATGCACTCTACCCGAGCTGCGGCGATGCGATGGGGTCGGGGGATCCGAGCCGACGTGGTCACGCGCCAGCGATCACACCGAGGCGCGCACCTTCGTCAGAGGTCGCCATCCCCCAAGACCCCTTCCCGGGCACTCGCCCGGCGGGTCAACGTCCGATCAGCTCAGGACGGCGCCGGTCCGGTCGGGTCGTCGACGGCCTTGGCCACCGTGCTGCCTCCGGACGCGCCGTTCGTCCCGGCCACCCCGTTCGTCCCGGCGGCGCCCGAGGACTCCTTCAGCCCCTTCTCGAACTCGGTCTTGGCCGAGCCCAGGCTCCGGGCGAACTTCGGGATGGCGGCCCCGCCGAACAGCACGACCAGCACCACGATGAGCACGATGATCCCGTCTACACCGAAGATCTCTCCCAGCATCACAATCTCCTCACCTGGTGGAAGCCCGGTGGCGACCACCACTCCTAGAAAGGTTAGACCTCGGACTGGCGCCCGACGACCGCGGTGCCCACCACCGCACTTCCACAGGTTCTACGGAGCGGACTGCCTCCCGGATGACCACGGGGCGGCGCCCCCGGTCGCAGGCCGGTGCACCGACGCCCGGGACCTTCAGGGACCGGCCAGGAGGATCCCCATGAACAGCGCGGCGATCGAGGCCAGCCCGGCGATCGACCCCCATGCCGCCAGGCCGGCGCGGGAGGTTGCTCGGCTGTGGAGCAGGGCCCCGACGCCGGCCAGCGCCACCACCGCGATCTTGGCTCCGAGGACGACCTTCCAGACGGTGGACTGTGCCGCCAGGTGGTACGTGGCGACGTTCCAGAACCCGGTGACCACCAGGACTGCGTAGGCCGGCCAGCTCAACCGGGCGAAGGCGTTGGCCAGGGCCCTGGGGGCCTCGGCGCTCACCCGCCGGGCCGTGGGCACCATGCCGAGCATGACGATCTGGCCCCCGACCCACACCGTGGCCGCCAGGACGTGGAGCCCCAGGCGGACCGTGGTGAGAGCCGGCGCGAGCTCCGCCGACGAGGCCAGGAGACCCGGGATGCCCACCGCCCCGGCCGTCACCGACCCGTCCACCATCGACTTACCGGCCCTGCCAGTTCGGCGCTCGCTTCTCGGCGAAGGCGATCGGCCCCTCCATGGCGTCGGCCGACGAGAAGACGACGCCGACCGAGGCGTCGTTCAGCTTCCAGCCTTCGGCTTCGCTCAGGTCGGCCGAGTGGCGCATCACCGACTTGGAGTGGCGCACCGCCAGAGGTGCGTTCTGGGCGATGGTCTCGGCCAGGGCCAACGCCTCGTCCATGAGACGCGCGGCCGGGACGACCCGGTTCACCAGGCCGAGGGCGAGGGCCCGCTGGGCGTCGATGGGGTCGCCGGTCAGCGCCAGCTCCAGGGCCACGGCCATCGGGAGCCGCTTGGGCAGGCGGATGAGGCCGCCGGCCCCGGCGATGAGGCCGCGCTTGACCTCGGGGATGCCGAAGGTGGCGTGGTCGGCGGCCACCACCAGGTCGCACGAGAGCATGATCTCGCAGCCACCGGCCAGGGCCGATCCGTTCACGGCGGCGATGAGGGGCTTGGGGAAGTCCCGCTTGGCGATCCCCCCGAAGCCTCCGGTCGCCCCGATGATCGAAGCCCCCTCTCCCGACGAGAACGCCTTCAAGTCCATCCCGGCCGAGAACGCCTTCTCGCCACTTCCGGTGAGCACGACGACCCAGGCGTCGTCGTCCTCGGTGAGCTCGTCGAACGCCGCCGACATACCCTCGCTCACGGCGCCGTTGATGGCGTTGCGGGCATCGGGACGGTTGATCGTGATGATCTCGACGTGCCCCCGGCGTTCCCTCAGTACCTCGTCAGCCATGGTGGACCAATCCCTTCTGTCAGGTTCGCGTTCTGCCGTTCATTATTCCTAAGGGGTCGACGGGCTCCACTCGCCGGACCACCGCGCCGCCGGGTCCGCCCCGGTGGCCCGCAGGGAGTGACGCTACCGCGCCGGCGCCGGTCGGCACGCGACGGCGAATGCCGCCGGTGGGATGTGGGCGTCGCCGACGCGGCCATCCCGAATTCTGGCGTGCCATGCTGGTCGGCGTGCCGAGCCCAGCTGAGTCCGAGCCGATGCGTCCCGGCGTCCTCTTCGGCGTCGCCACTGCCGGGTACCAGGTCGAAGGGGGCTACAACGGCCCGGGCGAGCCGGCGAACAACTGGGTCCGTTGGGAGCGCAGCGGGCGGGTGGAGCCGTCGGGGTTGGCCTGCGACTTCTGGCGCCAGCCCGAAGAGGCCCTCGACCGGGCCGCGGCACTCGGGTGCGACGCCTTCCGGCTCTCGGTCGAGTGGGCCCGCATCGAGCCCGATCGGGACGTCGTCGACGACGCGGCGATCGACCGCTACGTCGAGATCCTCGAGATGTGTACGTCCCGGGGGATGGCGCCGGTGGTCACCCTCCACCACTTCACCCACCCGTGGTGGCTGGGCGAGGAGTTCTGGCTGACCCCGGGCTCGCCCGACCGCTTCGCCGCCCACGTCGCCCGGATCGTGCCCCGTCTGGCCGGGCACTGCCGGCACTGGATCACGGTGAATGAGCCGAACATCCTCGCCCTCATGGGCTGGGTGGCGGGCGCCACCCCGCCGGGCCGCCGGGGTGCGGTCTCCGACGCCTGGGCGGTGGTGGACAACCTCTTGACCGCCCACGTCCTGGCCCGTCGGGTCATCCACACGGTCCAACCCGACGCCCTGGTGACGACGAACACCAGCGCGTCGACCCTCTACGACTACGACCGCCTCCTCGTCGACCTTCTCGTGGCCCCGGCCCACGGGGTGGACCGTGGCGACCTGGACTCGTGGATCGCCCAGCGCCGGGCCTATCACTTCGGCGTGAGCGCGCCGGTCTCTGCTGCCGGGCGGATCCGGAGAGCCGCCGGCGACCGGTGGGGGGCCTTGGGAGCCGAAGGGCTCGAGCGGGTGCTGCGGGTGTTGAGCGCGGGCGTGTCGCCGTACGGGCCAGTCGGCGCGGGGCCGAGGGCCCTTTGGGCCTGGATGCAGCGCCCCTCGCCCCGCCGGGTGGTCGACGAGGTCTTCGCCGGGGCCGGGAGTGGGTCCGGGAGTGGGTCCGGGAGTGGGTCCGGGAGTGGGTCCGGGGCTCTCGACGCCGTGGGGTTCGACTGGTACGACCCGGTGGCCGGCCACGCCGTGCGCCTTCCCGGCCACCCCTCCTCGTGCGGGAGGCGCTGGCAGGCGGACACCGCCCTGTGGGACACCCCGGCCGATCCCGAGTCCATGACCGGGTGGTGCGTCGAGCAGCACCAGATCACCCCAGGCCTCCCACTGTGGATCGTGGAGAACGGCATGGCCACCCGGGTACGGCACGGCCGGGCCTACCCCCGGGAGGACGGACTGGACCGGGCCCGCTACGTGGGCAGCCACGTCGCCGCGGTGGCCGACGCCGTCGACCGGGGGGCCCCGGTGACGATGTACCTCCACTGGTCGCTGGTGGACAACTACGAGTGGGGCTCCTACGAGCCGCGCTTCGGCCTGTACGGGATGGACCGCTCCCGCGGCCGGCGCGGCGTGCGCTGGCTCGACACCGACGCCACCGGGGTCGATGCCGCCGGCGCCTACCGCCGAGCCATCGAGGCGTACCGGTCCGGTGATCGGGCCGCGCTGGGCCCGTCGGGGCTGGGCCCGTCGGGGCTGGGCCCGTCGGGGCTGGGGATCGTGGGAGGAGGTGACCGTCCGTGAGCAGTCCGGGCGGGGCCGGCTGGTGGGAGGGGCCCGACGGAAGGTGGCACGTGCCGGCCGGCGGAGCGCCGCCGGGGTACGGATCCCAGCCGGGGTACGGACCGCCGCCTCGCACCAGTGGTCTGGCCATCGCGTCGTTGATCTTCTCGCTCGTCTGGGTGGCCGGTGTCGGGTCGCTCCTGGCCGTGGCCTTCGGAATCGCGGCGAAGGTGAGCATTCGCCGCTCCGGTGGGACGCGGCGAGGAAGTGGTCTGTCCACGGCCGGCATCGTGGTCGGTGTCGTGGGTCTTGCCGGCGCTGCCCTGGTGGCCGTGGTGACGGTCAGAGTGGTCCACTGGGTGACCACGCCCAAAGAGGAGTCGCTCGGCCACACAGTGAGGATGGGTGCGCTGGCGACCATCGACGGCGTGGACCGGGTGAAGGTGATCTCCGTCACTCCGGGGGCTGCCGGTCTCGGAACGTCGGCACCGCCAGGAGACGAGTTCGTCTCGGCCCGCCTCCGGCTGTGCGTGACCCCGGAATTCTCCGCGCCGGGTTCGAGATCGGGCCAGGGAACAGCGACAGCGCTGCCCGCCCCGATCGCACCCATCTCCACAACCGTTTTGTCAGTCCGACACTTCTTCGTCTACAGCACCACCGGCGAGGCTTTCGGTGCTCAGCCAGCAGCCACCGGTTTTCCGAACCTTTATGACGGCGTGGCCACGACGGCCGGATCATGCAGCGAAGGTTCACTCACCTTCAGCGTTCCCGTGGACCAGACCCCAGCCTCGCTGCGCTACGACCCGACGGTCGTCAACCACTACGAGTGGCGTATCCCTCGTCGCTGATCCGCCTGTCTGAGGTCGAGTACCGTAACGGGGGGCGAGAGGCGCGCTGCCCGGACGGGGCGCGCTCCACAGGATGGCGAGGGAGTGCGACGGCATGGCGAAGCGAGCGCTGATCACTGGGGTGACCGGCCAGGACGGTTCGTACCTGGCGGAGTTCCTGCTGGATCAGGGTTACGAGGTCGTGGGCATGGTCCGTCGGTCCAGCACGGTGACGTTCGAGCGGATCTCCCACATCCAGGACCGCATCTCGCTGGTGGCCGGCGACCTCTTGGACGAGGCGTCGCTCATCTCGGTCCTCCGTGACCACCGGCCCCAAGAGGTGTACAACCTGGCTGCCCAGTCGTTCGTGCAGACCAGCTGGAGCCAGCCTGTGCTCACGGGCGAGACGACGGCCCTCGGGGTCACCCGTCTGCTCGACGCCATCCGGACCATCGACCCCGAGATCCGCTACTACCAGGCCAGTTCCTCGGAGATGTTTGGCAAGGTCTTGGAGGTTCCCCAACGTGAGACCACCCCCTTCTATCCCCGGAGCCCCTACGGAGTGGCCAAGGTCTACGGGCACTGGATCACCGTGAACTACCGGGAGAGCTACGGCCTCCACGCATCGTCGGGGATGCTCTTCAACCACGAGTCCCCCCGCCGGGGTCTCGAATTCGTCACCCGGAAGGTGACCCACGGCGTCGCTCGCATCGCCAACGGGCTCCAGGACACGCTGCCGCTCGGCAATCTCGATTCCCAGCGCGACTGGGGCTACGCCGCCGACTACGTGCGAGCCATGTGGCTCATGCTCCAGCAGGACACCCCCGACGACTTCGTAGTGGCTACGGGCGCCACCCACTCGGTGCGCGAGCTGTGCCAGCTGGCGTTCGCCGCCGCCGGCCTGGACTGGGAGAAGCACGTGATCGTTGACGAGCGGTACTTGCGCCCGGCCGAGGTCGACCTTCTCGTCGGCGACCCCTCGAAGGCCGAACGGGTGCTCGGCTGGCATCGGGAAGTGGACTTCGCCGCACTGGTGGAGATGATGGTGGAGGCCGACCTGGCCATGGTTCGCGAACAACTTCGTTGAACACTCTGGTCCGAGCGATGTGCCGGGGCCCGGCGCGGGCCTGATGGACCTGGCCGTACTGTCGACGGGGACGGTCACCGCCGACCCCCTGGGCCTCCTCGTCTCGTTCGGGGCCGGGATCCTCTCGTTCCTCTCGCCGTGCGTCCTCCCGCTGGTCCCTGGCTACCTCTCGATGGTGTCGGGCCTGTCGGCGGCCGAGCTGGAGGCCGTCGGCCGCATCTCGGGGGCCGCGAGCGGTGACCCCGTGGTGTCGGGTGCCGACTCATCTGGAGAGGTGAGCGACGGCCCCGGCGTTGCTACCAGAGGTGGTCTGGCCGTAGCCGTGGCGGTGGCCGAGCCGGTGACCGAGCCGGTGACCTGTGTGCCGGCGCGTGTGGTCCCCGGGACTGGCGTGGGTGATGGTCGACCGGTCGGGGCGCTCTTCCACCCTCCGGCGTCGTTGGTCCGTGGCATCGCCGGCTTCATCGCCGGCTTCACGGTCGTGTTCGTCGCTCTCGGGGCGGCGGCTTCGGGACTGGGGCACCTGCTCGGGACCCACCGGTCGACGCTCACGACGCTGAGCGGCGCCGTGGTCGTGGCTCTCGGCATCGTGCTCCTCGTCAGCGCGTTGCCGGCGGGAACGTGGACCCGCCTGGGGGCGACCGCCGCCGGACGCGTCGGCTGGCTCACCGGGGAACGACGGTTCCACGTGCGGCCGTCGTCACTCGGGATGTGGGCGGCACCGGTCATGGGCATGGCCTTCGCCTTCGCCTGGACGCCGTGCATCGGGCCGGTCCTGGCCGGGGTCCTGGGTCTGGCCGCCACCCGGTCGACGCTCGGTGGCGGGGTCGTGCTCCTGCTCGCCTACTCGCTCGGACTGGGAGTGCCGTTCCTGGTCACCGGGCTGGCCTTCGGACGGCTCACCGGGGTCCTGGCCCGGGCCCGCCGCGGTCTCTGGGTGGTGCACCTGGTGACGGGGGGGATCTTGGTCGCCTTCGGGATCCTGCTCCTCGGAGGACAGCTGGGGTGGCTATCGGCCCAGTTCTCGGACCTGTTGAACCACCTGGGGCTTCACCGTCTCACTTCGAGCTGACCGGGCCTGTCCGGTACGGCCCCGACCCGCTTGGCCCGGCCGGCCCCGACCCGCTTGGCCCGGCCGGCCCCGACCCTCGTAGCATGTCGGGAACGTCCATGCTTCCAGCAGTCCACCTCCGATCCGCCGTCGCGCTCGCCGGCCGGTTCCCCGCCCTCTCGGGGGTGGACCTGACCGTCGCCGCGGGCGAGGTGGTCGTGGTCCTCGGACCCAACGGGGCGGGCAAGACGAGCCTGCTCCGGACCTGCGCCGGCCTCCTGACCGTGACCTCCGGCCAGGCCGAGGTGCTGGGCGAGGACCTGCGGCAGGACCCCACCAACGTCCGGCTCCGCGTCGGCCTCCTCGGCCATGCCGCCCCCCTCTACGACGAGCTCACGGCGGCGGAGAACGTCCGGTTCGCCGTGCGGGCGGCCCGGCTGCCGGTCACCCGGGTCGACGCCGCGTTGGAACGGCTCGGCATGGTGGGCCGGCTCCGCCGGACGCCGGTCGGCCGGTTGTCGGCCGGTCAGCGCCGCCGCGTCGCCCTGGCCGCGCTGGTGGCCAGGGCTCCTGATCTGTGGCTGTTGGACGAGCCCCACGCCGGGCTGGACGCCGCCACCCGCCGCCTGCTGGCCGACCTCGTCGAGGAGGCCGCCCGGAGCGGGGCGGCCGTGCTGTTCTCCTCCCACGAGCCCGACCTGGCTGTGCCCCTGGCCGATCGATCGGTGACAATGTCTGGGGGCCGGGTCGCCGGGGAGTGCCGGGGTGGCCGCCGGCCGGCGCTGAGCGCCGTTCCACCGTCGTCGAGGGCCGCCGATGTGGCGTGACGCCCTACTGGTGGCCGGAAAGGACCTTCGCATCGAAGCCCGATCCCGGGTGGCTCTCTGGCAGGTGCTGCCCTTCGCGCTCTTGGTCCTGGTCCTCTCGGCCTTCGCTTTGGGCCCGGGTCCGTCCACGCTGCGAGCCGCCGCCCCGGGACTCTTCTGGCTGGCGGTGTTGTTCTCGACCGTGCTCGCCACCCAGCGCAGCTTCGCCATTGAAGCCGGCGAGGGCACCCGGGACGGACTCCGTCTCTCGGGCATCGACCCGGCCGGGGTCTTCCTGGGGAAGGCAGCGGCGGTGGCCGTCCAGCTCTTCGTGCTCCAAGTCGTGCTCTGGGCCGGGATCACGGTGCTCTTCGGTGTGCGTCTCCACGTGGTCTGGCTAGCCGTGGTGGCGTCGCTGCTGGCCACGGCCGGCCTGGCCGCCGCCGGGGTCATCTACGGGGCGTTGTCGGCCGGGCTCAGAGTGCGCGAGACGATCCTTCCCCTCCTGGTGCTGCCGATCCTGGCCCCGGTGCTCCTGGCCGGTTCCGAGGCGTGGTCGGCGGCGCTCAGCGGCCACGTGTCCACCGGCGTGTCGTGGCTCCGTATCCTCGCCCCCTTCGCCGTCGTCTACGTCGTGGTGGGCATCGTCCTCTACGGCCCGCTCCAGGAGGCTGCATGAAGCCCGTCATTCTCCGCGCCATCGGGATCGCGGCCCTGGTGACCACTGCCGCCACGGTCTGGCTCGGCCTGTGGGTCACGCCACCGGACAAGGTGCAGGGCACACTCGTCCGCCTCTTGTACCTGCACCCCCCGATCGCCTGGGTGGCGCTCTACCTGGCCTTCGGGCTCTCGGCGCTAGCCAGCCTCCTGTACCTGTGGAAGCGGACCCGGTCGCTGTTCTGGGACCGCCTGGCGGCGGCGTCGGTGGAGGTGGGCGTGGTGTTCAACGCCCTTACGCTGGTCAGCGGATCGCTGTGGGGACGCCCCACCTGGGGCGTGTGGTGGACCTGGACAGCTCGCCTCACCAGCACCGCCCTGTTGCTGGTGCTCTTCGTGGGTTACCTGGCCCTTCGCCGGGTGCCGGCCGACCCCGAAGTCCGGGCCAAGCGGTGCGCGGTTGCGGCTCTGGTGGCATTCGTGGACGTGCCCATCGTGCACTTCTCGGTGGACTGGTGGCAGACCCTTCACCAGAAGGCCACGGTATTGAACGCCACACTCTCGCCCACCATCCACGGGTCCATGGCGTGGACGCTTCTCCTGGGTTTCGTCGCCCTGACCCTGGTCTTCGTGTGGATGGTGGTGGTCCGTTACGACGTCGAGGTCATGGCCGACCGCATCGGCCATCAGGAGCTCGAGGTCTCGTTGGCCGAGCGGCGAGCCGAAGGATCCGATCCCGGCGCGACGGCCGGAGCACGTCCCGGCCAACCGGCACCAGTGCCTGGGCCCGTGCCCGTGCCCGTGCCTGAGCCGACCGGAGGTGGTCGGTGAAGTACGTCGTCGCCGGGTACGTGATCTGCCTGACCGTGCTGTTCGCCTATGCCGTCGGTCTCTGGTGGCGCCGGCGCCGGCTGTCCCGGGCCGTGGCCGTGTCGGAGAACCGGGTCCCGGACCGCCGAGATCCCGAGGTCGAAGCTTGAGCACCGTCGCCAGTGCTCCTGGGGACTCCGGTGGAGGTCCCCTCCCACCGGGCCCCGGCCCACGCCGCCCTCGTAGGCAGCGGCGACGGGTGGTCCTCGTGTTCTGCGTCCTGGCCGCGGCGGCGGTGTTCCTTCTCGTCGAGGGGCTCGGCAGCTCCCTCAACTACTACGAGACCGTCCACCAGGCGCTGTCGCGCCGATCGGCCCTGGGCACGACGGTCTTCCGCCTGGAGGGCACAGTGGCACCCGGATCGATCCACCCCACTGCCGACGGCACCGACTTCGTGGTGTCTCAGGGGACCGAGGAGGTCGCCGTCCACAGCGTCGGGTCACCGCCCCAGCTGTTCCACAAGGACATACCGGTCATCGTGGTAGGTCACTTCGCGTCGACGTCGTCGGACGTGTTCATGTCGAACCAGATCATGGAGAAGCACTCCCAGACATACAGTCCCCTCCACACCGCGACGGCGACTGCGTCGTCGGCCCATCCGAAGAGCGGGACGGCTCGCTGAGCATGGAGGCTGGTCGGGTCCGGTGCTGAACGCCGTCCTGGGGCAGATCGGCATCTGGCTGGGGCTCGCCAGTGCCCTCGTCGGTGTCGTGGTCCTGGCCGTGACTGTGTACCGTCAGTCCCGAGGTCGACCCCGCGGGCACCTTCCTGACGCCCGGGTCTTCGCCGCCGCACTCCTGTTCGGCGCCGTGCTGGCCACCGCAGCCATGGAGCACGCGCTCATCACCCACGACTTCTCCCTGGTCTACGTCGCCGACAACAACGCCCGGGCCACGCCCCTCATCTACTCGATCACCGGCCTGTGGTCGGCACTGGCCGGGTCCATCCTGCTATGGGGCCTCGTCCTGGCCGCGTTCACCGCCGCCCTGGTCTGGCGCTACAGGAGGGAGGCTGCCGACCCGGTGATCCGATGGGCCACCTTGGTGATGTACGCCGTGGCGGCGTTCTTCTTCGGCCTGATGGCCATTCCGGCCAATCCGTTCACGACGGTGGCCGGGCACGCACCACTTCACGGAGCCGGGCCGAACGCTCTCCTCCAGGACAATCCTCTCGTGGCGGTGCACCCGCCCCTGTTGTACATGGGGTTCGTGGGGTTCACGGTGCCGTTCGCCTTCGCCGTCGGGATGCTGGTCACCGGTCGGGTCGGTGATCGCTGGCAGGTGGAGACCCGCCGATGGACCCTCCTGGCCTGGACGTGCCTCACGGTGGGCATCGTCCTGGGCGCGTGGTGGTCCTACCAGGTGCTGGGGTGGGGCGGATTCTGGGGCTGGGACCCGGTCGAGAACGCGGCCCTGATGCCGTGGCTCTGCGGCACGGCCTACCTCCACTCGGTCCTGGTCCAGGAACGCCGGGGGCTCCTCAGGGTATGGAACTTGTCGCTGTCGGTCGCCACCTTCGCCCTCACCATCCTCGGCACCTTCCTCACCCGCTCCGGTGTGGTCCAGTCGGTCCACGCCTTCTCCGAGTCGGACCTGGGGCCGATCCTCATCGCCTTCTTCCTCGTGGTGGTGGCCGTCGGTTTCGGGCTCATCGCCTGGCGGGGGGATCGCATGCGCTCGCCGGGAGGGATCGACGCCCCGCTCGGAAGGGAAGGTGCGTTCCTGCTCAACAACGTGCTGTTCGTGGGGTTTGCTCTCGTCGTCCTCCTGGGGACCCTGTTCCCGATCCTGTACCAGGCCCTCAAGCACCAGGAGGTCACCGTCGGCGCCCCGTACTTCAACACGGTGGCCGTGCCCTTCGGACTGGCACTGCTGTTGCTCATGTCGGTGGCGCCGGCCTTGAACTGGCGCAAGGTGGATGCCGGCGTCCTCTGGCACCGCCTGGCCGTGCCGGCGTGGGCCGGGGTGCTGACCGTGGTCGGGTGTGTGGCCGCGGGGATCCGGGGATTCGAGCCGCTGCTGGGCTTCGGGCTCGGTGCTTTCGCCGGAGCTTCGGCGGCGAGGTCGATCGTGTTGACGGTCCGGGCGAGCCTCCGCCACGGCGCCGGCGTGTGGCGGGGGATCGTCGGCCGGACCAACGGCGGCATGGTGGTCCACCTGGGCGTCGTGGTGCTTGCCGTGGGGCTGGTGGCGGCCACGTCCTTCCGGGCCCAGACCGAGCTCGCCCTCGCCCAGGGAAGGCTCGTGCACTACGACGGCCACACCTTCGTCTTCGAGGGCATCCGCACAGTCGACACTCCCCAACGGGTGGCCACCGAGGCGATCATCCGAGTCGACGGCGGCGGTCTGTTCTACCCGGCGGTGAGCAAGTACGGGGGACCCCAGTCCGAGGCGGTGGGGACGCCGGCCATCGACTCCGGCTTCCTCGGTGACGTCTACCTGACCTTCGACGCCATCGGCGGTACCGGTCCGACCACGGGCGCCACTGCGTTCCCGAACCTTCCGTCGGGGTCCATCGCCATCGGCGTGGTGATCGAGCCCCTCCTGGCCTGGATGTGGGCCGGTGGGCTCATCGTAGGCCTCGGGGGGCTCATGGCCCTCCTGCCCGGGAGCCGGCGCCGATCCACCGACCCGGTCTCGGCTCCCGCTCCGGTGGTCGTCCAGTCCCCGGCCGTGGCCGGAGCGCCGGGGCGGCGGACTCAAGTGGCGCCATCCACGCCTCCGGTGGCGCCCACGTCTCCGGTCGGAGCGACCCAGCCCCCGGCCGTCGAGCCGGTGGGGAGTGACGCCCCTTGACCGGTCCCACGGCCGACCCCGCCGCCGACCCCGCGGTCGACCCGCTGGCCTTCCGCCGATCCCGGCACCGTGTCCGCTGGCTGGCCGCGGGGGTCCTGGCCGTCCTGGTCGTGGTGGCCGTCGTGGCCGCCACCAGACCCTCGTACCAGGCCACCCAAGTGGGGAGCCCGCTCCTGGGCCGGATGGCGCCGAACTTCTCGGGCCGGGACTTCCAGGGGCACGTCGTCACCCTGTCTTCCTACCGGGGGCACTACGTCTACCTGAACTTCTTCGCCAGCTGGTGCCCACCGTGCCAGGCCGAGGAGCCGAACCTCGTGAGCTTCGACTCCGAACAGCACCGGGTCCACTCGGGGGTAGCCCTGGTCAGCGTGGTGTTCAACGACTCCGACGCCGCCGCCGAGCAGTTCGTGAGCACGTCGGGGCAGAGTTGGCCGGCGGTGCCGGACCACAACGGTGCCATCGCCAACGCCTACGGCGTCGAGTCACCACCGATGACCTTCCTGATCGACCCCAAAGGGGTGATCGTCGGGGTGTGGGCCGGACCGGTGAAGGCCACACAGCTCGACGCCATGCTGGCCCAGGACCGCCGGTCCAATGGCTGAGGGTCCGGCTGGGAGTGGAACCGGCACCGGAACCGCCGCCGGGACCGGGGCCAGCACCGGGGTGAAGCCGGCGTCCACCCGGCAGCAGATCCCTACGGGGGGGTCTGGGGAATTGCGGTCCCCTTCGGTGCGGCCGGGGCCGGTTCGCCGGGGCCGCCAGTGGTGGTCCCTGGCTGCCCTCCTCGTGGTGCTGGTCGTGGCACTGGCCATAGGGAGCGGTGCCGCCACCGGGGGACGCCAGACCAGAGCCCAGCGGGCTGCCACCATCGACTCACAGGTACGGTGCCCGAGCTGTGCCGATCTTTCGGTGGCGCAGTCTTCGGCCTCGGCGGCAGTGGCCGTGCGTGAAGAGGTCACCCACCTGGTGGCATTGGGGCGCACGAACTCGCAGATCGAGAGCACCCTGGTGGGCCAGTACGGTCCCACGATCCTCCTCCGACCCCCGACCAGCGGGCTGATCTCCCTGGTGTGGTTCCTCCCCGCGCTCGGGGCGGTGGTGACCTTCGCGGTACTGGCCGTGTACTTCCGCCGGCGATCACGGGCGATGGCCCTGCTTCGTCGGGAGGCGCGGTGAGCATCGTCAGCCCGCCTCCCGAAGCCGGACCGCAGCGGCCCGGCCATCGGCGGGAGCCCTCGCGCCGAGCCCCGGGGAGTACCGGGGCCGGGGAGGAGCTTTGGCACCTGGAGGACCGGCGGGACTTCCTCCGCCGGTCACTCGACGATGCCGAGCGCGAGCACGAGGCCGGTGACCTCGGTGACGACGACTACTCCGTCCTGCGGCGCCGCGATGAAAGGGATCTGGCCGCGGTGGAGGGACGGCTGGCTGAGCTCCGGGCGTCGTGCGCGCTCAACGACGGCACCGAGCCGTCCGAGTCCGATGCTCCCGGCAGCTCGAAGGACGCCGCGGCCCTAGATCGACCGGCCCGTTCTGGCCACCGGCTGTTCAAGCGCCGGCGGTGGATGGTGGTGGTGGGCATCGCCGCGTTGGTGGCCGGCGCGGTGCTCCTCGTCGTCGACGTCGCCTCTCCCCGCCTGCCCGGGGAGACGGCCACCGGCAGCGTCACTCTGCACGGCAAGGCGCTGGTGACCCAGCAGGTCGCACAGGCGGCAACCCTGGTGGGGGAGGGGCACGTCGTGACCGCCCTTCAGCTCTACCGGACGGTGCTCTCGGAGAACCCTGGCCAGCCCGAGGCACTGGCCGAAGGGGGGTGGCTGGAGTGGGAGACCGGGGACCAGACCGACAACGCCGCCCTCGAGTCGTCCGGGCGCGCTCTGGTGACCCGGGCCACGGTCGTCGCCCCGACCTTCTACGCCGGACACCTCTACCTCGGCACCATCGACCTCCTCGGAGATCACGATGCATCCGGCGCGGTGACCCAGTACCGGCTGTTCCTCTCCGAGCACCCCCCGGCCCGGTCTCTCGACAGCGCCACCCCCGACATCCGCCAAGCGTTCACCCTCGCCGGGATCCCACTTCCCTCCGGGGTGCCGTCGACCGGAGCACCCACTGCCCGCTAATTCGACCCGGAGGCCTCCCTCGACCTGCGGATGGAGGGCGGCACCTCCATTGACCTACCTTGCCCGACATGTTATGCCCATCCATCGAGCCCATCCATCGAGCCCATCCCTTGAAGTGGGAACTTGGGTGGCGGGTTCGGCCGAACTTGGTACGGGAAGGGTGGAGGTAGTAGGGATGGAGACCAGAGAGCACACACAGCATGAGGCCACATTGATCGGCGACGACTCCGCTCCGGTCCGCCATCATCGCCGCTGGTCGGGGCGGCCCGAAACCCCCAGCCGGCGCCGCCTCAGGGGATCCGTGCTCGTGACGGCGGGAGCGTTCGTCGTCCTGGTCGCAGCCGGCGGTGGAATCGCGGCGGCCGCGGTCACTGCACCGTCGACTTCTCCGAGCGTGAACGGAGGTGGAGTAGCTGTGACACCGGGACCGTCGTCGGGTATTCAGCCCAGCAGCTCGGCCCAGTTGCCGACAACGAGCGCCACGATCGGACCGAACGAGCCGGTGACAACCGCGCAGTCGACGTACTCTCCGGCGCAGTGGGCAGCGATCTACCACAATCGCCTGAATCTCGCCACCTGCATGCGGGCGAAGGGATTCACAACATTCCCACTCCCGACATCGAACTACAACAACGGTGCGGGCTCGTCAATGAACATTCGAACGCCTACAGAACCAAAGCTTCACGCGTTGCCATGGAAGACAGCGGAAGCCGATCTGAATTCTTGCACCAGCGGGAACATTCCCGTCCCTTCCGCATAGCACCCGGAGTCTCCGGGGTTGCGAACAGTTGTCACACCTCCGATCCATACTGAGCGGTGATGAACTTGGCTGAGTGGGCTGAGGCCCAGAACATCCATCCCCAGACCGCCTATCGGTGGTTCCGACAAGGCCGGTTGCCGGTCCCCGCACAGAGGGTGGGTGGGCTCATCATGGTGGGGACCTCTCCGGCGAGGATCGGGCGCCCACCGGCAGGACCGCTGTCTACGCCCGTGTGTCCTCGGCTGACCAGAAAGCCGACCTCGATGCCAAGGTGGCGAGAGTGACTGCTTGGGCCACCTCCAACGGGTACTCGGTCAATCAGGTGGTGACCGAGGTCGGCTCTGCACTCAACGGGAAGCGGCGGAAGTTCCTGAAGCTCCTTTCGGACCCCACGGTGACGACCATCATCGTCGAACACCGGGACCGCTTCGCCAGGTTCGGGGCAGAGTACATGGCTGGTGCCCTGGATGCCGGGAATCGCCGCATGGTGATCGTCGATGACGGAGAAGTGGACG
>JAJYWF010000037.1 GCA_021791635.1 Actinomycetes bacterium
GGCAACCACCTTCATGCCGGGAGCCCCCAAAAGCGGTGGAGGCGATGGGACTCGAACCCACGGCCCTCTTGACTGCCAGTCAAGCGCTCTACCAGCTGAGCTACGCCCCCGTTGGTGACTGACCACGATACACGCGCCGCCCCGGGCCCGGTTCCCGCTCTTCGGGGCGATTCGAACTTGCGTCGGGCAGTGCCCGATGGGCGGGAAGCTAGCATCCGGCTCCGTGAACGCTCTCGAACCAGGGTGTGCGACGTGACCGGGGGTCGGTGATGGCCCGGGCCTACGACGTGGCCGGGATCGAGGAGAAGTGGCAACGCCGGTGGGCCGAAGACGGGACCTACCAGGTGGAGAACGACGACCCGAGGCCTCCGTTCTACGCGCTGTGCATGTACCCGTACCCCTCGGGGCCGGCCCACCAGGGTCACGTTCGCAACTACACCTTCGGGGACCTGGTCGTTCGGCACCGGACCATGCGGGGCAACGCCGTCCTCTCCCCGATTGGGTTCGACTCGTTCGGCCTGCCGGCCGAGAACGCCGCCATCCGGACCGGGACCCACCCGCGGACGTTCACCGACCAGAGGATCGCCGAGCTGAAGGCGTCGCTGGTCCGCCTGGGTGCCGTCTACGACTGGCGCCGGGAGGTCCGGAGCCACGACCCGGCCTACATCCGCTGGAACCAGGTCATCTTCGAACGGCTCCTCGATGCGGGTTTGGCCTATCGGGCGAACGCCCCGGTGAACTGGTGCCCGGGGTGCCAGACCGTCCTGGCGAACGAACAGGTCCTGTCCGACGGGACCTGCGAGCGCTCGGGCGACCCGGTCGAGCGCCGGGACTTGGAGCAGTGGTTCCTGCGGATCACCGCCTACGCCGACGAGCTCCTGGCCGGCCTGGACGACCTCGACTGGCCCGAGCGGGTGAAGACCATGCAGCGCAACTGGATCGGTCGCTCCGAGGGCGCCGAGCTGGACCTGGCCGTCGTCGGCCGGGATGGTTCGGACGGGCGTCCCCCCCTGGCCCTCCGGGTCTTCACCACCCGGCCCGACACCATCTTCGGGATGACCTACGCCGTCCTCGCCCCCGAGCACCCCCTGGTGGACGACGTCACGACCCCAGCACAGCGGCCGGTGGTGGACGAGCTCCGCCGTCTGGCGGCGGCTCGCTCGGAGATCGAGCGGACGGCGTCGGCCGAGGGCGGCGCGGCGCTCGAGAAGCGTGGCGCCTACACCGGCACCCAGGTCGTGAACCCGTTCACCGGCGCCGAGGTCCCGCTCTTCGTGGCCGACTACGTGCTCATGGGCTACGGCACCGGTGCCATCATGGCCGTGCCGGCCGAGGACGAGCGGGACTGGGCCTTCGCCCAGGCGTACGGGCTCCCGGTGGTCCGCACCGTCCGGCCCCCCGAGGGGTGGGACGACGAGGGTCGGGGGGCGTACACCGGGGCCGGCGAGAAGATCAACAGCGGCTTCCTCGACGGCCTGGAGATCGCCACGGCCAAGGAGCGGGCGATCGAAGCCCTCGAGGCACGGGGTCTCGGGGTGCGCACGGTGCACTACCGGCTCCGGGACTGGCTGGTGTCACGGCAGCGATACTGGGGCTGCCCCATCCCCGTGATCCACTGCCCGAAGCACGGGGTGGTCCCCGTTCCCCTGGACCAGCTCCCGGTCCTGGCCCCCGACGACGTGGCGTTCGAGCCCACCGGGAAGTCGCCGCTCGCCTCCCACGAGGGGTTCCGGCGCACGACGTGCCCGGTGTGCGGTGGGCCGGCCGAACGCGAGACCGACACCATGGACACGTTCGTGGACTCGAGCTGGTACTTCCTCAGGTTCTGCGACCCATTCCACGAGGACATGGCCTTCGACCCGGCCGCGGCCAGGCACTGGATGCCGGTGGACCAGTACATCGGCGGCATCGAGCACGCCATCCTCCACCTCCTCTACGCCCGGTTCTTCACCCGGGTCCTCATCGACACCGGGTTGGCCCCAGGTCTCGGCCGAGAGCCGTTCCAGCGCCTCTTCACCCAGGGGATGATCCGGATGGACGGGACCAAGATGTCCAAGTCCAAGGGCAACCTCATCTCGCCGGCCCGGTACTTCGAGTCAGTGGGCGCCGACGGCCTCCGGCTGTTCCACCTGTTCGTCGGGCCGCCGGCCGACGACTTCGATTGGACCGAGCAGACCGACCAGGTCATCGACGGATGTGGCCGCTTCCTCGATCGGCTCTGGCGCCTCCTCGAGGCCGTCGGGGAGCGCGGCGGGGAGCGAGCACCCGAGCACCCGTTCGATCCCGCGGCGAGCCTGGCTCTCCGGCGGACCACCCACCGCACTGTGGCCCAGGTGTCGGCGGACCTGGATCGCTGGTCGTACAACACCGCGGTGGCCCACTGCATGGAGCTCGTGAACTCGGCCCACAAGGCGATGTCCTCGGAGCGGGCGGCCAGCACCGAAGCGTTGGAGGAGGCCTGCGACATGCTCCTCCTCCTGCTGGCCCCCATGGCGCCGCACGTCACCGCCGAGCTGTGGGAGCGCCGTCATCCCGACGAGTTGGCCCTTCACCTCCAGGCCTGGCCCACGGCCGACCCCGGGCTGGTGGCCGAAGACACGGTGACCATGGTCGTCCAGGTGAACGGCAAGGTCCGGGACCGCCTCGAGGTCGACGCTTCCATCGGAGAGGAGGAGGCACGGTCGGCGGCCCTGGCATCGCCCAAGGTGCGGGCGGCGCTGGGAGACGCCGAGCCCGCCCGGGTCGTGGTCCGCCCGCCCAAGCTGGTGAACGTGGTGCTCTGAGGGGATCGACCTCCGGTCCCGACGGTCACCGACGCCGGCCGCCTCACCGACGTCGGCGTGGAGCTCCCGGCCGCCCCGTCCTTCGGGGATCAGTCCCGGGGGAAGCCGGCCAGCAGAGCCCGCCACTGGTCGGCGGAGACCTTGTAGGGAGCGTAGAAGCTGAATCGGTCCACCAGGTCGCCGAAGCGCTCGGTGATCCGGGCCGGCACCTCTTCGAGGGGGCACACCACGGCGAAGGCCTCGAGCATCTCGTCGTCGATCAGCTCGCCCATGGCCGCCCACTCGCCGCGCTTGGACAGCGTGTTCAGCTCAGGGTGGAGATCGCCCCAGCCGTGGAGCTCGAGGACCGGGCGGTAGGCCGGGGTAGAGCCGTAGAAGGCGATCTGGGCCTTCACCGCCTTGGTAGCCGCTTCGACGTCCTCGTCGGTGGCGCCGGTGACCACGAAGCCGGGGTAGGAGACGACGAGGTCGGCACGGGTCTTCCCCGCTTTGGCCGCACCCCGTTCGAGGGCCGGGATGCTCACCTCGCGCAGGTAGCGCTCGGTGGTGAACCCGTGGGCCAAGAGCCCGTCACCGACCTCGCCGGCGACTTCGGTCATGAGCTCGCCCACGGCCGCCAGGAGGATCTTCGGGTTCCCGAAGGCGTTCGGGCCAGGACTGAAGAACGGGGTCATGAGCGTGTGGGTGTAGAACTCGCCCCGGAACGCCAGCTTCTCCCCGGTGGCCCACGACGCCCAGATGGCCCGGATGGCCAGGATCAGCTCTCGCATGCGGGGGGCCGGGTGGGACCAGGGCATGGAGTAGCGCTTGGTGATGTGGGGCTTGATCTGCGAGCCGAGGCCCAGGATGAACCGACCGCCGGACAGCTCGTGGAGGTCGTTGGCCAGGATGGCCAGGTTCATCGGATTGCGGGCGAAGGCCACGGCGATGCCGGTGGCCAGCTCCAGGCGCTCGGTGGCGTCGGCGGCGATGGCCAGGGGGAGGAACGGGTCGTGCCCGGTCTCGGCCGACCAGACCCCGTCGTAGCCGATCTCCTCCGCGGCTCGGGCCGCGGTGGCGATCCCCGTGCGGTCGAACCCGATCCCACCGTCGATCTTCATGGCCGGCACCATAGCAATGCCGGGCCCACCGTGGTTCGACCGGGGAGCGGCGCTACCCCTCCTCGCGCAGGAACTTCTCCAGCTCGGCGGCGATCTCGTCGCCCGAGGGAACCTCCTCCATGCCGAGGGCGTTCCCCTCGGAGGCGTCGATGCTCTCCTCGAGCTTTCGGACCATGGCCAGGTGCTCGGGGTTGCCGGCGATCAGCTCGTCCACCTGCCTGCGGGAGCTGTCGGCGGCGCTTCGGAGCGTCGACGCGTCCAGCGAGAGCCCCGCCACCGAGGCCAGCCCGTCGAGGAGGGCCGCACTGGCGTCGGGGAAGGGCATGGCGGCGACGTAGTGCGGCACGCGGGCCCACAGGCTCACGACATCGACTCCCGCAGCGCCGAACCCCAGCTCCAGGGCGGCGAGGACCCCCGCCGGCACCTCGAGCTCGCCTTGGACCACTCCGATGCGGTGGACCAGCTCGGCCGAGGTCGCCGGCGCGGTGGCGGCGAGCTTCACCGGGCGGGTGTGCGGCGCCGGTGCGGGGAAGGCACCCAGGCCGACCACCATGCGGACGTGGTAGCCGAGGGCCAGGCCCACCACGTCGTCGACGAACTGGCGCCAGTGGAAGTCCGGCTCGGGTCCCACCAGGAAGAGCATGTCGGCCCCTCGTTGGTCGGCCCCGTGACGGATCTGGGTGCGGGGCCAGCTGAGCTCGGTGGTGACGCCGTCGACGATGTGGACCACCGGACGGCGGGCCCGCTGGTCCAAGAAATGGTCCCCGTCGAAGGTGACGACGGCTTCGTTGCCGCCGGCGGCCAGGAGGGCGGCGATGGCCGTCGCCGCTCCGAGACCGGCGTCGACCCACCCTTCGAGGGCGACGACGAGGACCGGGTCACGGAGGACCGGCGTCGAGGTGATCTCGTAGCGGGGGGACGGGTCGGGCACCGTCACGATCCTTCCAAGGTGGCCGCCGCCAGCTGGGCGAGCCGGGCCACCGTCTTGGGGAACGAATCGACGCTCCCGGCATCCCCCGCCCCGGCCCCGGCCACGTAGCGCGCGTAGACGCCCTGGAGGATGCAGGCGAGCTTCCAGTAGCCGAAGGCCATGTAGAAGCCGACCTGGGACACGTCACGACCCGATTTCTCGGCGTAGCGGGCGAGGACCTCACGGCGCGTGGCGAACCCCGAGGCGTTCGTCGGGGGAGCTTGGCCCAAGAACGGGTCGCCGTCACCGGGTTCGGCCCAGTAGACCATCAGCAACCCGACGTCGGCCATCGGGTCTCCCAGGGTGCAGATCTCCCAGTCGAGGACCGCGGCCACCCGGCCGTCGGCGCCCAGGACCACGTTGTCCAGGCGGTAGTCACCGTGGACGATAGTGACGTCCCCCGGGCGGCCGTCGCCGGGGGCGGGGATGGCGTCGGCCAGCGCCGCGCCCACCTGCTCCACGAGGGAACGGTGGTCGTCGTCGGGTCCGGCCATCTGGCGGAACTGCTCGGTCCAGCGGCGGAGCTGGCGCTCGATGTACCCGCCTCGGCGCCCGAGGTCGCCCAACCCGACCCGATCGGGGTCCACGGCGTGCAGGGCGGCCAGGGTGTCGGCCATCTCGTCGCCGATCCGGGAGCGGGTCTCGCGGTCGAATGCCGACTCCGCCGCCGCCTGGTCACGCAGGATGTGACCCTCGACGAACTCCATCACGTAGAACGGCGCGCCGTTCACCTCGGGGTCCTGGCACAGCCCGTAGGTGGCCGGCACCGGCACGGCCGTCGGGCCCAGGGCGGTCATCACCCGGTACTCGCGGGCCATGTCGTGGGCGGTGGGCAGCACGTGGCTGGTCGGGGGCCGGCGGAGGGCGTAGACGCCGCCGGCGGCGTCGGTCACCCGGTACGTGAGGTTCGACCGGCCTCCGGCCACGAGGTCGTAGGTGAGGGGTGGGACGGCTCCGGGGACGTGCTGGCGGAACCAGTTGGTCACACCCGCGTCGTCGATGCCGACCGGCACGGAGTCCGCAGCGGGCGGTGGCGCCGGAGGGGCGGGCGATGCCGCGCCTCCCTCGGGAGCTCGGTGTAAAGGGCTCATGGACCCGACGCTACCCGGTAGGGTCGTGGCAATGGTCGACGTCACCGACGCCACGTTCGAGCAAGACGTGCTGGCCCGCTCGGCCACCGTGCCGGTGGTGGTCGACCTCTGGGCTCCGTGGTGCGGACCGTGCAAGGCCCTGGGACCGATCCTCGAGCGGGTGGTGGCGGCCACCGCGGGGGCGGTGGAGCTGGTCAAGGTGAACGTCGACGAGAACCCCCAGGTCGCAGCCACCTTCCAGGTGCAGTCGATCCCAGCGGTGTTCGCCCTGCGGGACGGCAAGGTGGTGGACGGCTTCATCGGGGCAGTGCCCGAGGCCCAGGTGGCCGAGTTCGTGGGTCGTCTCGCTCCGCAGCCCACCGAAGCCGACCGGCTGGCCGCCGCCGGGGACGAGGCGTCCCTGCGCCAAGCGCTCGAGCTGGAGCCCGACCATCCCGTGGCGCTGGCCGGTCTGGCGCGTGTGCTGATCGACCAGCATCGACCCGACGAGGCCCTGGCCCTGCTCGCCCGGGTCCCCGAGACGGCCGAGCTGCGGGCCCTCGCCGCGGCCGCCCGACTGGCGGCCCAGGACGTAGCCGTAGGGGACGACGTGACCGGCCTGCTCGATGAGCTGCTGGGGCGGGTCACCGAAGACGACGAGGCTCGCCAGGAGTACCTGGACCTGCTCGAGACCCTCGGCCCGGCGGACCCGAGGACGGCGACGTACCGCAAGGCCCTGGCCTCCCGGCTCTTCTGACGGCGGTGATGCCGGCACCGGGGTCGGAGGCCGATCGGGTCGTCTTGGACCTGGGCGGCGTCGTGAGGGACCTGACTCACCGGGCGCTGGTGATGGGCATCTTGAACCGGACGCCGGACTCCTTCTACGACCGGGGGAGCACCTTCGAGCTGGATGCCCTGTGCCGACGGGCCGAGCAGTTGGTGGGCGAAGGCGCCGACATCCTCGACATCGGGGGGGTGAAGGCGGGGCCCGGCCCCGAGGTGGGCGAGGCCGAGGAGCTCGAACGAGTGATCCCGGCAGTCGAAGCGGTCGTCCGGCGGTTCGACACTCCGGTCTCGGTGGACACCTGGCGGGCCGGCGTGGCTCGAGCCGCGTACCGGGCCGGAGCGGTCATGGGGAACGACATCAGCGGGTTCGCCGACCCCGACTATCTGAGCCAGGCGGCCGAGGCCGGAGCAGCGGTCGTAGCCACCCATATCCGTCTCGCCCCCCGCGTACCCGATCCCGACCCCCACTACGACGATGTGGTCGAGACAGTGGCCTCATACCTCCTGGACCGAGCGGCCCGGGCCCTGGCCGCCGGTATCCCGGCGGCGCGGGTGGTCCTCGACGCCGGTCTCGACCTGGGCAAGACGGCGCACCAGTCTCTTGAGCTGCTCGGGTCCTCGGACCGCCTGGCCTCGTTGGGGTACCCCCTGCTGCTGTCGGCGTCGAACAAGACGTTCCTGGGCGCTCTCTGGGACCTCCCGATCACCGACCGGCGTGAGGCGTCACTGGCCGCTGCCGCCGTCGGGGTGAGCCTGGGATGCCGCCTCCTGCGGGTGCACGACGTCGCCGGTACGTGCCGGGTCCGCGACGCCCTGGAGGCGGTGAGCAAAGCGTGAGCGGGTCGGGCGGGGCCAGGGCCGGGGCCGGTGGGGGCGAGGCGCCAAGTGGCGAGGCGCGTCCCGTGTACCTGGTGCGGGGACCCGATCCCACGGTGGTCGGCCAGACGGCCGCGACGTTGATCGCCGACCTGGTGGGAGATCGCGACCCGGCGCTGGTCGTCGAAGAGCACGGCGGGCCGGCGGCTGACGACATGGACGTGGGCGCGGTGGTGGATGCCGCGACGACTCCGCCGTTTCTCGTCGACCGCCGGGTGGTGGTCGTGAGGGACGCCGGAAGGCTCACCAGCGCCGAGGGGAACCGCCTGGCGGTGGCTCTGGAGAACCCGCTGCCCACCAACGTCATTGTGCTGATCGCCTCGGGGGGAACGGTTCCCCCCGGGTTGGTCAAAGCAGTGAAGAGCACCGGCTCTGTCGTCGATGCGACCGTCGGCACCGGCAGGGATCGGGCACGGTGGCTGGACGAGCACCTGAAGGCGGGTCCGGTGCGGCTGAGAGCATCAGCGGCCCGACGCCTCGGGGAGCATCTCGGGGACGACGTCGGGAGGTTGGCCGGCGTACTGGGGACCCTGGCCGCGGCGTACGGGGAGGGGGCCACCATCTCCGAGGATGAGCTCGAACCCTACCTCGGCGAGGCCGGAGCGGTGCCCCCTTGGGAGCTGACCGACGCCATCGACGACGGGTCCAGCGCCGCGGCACTCTCGACCCTCCATCGGATGATGGGACCAGGTGGCCGTGCTGCTCCGGCCATCCTGGCGGTGTTGCACGGCCATTACTCGGACATCCTGCGCCTCGACGGAGCCGAAGTGACGACGGCCGAGGAAGCGGCGGCGGTGGCGGGGATCAGGAGCCAGTTCGTGGCCAAGAAGGCGCTGGCTCAGAGCCGGCGTCTGGGTCACGACCGGATCGCCCAGGCCATCGTGCTCCTGGCCACCGCCGACGTCGATGTGAAGGGGGGATCGGCCATGCCGCCTGAGCTGGTCTTGGAGATCCTCGTCGCCAGGCTCAGTCGCCTGGTCCGGAGCCGGTCGGCGCCCCGCGGCGTCAGGGGCCGGGCGTCCTAGAGTCGGGCGCCCCGCGAACGCGGATGAGAGATCGGACTTGGGGTGCTCAGTCCGACGAAGCAGCTTCCAGGGCCGCCACCCGCCGCATGAGACGCGATTTGCGATTGGCGGCCTGGTTCTTGTGGATCACTCCCTTGGCCGCTGCCGAGTCGATCCTCTTGACGGCCAGGCGGAGCGCCTCTGCCGTTTCCTCGGCGCCGGTCGACGCGAGGGTCACGGCCACCTTGGAGCGGGTGCGGATCTCAGAGCGAACGCCCTTGTTTCGCAGCCGCCTGCGCTCGTTCTGTCGGTTTCGCTTGATCTGGCTGCGGATGTTGGCCATGTGAAGTCCTCGAGGTGGGGCGGATGTTCCAGGTGCGGGTTCGAGCCACGATCCCGCCAGCTCGGCGCCGCCGAGCGTCCTGGCGGCACTGAATCGTAGCAGGCTACGGCCCGTTGGGGATCTCTGGCGGGGTCGAAGCTGGGGTGGGTCCGCCCTGCGGGGTCGAAGCTGGGGTGGGTCCGCCCTGCGGGGTCGGGGCGAAGCCGGGTTGTGGTGGGGGCCAGCCGAGCAGGATGGGAGATGCCGCGCCCGACGACGTGCCTGGCATCGAGGACCGGCGACCCCGCCGAGAGGGTCGCGCCCGCGACGTGCTCCCCGCTTCCGCCAGCTCCCACACTTCGGGCGGCAAGGTGGTCATCATGAGCGCAGCCTGCTGACGCTGGCGGAGGCGACGACCTCTTCGCACCCGGATCCAGAAGACGAGGACGAGGCAGGCGATGAGGACCACGGCAACGAGCAGGATGGCAGAGGCAATTGCCCCGCTCCTAGCCGCTTGACCGGCCAACGGCGTCCGATCCAGTGTGGATGGCCGCGCTCCGAACAGCGAGGTGAGTTCTGCCTGGCTGAACCGTTGCGTACCCAGTCCGCGAATGGTGACCGAGAGCTCGTCGAACGAGCCGGGGAGGGTCTGCCACACCACGGACGCCACACCCCGGGTCTCGGCCGCCAGAGCCGTTGTCGACTTCGCCGACCCTCGGGATGTGCCGACAGGGTTGTTCGGATCGGCGGTGACCGTGACGATCATCACCCCTCGGGCTGTCCGGTAACCGACCGTGGCGTTGGAGTACCCAGCGTTCTGGATCTCCGTTTGGGTGTGGAGCAGGTTCGTGACCAGGCCGCACGCCGACAGCGCTGACGCAACGACGACGAGGCCGAGGAGTCCCACTGCCCGGTGCCCCCGGTCCGGGCCGATTGCCTGCCGCCCACGCCCCTTCTTCATCGGTGCGCCCAGGCTGGCCTGGTCGACGTGGACACCCCGGTTTCGTGGGCACCTGGGCTGTGCCGGGCGTTCGGAAGCTGCTCCGCGGCCCGGGCCTGAAGCACTGGCCCTGGGAGAGCGCCTGTGCAGCCATGGTTCCGTTCGCACTGCCACTGCCTCCTCGACCGAGCGGCGACGCGTCGACTCGTCGACGCGTCCGGCGAGCGTATCGAAGGAGTGCCCGCCGGGACCGGTACCATCGTAAGACCGTGTCTCCAGGAACCTCTGCCGGTGCGCAGCAACCCAACAGCGACTGCGACCGGATTCGGAATTTCTCGATCATCAGCCATGTCGACCACGGAAAGTCAACCCTTTCCGACCGAATTCTCGAGCTGACGGGCGCGGTGGACCCCCGGATGATGAGGGAGCAGTACCTCGATTCCATGGACATCGAGCGGGAGCGGGGGATCACGATCAAGGCCCAGAATGTCCGAGTCACGTTTCGAGACCATGTCCTCCACCTCATCGACACGCCGGGACACGTGGACTTTGGTTACGAAGTGAGCCGGTCGCTCGCGGCCTGTGAGGGAGCAGTGCTCCTCGTGGATGCGTCGCAGGGGATCCAAGCGCAGACGCTGGCTAATTGCTATCAGGCCATCGAGCATGACCTCGAGATCATCGCCGTGCTCAACAAGATCGATCTACCGGCCGCTGATCCGGAGCGGTGCGCCCACGAGATCGAACAGGTCCTGGGTCTACCGGCCCAGGGAATTCTGCACATCTCGGCCAAGACGGGGCAGGGGGTCGAAGAGTTGCTCGATGCCATCATCGAACGCGTACCGGCCCCGACCGGTGACCCGACGATGCCGCTCAGGGCGCTCATCTTCGACTCTTCGTATGATCAGTACCGCGGGGTGGTGAGCTCGGTCCGAGTGGTCGACGGCACGCTCCGGTCAACGGCGCGCCTGCGCTTCATGCAAGCCGGGTCGGTCCACGACGTCGAAGAGATCGGGGTTCGCACGCCCGACGGAGTAGCGGTGTCGGCACTGGGGCCAGGCGAAGTGGGATATCTCATTGCCGGGATCAAGGATGTAGGCGAGGCCCGGTCGGGTGAGACGGTCACCGACGCCGCGGCACCGGCAGCCGACGCACTGGCCGGCTACCGGGACCCCAAGCCGATGGTGTTCTGCGGCATCTACCCGGTCGACGGCGACGAGCTCCCCGATCTGAGGGACGCTCTCGAGAAGCTGAAGCTGAACGACGCGAGCTTCACCTTCGAGCCCGAATCGTCAAAGGCCCTTGGCTTCGGGTTCAGGTGCGGCTTCCTCGGCTTGCTGCACATGGAGATCGTCCGGGAGCGACTTGAACGCGAATTCGATCTGTCACTGATTGCCACTGCTCCCTCGGTGGCATATCGGGCCCACTTGAGTGACGGGTCGACCGTCGACGTCGACAATCCCACGGATCTCCCTGATCCGAGTCAGATCGACCACATCGATGAACCGATGCTGACGGCGACCATTTTGACCCCGTCGGAGTACACCGGGACCGTCATGGAACTGGCTCAAGCCAAGCGAGGTGAGATGTCCAAGATGGAGTACCTCTCACCCGAGCGGTTGGAGCTGGTCTACCGGATACCCTTGGCCGAGGTCGTGGTGGACTTCTTCGACCAGTTGAAGAGCCGAACGAAGGGATATGCCAGCCTCGACTACGAGCCTGCGGGTTACGCGACCGCTTCGTTGGTCCGGGTTGACGTCCTCATCAATCACGTCGCAGTCGACGCGTTCTCGACCATCGTCCACCGCTCGGTTGCCGATTCCTACGGCCGGCGGATGACCGACAAGCTCCGTCAGCTCATTCCGAGGCAGTTGTTCGATGTCCCGATCCAGGCAGCCATCGGAGGTCGGGTCGTGGCCCGAGAGACTGTCAAGGCCAAGCGGAAGGACGTCCTGGCCAAGTGCTACGGGGGAGACATCACCCGGAAGCGCAAGCTGCTCGAACGCCAGAAGGAGGGCAAGAAGCGCATGAAGAACATCGGCCGGGTGGAAGTCCCCCAGGAGGCGTTCATCTCGGCCCTGAGGCTGGACGAATGACTGGAGTCTAGATTGGCAGTCGGTAGACTTGACTGCCAGACCTCGTGAGGAGATGGTATGTCCGACACCAAGCATCGCCGACAGGGGCTGGGAGAACCAGCTGAGCGCGACTTGGACCAGCGTAAGGCCACCATCCTCCAGGCTGTGGTGAGCCGGTACATCGGAACGGCACAGCCGGTGGGTTCCCAGCAGATCGCCGGCGCCGCCGGAGTCTCCTCGGCCACCGTGCGGGCCGAGATGGCGGCGCTCGAGGGGGACGGGTACTTGACCCAGCCCCATACCAGCGCCGGGAGGATCCCCACGGACAAGGGGTATCGCTTCTTCGTCGACCACCTGGCCCGACCCGGTGTTCTGGGGCAGGCTCAGCGCCAGCAGGTCAGCCAATTCTTCGATCAAGTCCACGGGGAGATGGAAGAGATGCTGGAGCGGGCGTCAGGGCTGCTGGCTGACCTGACTTCGTACGCGGCCGTCGTCGTGGGTCCAGGTCACGAGTCCGCAGAGGTGCGTTCGGTCCAGCTCGTGGGTCTGGAGCCACGCGTCGCGCTCCTCGTGGTGGTCTTGGCCGACGGTGCCGTGGAGAAGAGAACGGTGGATCTCGGGGAGGACACTCCCGATGCCGTGCTCGACGGCGCTGCGGCGGCGCTGCAGTCTCAATTCTGCGGGCACGCCCTCTCCACCTTGGCGCCCATCGCCCAGACCGGCGACCCATCGTGCGACCGGGTCCTGGCCCGGGTCGAAGACGTCCTGGCCCGACGCGGCGAGGATGACCAGTACGACCATGTGTTCGTCGGTGGGCCGTCCCATTTGGCGTTGGCGTTCGACGCGGTCGAGACGGTCCGTGGCGTGCTCGGGATCCTCGAGCAGGAGATGGTCGTGGTGAACCTGCTCCGTGAAGTCTTAGGGCGCGGGCTCTCGGTGGCGATCGGGACCGAGCACGGCTACGAGCCGCTGGCCTCCTGTGCTGTCGTCGTGGCGCCGGTGTCGGTCGAGGGATACGAAGGGGGGGCGGTAGGGATCCTGGGTCCGACCAGGATGAATTACCCCGAGGCACTGGCCGCGGCGACCCTGGTGAGTGATGGGATCAGTGAGAGGTTGGCCGGACTGCCCGTGGTCGGAGGATCCGCGTCTCGGAGCGATCTCCATCGGCCCCGTTCAGGAGCAGGTGCCAAGGGCACGAATGCCCAGGCCACTACCTCGTCGCGGATGCGGGTGAAAGGAGGGCGGGGTCGTGCCCGGGGCTGAGAGCGTCAACGACCTCTACGAGCTCCTGGGGGTGCCAAGCGACGCCAGTGACGACGAGATCAAGCGCGCCTATCGACGCAGAGCCCGTGAGCTTCACCCAGACGCCAATGGTGGCGACCCGGTGGCTGAGGCAAAGTTCAAGGAGGTGTCATTCGCCTACGAAGTCCTCCGCGACCGGGAACGCCGGGCTCGGTACGACCGGTACGGTCCGGCCAGCTTCGGCCAGTCCGGGGCCGGGAGTGGCGGTTTCGACTTCGACGGGGGTCTCGGCGACCTCTTCGAGGCGTTCTTCGGCTCGATGGCTGGAAGTGGGGGTCGGGCCCGTCGTCGTGGTCCCCAGCCGGGGGCCGACGCCGAAGTGAGCTTGACGTTGGCCTTTTCCGAAGCAGTGTTCGGGGCCCGCAAGGAGCTCGCCATCAGGCTTCCGGTGCAGTGCACGACGTGCCAGGGTGTCGGGGCTCGCCCCGGGACCGAGCCGGTCCCGTGTCCAGACTGCCAGGGGACCGGCGAGATACGACGAATACGCCAGTCGCTCCTAGGCCAGGTGGTCACTTCGGTGGCCTGTTCCCGGTGCAAGGGTCTCGGGCAGACCATCGACGACCCCTGTCCTGAGTGTCGAGGTGAGGGGCGGCTCATGGAGGACCGGAGCTTCGTCGTGGACATCCCGGCCGGGGTGGAGGACGGTTCCACGCTGCGCTTGGCCGATCGGGGTCCGGCCGGTCTGCGTGGGGGGGCGAACGGGTCGCTCTTCGTCCATCTCGCAGTGGTCCCCGACGAGCGCTTTGTTCGCAAGGGCGATGATCTGCACTCCACGGCACACATCGGCATGGTCCAGGCCGCGCTGGGTGCAGAGATCCAGGTCGAAGCGCTGGAAGAACCACGACGGGTAGTGGTGGCACCCGGCACCCAAAGTGGTCATGTCGTTCGTTTGAAGGGACTGGGCGTGCCGCATCTGCGCGGGCGCGGCCGTGGAGACCTCTTCGTTCGGCTCATTGTCGAGACGCCGACCACACTTACTCCGAAGCAGGTAGACCTCCTTCGGCAGCTCGCCGTCGAGCGTGGTGAGCAGCTTTCCGACGGCGAGGGCGGGCACGACGGAGTGCTGTCGCGCCTTCGGTCGGCGTTCGGCTGACGACGTTGGACGTTGGAGGGCCACAACCTTTGCCCACGACCTCTCCGGACGCGGCCGGAGGCGGGGGCACGGCGGTACGGGCTGCCGCGGCGAGCCAGGTGTTCGTCGACGACCCGGGCTCCCCGGTCATCGGTGAGCCCGACCGCCATCACCTCCTCCGGGTCCTTCGCCTTGGCGAAGGCGAGCAGATCGTCGCGAGCGACGGGCGTGGGAGCTGGAGCTGCTGGCGGTTGCGAGGTAGGGGATCTGCGTTATCGGTGAGCCGATCCCGGTCCGCCCGGACGGAAAGCGGCGATTTGCAGCTCGAAGCCGTTGGCGCGGTGCACTTCGAGCCAGCTCCCAAGGAGCCCCTCACCGTTGCGTTCGCTCCGGCGAAGGGCGAGCGCTCTGAGCTCGTCGTCCAGAAGTTGACCGAGATCGGCATCGACCGGATCGCCCCGCTCGTCACCGACCGTTCTGTGGTCCACTGGGGGGAGGACCGCAAGGGCAGGGCGCTGAACCGGCTGAGGCGAGTTGCCGTCGAAGCATCGGCTCAGTGCCGGCGGGTGTGGGTTCCCGAGGTGCTCGAGCCCCAGCGGCTCAGCTCCTTCCTGGGGGCTGCTCGGGCCGCCGGAGAGATCGTCGGTCAGGCTCAGCTGGGCGGAGCACAGCCGGAACCTGGATTGTCTTGCCTGGTCGTGGGACCCGAGGGGGGCTGGAGCCTCGAGGAGCTGGAGCTCGGCTGTCCGCGAGTCGGGCTCGGCCCGAACGTGCTGCGGTCGGAGACGGCGGCCATCGTGGCCGGTGTAACGCTGATGGCCCTCCGCACCGGTACCGTTGTCCCCAGGAGGGATGAGCAGTCCTTGGAGCAGACCCGGTGCGAGAGAGGGCAGGATGACTGATCGCGTGCAGTGGCTCAGCACGAAGGAGGCTGCAGCCAGGCTCGGCGTTGCCCTTCGCAGCCTCTACCGATTCATCGACGAAGGAGAACTGGTGGCCTATAAGTTCGGGCGGGTGATCAGGCTGAAGGAGGAGGACGTGGAGCAGTTCATCGACTCGTGCCGCATCGCTCCCGGCCAGTTGGAGCATCTGTATCCCCCCCATGTCGATGCCTCGGGTGAAGAGGGGTAGCGGGCATGAGTGCCTGCCTGTTCTGTGACGTCGTGGCCGGTAAGGTTCCCGCCGAGGTCGTTCGTTCGACGGAGAAGGTCGTCGCCTTCCGGGATATCAATCCGACGGCCCCAGTGCACGTGCTCGTAGTCCCCCGTCGCCATATCGAGAATGCAGCAGCCCTCGAGCTCGAAGACGCCGAGGAAGTAGCGGAGATGTTGGTGACCGCTCGGGAAGTGGCGAACGACGAAGGCATCGCTTCCTCAGATCGGGGTTACCGGCTGGTGATGAACGTCGGGTCCGATGCCATGAACTCGGTGCCTCACCTCCACTTGCACGTTATCGGCGGTCGAGCCATGACGTGGCCGCCCGGATGACGGTCCCTGGTCCCATGCCGAGGACTGCGACGGTGGGGGAGCACCTGGACCTACGAGCGGAGACGATGGTGCCACACAACCACCTCATGGCCGGCCTGCTCGGCCAGCGCGACGAGCTGCTGCGCCTCGTCGAGGATGCCTTCCCCAAGACTCGGATCACCGTCCAGGGCAATGTCATCTCGACCGACGGGCCTGACGCCGTCCGGGTCGCCCACCTCTTCGACGATCTTGTCCTCGTGCTCGAATCCGGGCAGGTGCTCGACGCACCCACGCTGGCGCGCACCATCGACATGGTCAGAGAAGATCTCCGGCCATCCGAGGTTCTCAGCTCGGAAGTGGTGAGAGGCTCAAGGGGGAAGTCGATCCGACCCCGGACGGCCGGACAGAAGCGCTACGCCGATGCCATGTCGACGAGCGTCATCACGTTCGGGATAGGCCCGGCCGGAACGGGAAAGTCGTACCTGGCAGTGGCCCAGGCTGTGAGGGCACTCCAATCACACCAGGTGAACCGGATCATCCTCACCCGGCCGGCGGTCGAGGCCGGTGAACGGCTTGGGTTTCTTCCCGGTGATCTCATGGCCAAGGTTGACCCATACCTGCGACCCCTCTACGACGCGCTCTACGACCTTCTTGACCCCGAAGGTGCTCAGCGGATGCTGGACCGGGGAACGGTCGAAGTGGCGCCACTGGCCTTCATGCGGGGCCGGACGCTGAACGACTCGTTCATCATCCTCGACGAGGCCCAGAACACCACTCCCGAACAGATGAAGATGTTCCTGACCCGGATCGGTTTCGGGTCCACGTGCGTCGTCACCGGCGACGTCACCCAAGTGGACGTACCGGGTGGTCGGTCGGGGCTCGATGGAATCGAGGCCTTGCTCGCTCCTATCGAGGGAATCTCGTTCGTCCACCTCACCCGCCGGGATGTCGTGCGGCACCAGATCGTCGCCGACATCGTCGACGCCTACGAGCAAGCCGATCTCCGCGCCGCTTCGACGGGCACCAAAGGCAGGCCGTGGCGGGACGTAGAGGCGTCGGCGGGGACTGCTCCCGCCGGTGGCCTTCCTGAAGACGCCGGTGGTTGATGTCTTTGCCGCCGACGAGCAGTCCGACCTGCCCGTCGACCTGGATAGGTGGGTTCGTCTGGCCCGGGAGGTCCTGAGCGACCGCGGGGTGGGGGGTGAAGCCGAGGTATCGCTGCTGTTTGTCGACGAAGACACCATCGCCGGCTTGAACAGGAAATTCCTGGGACATGATGGAGCGACCGACGTACTCTCGTTTCCCATCGAGGATGATGCCGAACCTTCCGGACGGTTCCCCGACTCGGGTGGGATCGGTCCGGGGAGTGATGCCGATTCACGTCCTCCCGTCTTGCTGGGTGATGTCGTGCTCTGCCCGGTCGTCGCAGCTCGTCAGGCAGTTGAGCATGGGGTAGGCGTGGCTGATGAGCTGGCACTGCTCGTGGTCCATGGGCTGCTGCATCTCTTGGGCATGGACCACGAAGAGGAAGTAGAAGCCGAGCGGATGGAGGCGCTCGAGCGAACATTGCTCTCCCGGTTCCACCACGCGATATCGGACGCACGCGGACGGATGGAGCAGTGATATCGGTCACGCGTTTTCGACCCGAAGACTGGATTCTGGTGGTTGTGATCGTGCTGCTGCTCGCCACTTCAGGGCTTCTGGCGCTGGCAGAGACCAGCTTGGTCCGTACCACTCGGGTCAGAGCTCGATCGCTCCTGGACGAGGAGCGACGCGGAGCTCGTCAACTTTCCAGGCTCGTCGAGCACCCAGAGCAGTTCCTCAATCCCGTGCTCCTTCTGGTTCTCATCTGCCAGCTGGTGTCAGCCACGCTGGTGGGAGTCCTGGCATCAGAGTGGCTTGGCGCCCTTGGAGTGGTGGTCGGGACCGTGTTCGAAGTAGTCGTGATCTTCGTGGTTTTCGAGGCGGTGCCGAAGAACTGGGCAGTGCACAATTCAGATCGCGCTGCACTTTTCACCGCACCGATCGTTGCTGCGGTGGTCCGATTCCCCCCCGTCCGCGCCCTGTCGACTGTGCTGATCGGGTTGGCGAACCTCCTCATCGGTCGTCGGCAGAGCGACGTGCGGGATCCATCCTCGAATGTCACTGAGTCCGAGTTGCTGGCTATGGCCGACGTGGCGCATGCCGAGGACGTGATCGAACCAGAAGAACGGGCATTCATTCACTCCGTCATCGACTTCGGTGACGCCGTGGTCAGAGAGGTGATGGTGCCGCGTCCGGACATGCAGAGCATCGAGGCGAAGGTTCCGGTAAGTGAAGCACTCATAGCGGCACTGGAGGCGGGCCGTAGCCGCCTTCCTGTGTTCGAAGACAACATCGATGACGTGATTGGGATCGCATACACGAAGGACCTCATGCGGGTGGAGCACGACGGGCATGGCACGGATGCGGTACGCCTGCATGTTCGCCCGGCGCACTTCGTTCCTGAGACGAAGCGCCTGACCTCCCTCCTTCGTGAGATGCAGGACGAGCAGTTCCACCTCTCCGTCGTTGTGGATGAGTATGGGGGAACCGCAGGTCTTGTCACCCTCGAGGATCTGATCGAGGAGCTGGTTGGGGAGATTGTCGACGAGTACGACGTGGAGGAGCCATCCGTCGAGCGATTGCCCGACGGAAGCTTCGTGGTCACGGGAAGGATGAGCGTGGACGACGCCGGTGAACTGATCGGTGCCCCACTCCCTCAAGGCGGCTGGGACACGGTCGGTGGGCTCTTGCTCGATCTGGCTGGACACGTGCCATCCGAAGGCGAGGCAGTGGATGCCGAGGGTATTCGGCTGATTGCCGAACGGGTTCAGGGAAGGCGAATTGGGCAGGTCAGGATAGAGCGACTGCCCCTTCCCGCAGGTGAGGGGCAACGCGACCCAGCATGACTAATGCGCCGTTCAAGAGCGGCTTCGTCGCGGTGGTGGGCCGGCCGAACGTCGGAAAGTCGTCTCTGGTGAACACCATGGTCGGTACGAAGGTTTCGATCATCTCGCCCCAGCCGAACACCACCCGCCATGGCATCCGCGGCATTCTCCATCGCCCCGATGTGCAGGTGGTCTTCGTGGACACGCCGGGATTTCACCGGCCGCGCTCGCCCCTCGGAGAACGATTGAACCGGCGAGCCTGGGAGTCCTTGGAGGAAGTTGACGTGGTCTTGGTGGTCGTGGATGCCACGGCACCCATCGGACCAGGGGATCGGAACGTGCTCGGTCGCGTCGTTCGCAGCGCTGCGGTGACGACCGGTGCGGGATGGGGACCGTTGACCCAGGGATCGCCGCAGCCGAAGCGCGGGTCCAACCTGCTGGTCGTGGTGAACAAGGTCGACGCTGCTCGACCCGGTCAAACTTTGGAGCGGCTGGCAACGGTGTCAGAGGCGTTGGACGAGGAGATGAGAGGGGCGGGCATCAAGAGGGAAGCAGAGGTGACGGCGGGAGAGGCGACTGCCGAAGAGGTGGCCGTTGGCGGGATTGCCGGAGGCGCCGGTGCCGAGTTCTTCCCGGTATCAGCAGTGACTGGGGCTGGGGTGGCCGAGCTCGTCGAAGCCGTGGTCGAACGCCTGCCCGCCGGCCCTCCGTACTTTCCCCCCGACATGGCGACGGATCTGCCCGATGCCGTGATGGTGGCAGAACTGGTTCGGGAGCAGATCCTTGCGCGAGTTCGTGATGAGCTACCGCACTCGGTGGCCTGCCGGGTCACCGAGTGGGAGTGGCCCAGAATTCGGTGCGAGATCGTCGTGGAACGAGAGTCCCAGAAGGCGATAGTGATCGGCCGCGGCGGCGAGCACCTGAAGTCCGCCGGGACGGCAGTGCGGCGGCTCCTTCCACCGGGCGCCTACCTCGAGTTGTTCGTACGCGTCGAACGTCGTTGGCAGAGGCGTGAGGACATGTTGGACCGTCTGGGATATTGATCCAGTGATTGTGGCGCCACAGAGGGGTGGCGTTGCCGACGTCATGGGAATCGGAGATCGATGTCGGAATACTTCAATCGGCTGCATCGAGGGTCGCGTGGAGAAAGCGTTCGACTTGTAGGAAGTCGGTCGTCCGTCGCATGGGCGGGAGGGCAGCCAGCAGGACACCTCGGTAGGAAGCGGTCGCCAACCTCGGATCGAGCACCGCCACGACCCCCCTGTCGTCGGCTGACCTGATCAGACGTCCAGCTCCTTGGGCCAAGAGCATCGCAGCCCGGGGAAGGTCAACGACACGGAATGCTCCCTGACCGGCCCGCTCCCGTCGGGCTTCGATCAGTGGGTCATCGGGGCGGGCGAAGGGGAGGCGGTCCAGAGTCACCAGCGATAGCGAGCGTCCGGGAACATCGACACCCTGCCAGAACCCAAGGGTGGCGAATAGGCACGACGTCTCGTCCTCGGCGAATCGCGCCAGCAGGGTGCTCTTCGGAAGGTCGTTCTGGACCAGGATTTGATAGGGGAGCTGGTTCCTCAAAGCTGCTGCCGCCGCATCAGTGGCCCGTCGGCTCGTGAACAGGGCCAGAGTCCGACCTCCCGCAGCGAGGACGAGGCGGGCAAGCTCGTCGTGGAGCGCAGCTTCTGAAGAAGGACTCCGCCGGTCGGGCAGGTGGCGGGCTACGTACAGCAGCCCGTGGTGGCGATAGTCGAATGGGCTGCCAACGTCGACGACATCGACATCGAGCTCTGCGATCCCCACCCGTGCTGCCAGCCCGGGTGGGATGGTGGCACTGGTGAGCACGGAGGTGACTTCGTTCCACAGCTGCTCACCGAGAATCGGGCCGACGTTGACTGGTGAGAGTCTGAGCACGGGAGATCGACGACTGCCGTCCACCCAGGCAACTTCGTCCACACTGCGAACCGCGAATCGACTGAGGTCCGACGCAAGATGTTCTGCGGCAGTCAGGACTCTGGCCGATCGGCCAGTATCGGGGCTCGCGGAGATCGACCCATCGGTCGAGTTCGTGACACCGGGGCTGTCGCTCCCGTCGACAGCTCGCCTGGACTCGATCAAGTCCACGAGACGACGCACACGGTCCATGGAGAGCTCGATCAGGCCGGCCAGGGCGCCATCCGAAGGAGCGCCCAGTGGCGACTCCACCGACGTGTGTTCGCGCGTTCTCTCCCTGTCCGCAGGTTCGGTGGGACGAGGCTTTCCTCGCTCCGAGCCTTCGCCGGGACTCATGTGAGACTGGAACACCCGGAGTCCCAGATGGGGATTGAGCGTCTCTTGCCAACGATCTGCGAGCTCTCCGACCGCGTCAACTGATCGGACCGAGTCTCCGTCGAGTAGAGACCGAGATGCCCTTGCCAAGGAGCGGAACCGTCCCGGGGAGAGCTCCACACCCAAGCTTGCAGTCATGATCTCTTCGAGATCGTGTGCCTCGTCGAAGATGACGACGTCGTGGTCGGGAAGGACAGCACCCCCGCTGGCCACGTGGGCACCATAGAGATGGGTGTTCACCACCACGACGTCCGCCTGGGCTGCAGTCGAACGTGCCCTTTCGGCGAAGCACCGATGACCCGAGGGGCAGTGAAATGCACCAGGGCACTCGCGGCTTCCGACACTGACCATTGACCAAGCGCGTTCGTGGGGCTCGAACGGCAGGTCGGCCCGGTCACCCGTGGGAGTCTGCTCTGCCCATCGCAGCAACTCCTGGACCTGGTCCACGATCCGATCCGTTGTGCGCGGGGGGGAAGGGGACAACGCCGGGTCGTCTGCGGTGCGGGTTCCGCTGCCACTTTCCGTCGTGGCGACGCCGGCACCTCCAGGGACCCCGGCACCTCCAGCGACCCCGACCCCGGCACCTCCAGCGACCCCGACCCTGGCACCTCCGTCCAGGCCCGTTGGGTCTGTCCCGCCGGTCAATTCGCTGTCCTCGTCGCCCACGAGAACCTGCTGGATCCCTTCGCCGGATATCTCTGCCACCCGTTGGCGGCAGATGTAGTTGGCTCGTCCCTTCAGAACGGCGAACGTGAAAGGTTCTGCACTGGACTTGGCGACGAGAGGAAGGTCCTTCTTGGCCAGCTGGTCCTGTAGGGCCTTGGTCGCGGTGGCGATCACCACGGTCTTGCCCGAAGCGGCTGCAGGCACCGAATACGCGAGCGACTTGCCCGTCCCGGTACCGGCCTGAATTACCAGGTGGCGTCCCTTGGCGAGGGCATCGGCGACTGCCTGGCACATCTGCACCTGCTGGGGACGCATCTCACCCATGGGGAGCTTCGCCGTCACCCGCGCCAGGGCCGCGGTGCTCTGCCTCGATGCGTCCGACTGGTTTGGATCGACGGTCACCTCAGCATCACCCGATGCCCGATGCCCGATGCCCGATGCCCGATGCCCGATGCCCGATGCCCGATGCCCGATGCCCGATGCCCGATGCCCGATTCCCGGGGCGGGATGCCCGGGGCGGGATCCCCTTGTCCGGCGGCGTTCGGACGGTCGCGGGGGTCGGGCTCGCCTCGGGGAGGGCGATTCGCCTTGCCGTGAGGGGAGGTGGGGGGCACCTTTCGATCATGCCTTGCGACGGCGCTCCGTGCTCGTTCGGGCGGGGAGCAGGAGTTCCGTGGCAGCTGCAGCGAGATCTGGCGAACTGGGTCGGTCCTGACCGTTCCTTCCGACTCACCCGGACGCGGTAGGTTCGCTTTGTGGATGGTTCCAGCAAGGGATCCGAGGCGATCCACCCGGCATCGGTTCGAGATCCCCGACAGCACCAGGGGAAACGGCCAACGGCATCGGGTGAGCACGATGGTCCTTCCCGGCCCTTGGGAACGGGATCCATCACCGGGCCGCACGAAGCGACGCCTGTTCCCTCAGAGCTCGATCTGAGACGGGTTCCAGTTCACGTCGCCTGCGTCATGGATGGGAATGGTCGGTGGGCCAGTCAACGGGATCTTCCCCGAACCGAGGGACACGCCGCGGGTGAGGAAGCGCTCCTCGATGTCGTGAACGGCGCCCTGGAGATCGGGGTCAAGTGGCTGACGATGTATGCCTTCTCCACCGAGAACTGGCGCCGCCCTCCTGATGAGGTGCGGTATCTCATGGGTTTCAACGAATCACTTCTCATGCGGCGGAGGGACGAGTTGAACGAGAAGGGAGTCCGGATCCGCTTTGCCGGCCGGAGAGACTGGAGAGTCCCCCGCCGTGTCTTGAAGAGGATGGACGAGTCCATCGAGCTCACCAGGGAGAATCGACGGATGACTCTTACGATGGCATTCAACTACGGGGGGCGAGCTGAGATCGTCGACGCCGTTCGGCGCCTGGTCGCCGACCACGTGCCGGCGGGAAAGGTGGACGAGGGCGCTATCTCCCGGCGATTGTACTTCGCCGACATGCCAGATCCTGATTTGGTTATTCGAACTTCAGGCGAGTACCGAATCTCCAACTTCTTGCTCTGGGAGATCGCCTACAGCGAGTTGGTGTTTCCCGATGTCCTGTGGCCGGACATGCGTCGGTCCAATCTTTACGAAGCGGTGCTGGAGTACCAGCGGCGCCATCGTCGATATGGCGGTGTCGATACGTGACCCGCCTCGACCCCTCGAGGGCTGGGCGGTCAGTTCGATGCCCGTGGTTGGCGATTTGGCGAGTCGGGTGGGCACGGTGCCGGTGACCCGACTGGCGATTGGCTTCGGTGCGATGGTGGTCTTGGGCCTGTGCGTGC
>JAJYWF010000038.1 GCA_021791635.1 Actinomycetes bacterium
CACCATCACCGACCTGTACCGCCCTCTGGACGAGGCCGACGTGGGCCGGAAGCACTGGTTGACGGTGTTCACTGCCGGAATGGGCTTCTTCACCGACGCCTACGACCTGTTCATCATCGGCACGGTCACGGTGCTGCTCACCCCGATCTTCCACCTGAGCACGAACCAGATCTCGCTCCTCAACTCGATCTCCCTCTTGGCGTCGGTCGCCGGAGCCCTCACCTTCGGGCGCCTCATGGACAAGCTGGGGCGCAAGCGTATGTACGGCGTCGAGGTGGCCATCTTGGTGCTGGGCGCTGTGCTGTGCGCTTTCGCCTGGAACTTCACCTCTCTGTTCATCTTCCGCCTCATCGTTGGGTACGGAGTCGGCGGGGACTACGCCACCTCGGCCGTGATCACCTCGGAGTACTCGACCCGCAAGTCCCGGGGCCGGCTGGTGGGGTCGGTGTTCGCCATGCAAGGGCTCGGACTGCTCGCCGGCCCGGCCATCGCTTCGATCTTCCTGGGCGCCGGGGTGTCCAACGGCTTGGCCTGGAGGCTGATGCTCGGGCTCGGGGCGGTCCCGGCGGCGTCGGTCATCTACCTGCGCCGGAAGATCCGGGAGACCCCCCGGTACACGATGACCGTCCAGGGTGACGCCACGGCCACGGCCCAGACGGTGGCCTGGATGACCGGCCAGGAACCGGCCAGCCGGTCGAACGGCACCGGCCACGGAGCCGAGGCCGTCAGCGGTCCCACTGTCGCCCCGGGTCCCACTGTCGCCCCGACCCCCGCCGCCACTGGCGCCCCGACCCCCGCCGCCACTGTCGTCCCGGTCTTCACTGCCGCTGTGGCCCCGACCCCCGCCGCCCCCACTGCCTCCGCTGCCCGACGGAAGCTCACCTCCCGTCCCTTCCTCCTCCGCCTCATCGGTACGGCGGGGAGCTGGTTCCTCCTCGACATCGCCTTCTACGGAAACTCGGTGTCCAGCCCGCTCATCTTGAAGCTGCTCCAGCCCAAGGGCACGCTGCTGGACCACACGTTGATCTCGTTGGCTATCTTCGCCGTGGCCGCCTTCCCCGGCTACTGGCTGGCGGTCTTCCTGATGGACCGCATCGGCCGACGCCGGATCCAGTGGCAGGGCTTCGCGGTGATGGCCGCAGCTTTCGCCCTCATCTGGCTTGTCCCCGACGGGGCGACCGCTGTGGGGGTGTTCCTGCCGCTGTTCGCCATCAGCTACTTCTTCACCGAGTTCGGGCCGAACGTCACGACGTTCGTGTTCCCCTCCGAGATCTTCCCCACCTCGGTTCGGGGCACCGCGGACGGGATATCCGCCGCGTGCGGGAAGTTCGGTGCCTTCCTCGGGGCGCTCTTCGTCCCCCACCTGCTGAAGGCCGTCGGCATCAGCGGCGTGATGGGGGTCATGGCCGCCGTCTCGGTGGTGGGGATTGCCCTCACCCTCGTGGCTCTCCCCGAGCCCATGGGTCAGACGCTGGAAGAGGCAGCCGGTGAGATCGAGCCGGAGTCCAAGCCCGGGCCGGATTCCGGGTCCGACTCGTCTGACCCTCGCTCTCTGGAGCCCCGGTCTTCGGTGCCCCGCTCATCTGAGCCCGAGCCCATCGTGGCTTCGGCCATTGCCTGAGGCCGTCTGAAGCCGCCTTGGGCCGCCCTGGGCTTCCCTGGCGCCCGCCGTTCAATCCCCGGGTGCTGGCCGGCTCACGCTCGACTACCTAAGTGAACACCACGGTTCGTCCGCCGTTCTCCAGCACCCGGTCCTCCAAGTGCCAACGTAGTCCCCGGGCCAGCACGGTGCGCTCGATGTCGCGGCCGATACGGAGCAGCTCGTCGACCGTGTCGGAATGGTCGATCCGTCGGATGTCCTGCTCGATAATGGGACCGGCGTCCAGGTCGGCGGTCACGTAGTGGCAGGTGGCGCCGATGAGCTTCACCCCTCGTTCGAAGGCCTGGTGGTACGGCCTGGCCCCGGCGAACGAGGGCAGGAAGCTGTGGTGGATGTTCAGTATCCGACCCCGGTACCGGTCGCACAGCCCGGCGGGGAGGATCTGCATGTAGCGGGCCAGCACCATCACGTCGCCGCCCGCCTCGTCGAAGAGACGGGCGATCTCGGCGAAGGCCTCCTCCCGCCCGGGCTCGCGAGCTCCGGCGGCCGACCCACCGGGTACCTGGACATGGTGGTAGGCGATGCCGTGCCACTCCACCAAAGACCTCAGTGTGTCGTGGTTCGAGATCACGCAGGGAATGTCGCACTCGAGATCTCCGCTCCGCCACCGGTAGAGGAGGTCGGCCAAGCAGTGGTCCTCCTGGCTGACGAGGATCACGACCCGCTTCCTCACGTCGGTGTCCGAGAGCCACCAGGTCATCTCGAACTCCCTGGCCACGGGCTCGAACCGATCACGGAACCCGTCAGGGCCGAACGGGAGGGTGTCGGCGATGACTTCGATCCGCAAGAAGAACCGTCCGGTGGACAGGTCGCCGTGCTGCGCCGCCTCGAGCACCCAACCGCCGTGGTCGGCGATGAACCCGCTCACGGCGGCGACGATCCCAGTTCGGTCCGGGCAGGTGACGGTGAGGATGTAGCGCCGCATCGGCTCCCATCATTCCCGATCGGCGGGCTGGCGGTCGTCGGCTCCCGACCGAGCTGACGATCCGGCACCGGCAGCACCGGACCGAGCGGCCGCGGCCGCAGTCGCTATCTTCGCCAGGACGGGATCGAACCCGTTGGTCCTGACGACAGGAGGCAGGCAGTGACCTCGCTCACCATCTACGAATACGTTCCCCACGAGCGGACCAAGTCGAAGCTGGTCCTCGGGACTGCGGCCGCCTCTCCACCGGAGAGCCCACTGGCCCCCGGCACAGCGTTTCGACGCTTCAATTCCTGGCTGGCCCTGAAGGTGACGAACGGCGTCGGCACGATGTGGTGCGCCTACGCCTTCGCCGCCCTGGCCCTCGTCAGTCTGCCCACGGCGATCGGGTCCCACAGCGCCGTGGTCCTGGTGTCGTGGATCTCCCAGACCTTCCTCCAGCTGGTCCTCCTCTCGGTGGTCCTGGTCGGCCAGAACATCCTGGCCGACGAAGCGGAGCGCCGGGACGACGCCACCTCCCGGGACGCCGACGCTCTCCTTCACGAGGCCGTCAAGCTCCAAGAGCACATGGCTGCTCAGGACCGGCTGCTGGGGCAGATGGCGAGTCGCTTGGCCGCCTTGGAGGCCCGGTCGGGTTGAGCTCTCAGCCGATGTGCCCGCCGCCGGCCATCGAGTAGGCCGTCTCGGCGTGCTGGGTGAGGTCCAGACCCTCGAACTCCTGATCGGCCGACACCCTGAGTCCGATGGTGAGGTCGACGGCTTTGGCGATGAGGTAGGTCATGACGAAGCAGAAGCCCACGGCGACGACGGTGGCCAGGAGCTCGATGCCGACGAGGTGGAGCCCGCCACCCTCGAACAGACCATTGGACCCGGCCGGGTCGATGGCCCGGGAGGCGAAGAACCCCAGCAGGACCATGCCGACGATCCCACCGACACCGTGAACGCCGAGCACGTCGAGCGAGTCGTCATATCGGAGCTTGAATTTCAGCCTCACGGCCAGCGCACACACGATCCCGGCGACCGCCCCCACCAGGAGGGCCGGCATGGCGCCGATGTACCCGGCACACGGGGTGATGGCCACCATGCCGGCCACCGCCCCCGAAGCGGCACCGAGCGTCGTGGCCACCTTCTCCTTCACCGACTCGAACAGCAACCATCCCAGGAGGCCGGCCGCGGCCGCCAGCTGGGTGTTCACGAAGGCGTGGACGGCCACGTCGTTGGCCCCGAGCGCTGATCCGGCGTTGAACCCGAACCAACCGAACCACAAGATCCCCGCACCGAGGAGGCTGAGGGGGACCGAGTGGGGGGGCATCGGCTCCCGGGGCCAGCCGCGGCGCCGTCCGAGCACCAGCACCAGGGCCAAGGTGGAGAAGCCCGAGTTGATCTCCACCACCGTCCCGCCGGCGAAGTCCAGCACTCCACGCTGGGCCAGCCACCCGGTCGGGCTGAACACCCAGTGAGCCAGCGGCACGTACACCAGGACCAACCACAACACGATGAACACCACGAAGGCCGGGAAACGAATCCGGTCCACCGCGCCCCCGCTGATGAGTGCAGCGGTGATCACGGCGAACATCATCTGGAAGACCATCACCGCCAGCGGTGACACCGTGAGATCGTGGTAGCCGGGGAGACCGTGGACCATGTGTCCCAGTCCGGCCAACCCGAAGGTGCCGATCATCCCGCCCCCGGCGTCGGGACCGAAGGCCAGGCTGAAGGCGAACGTGGCCCAGAGCACCGTGACCACCCCGATGCAGATGAAGCTCTGCATCATCACCGCCAGGACGCCTTTGGAGCGGACCATGCCCCCGTAGAACAGGGCCAGGCCGGGCGTCATGAAGAGCACCAGGGCGGCGCTGGCCAGCACCCATGCGGTATCCCCGGTGTTCAACGGCCCTCCTGTCCGATCGGTGGCTCAGCTCAGGACCGGCACGGCGGGATGGGAACAGCCCCGGGGCGAGCCGGTCGTCGGGCGCTGACCCTACCGCGGCGAAGCCCCGTCGGGGTGGATCGGGTGCGGACCGACGCCGTGTCGGCGTGCGCCGGCTACGGCGTCGGTGCCGCGTTCAGGCCGACAGCTGCTGACGCTCGGCCGACCCCTTGACTTCGATGCGCCGGGGCTTGGCGTGGGCGGCCACGGGGATGACCACCGTCAGCACCCCGGCTTCGTACTCGGCCTCGATGTGCTCGGTGTCCAGGTTGGTCCCGAGGAACACCTGGCGGCTGAACGTCCCGTAGGGGCGCTCGGTGATGACCGAGTCCACACCGTCGGTCGACGGCGGGAGCGGGCGTTCGGCCTTGATGGTGAGGACATTGTCCTCCACGGTCAGGTCCACCGACGCCGGGTCCACCCCGGGGAGGTCCACCCTGATGAGGAACGAGTCGTCCTTTCGATAGGCGTCCATGGGCATGGTGAGAGCCCTGGTGCCGTTTTGGGGACCCCAGAGCTGCTGGAACAGCCGGTCGACGTCTCGGAACGGATCACTTCGGACAAGAGCCATGATCTCCACCTCCTCGCTTGCTGAGGGTTCCTGCACTTGGGCCACCTTCGTGGTGGCTACGCTGCCAGTTTAGCACTCGATAGGCGAGAGTGCTAACAATTTTCGGACGGGCCCCCGAAGGTCCGGGCCACCCGCCGCCCGGGACACCCGAGCTCCAGATCCGGCTACGCGTGCGGGGTGGAGGCGATCGACGGGACGACCTGGATCCACAGGACGACCAGGAAGGCGGTGGAGAGGACCATGGTCACCACCACCGGCTTGACCGAACGGACCAACGAGAGCGTGGCGGCCACGACGAAGAGTCCGAGGATGGTCAAGGTGGCGTAGGTGTAGCGGGCCACCATGGCCCCGGACTCCCACTGCTGGCCGATGTCGATGTACCAGCACAAGAGGACGTTCACCACCCAGGGAGCCACCAGCACCCAGTACCCAGTGCGGAACAAGCGCCCCCCGAGCACCACGGTCAAGAAGATGGCCAGCGGTACCAGCAGGACCTGGAACAGGACGCTCACGTAGTTCGTGAGCGGGTGGGGGAACGTGAGAGAACCCCATTCCTGGGGCATGAGCGGTTGGAACAAGGAGTCCACCGTGAGCGCCGGCAGCTGCCCGACGGTGAAGTGCAGATGGTGGGGGTTCACCGTGGACAGTTGCTCGGCCTTGGCCACAGCGCTCGCCGTCAGGGCGTGGTACTCGACGGCGTTGAAGACGAACCACGGGAGGGCGACGACCACGCCCACCCCGGCGGCCAGGGCCACGCGCACCACGTCGCGCCAGGTCCGAGAGCTCCACAGGATAACCGCCGCCACACCGATGAACACCGGCACCATCTCGGCGAGGTATAGGTCGGTGAGCACCCCGCAGGACACGAGGGCTCCGGCCGCGATCAAGCGCCCGCTGGACCGCCGCTCGAGAGCAATCCAGAGCTCGGTCACGGTGGCGATGGCTATCGGGATGGCCAGGGAGTCGTTCGAGATGGTGACCGACCTCACGATGATGCCCGGCATCAGGAACACGAGCAGCCCACCGGCCAGCCCGATGCGCCATCGCTTCTTGAGCACGTGCCGTGACAGGCGGGCGAACAAGGCGATCGCAAGCAGGAGGAATGCCAGTCCCAGGAACCGGAGGATGATCGCCTTCGAATGGAAATTGCCGTTCAAGTAGAAGAACGGCGTGGCCACGAGGTAGTAGAGGGGGGGCTGGAACGCTTCGTAGTCCAGGCCTGCCAGACCGTCCTTGGCGGCGTCGATCTTCACGCGGCCGGGGTACACGCCCTTGCCGATGGCCAGCTCTTGCTCGGTTGCATGGGCCTTGCCCAGGACTGGGAGCGAGTGGTGCTCGGCGATGTAGGCGATGTTGTCGAAATGGGCACCCTCGTCGACCACGGACCACAGTGGGTACCTGAGGATCGTGATCGACCCGAAGGCGATCACGGCACAGATCTGGACCACGATCATGCTGTTGAGCAGCAGGTTCAGGTTCCATCGCCCGCGGTCGCTCTCCTGCCCTTCGGGCTCCGCGACGGGCACGCCCAGAACGCGTCCCTCCGCTGCGAAGTCCGGTGACATGTGCCCGAGACATTAGACGTGGAGGTGGCGCCCACATTGAGACCGACGCCGCCCGAAGGCGGTGACGAGTTCGGTAGCGGGCGCCGGTGACGGCGAGAAGCGATGGTGTCCGAAGGGTGAGGCCGGTACTGTTCGCCCGGTGACGGCTCGCGCGGCGGTGCGGGGGGCGGGCGTGCTGGTCCTGGTGCTCGGCACCCTGGTCCTCCTGTTCGCGGCCTACGAGCTCTGGGGCACCGGTCTCATCACCGCGTCCCACCAACAAGCCCTGCGCCGTCAGTTCCACTCCGAGATCGAAGGCCGCGGCCCACCGCTCGGCGCAGGCGGCTCACGCGCGACGGCACCAACCGTACGCTCCACTGCGCCGGTCACACGGAGTGCGGCAGTCCCGACAGTCCTGGCGCCACCGGGGAACGGGGAGCCGATAGGGGTCATCGACATCCCGGCTGTTGGCGTCGACTTCGTGGTGGTCCAGGGCACCGACGAGCACGACCTGGAGCTGGGACCGGGCCACTATGTCGGGACGTCGATGCCGGGGAACCCGGGGAACGCGGCCATCGCCGGCCATCGCACCACCTACCTTCACCCCTTCTACAGCCTGGGTGGCGTCCGACGTGGCGACCCGATCTACGTGACCACTCTCCAGGGACGGTTCCGCTACGACGTGACCGGCACCACGGTGGTCGCCCCGACGGACGTGGCCGTGCTGGATCCCACCTCGGTCCCGACCCTCACCCTCACCACGTGCAACCCCCCCTACAGCGCCGTCACCCGACTGGTGGTGAGAGCGGTGCTCGTGTCCCCGTCAGGGTCGCCAACGGGGTCGCCAACGGGGTCGCCAACGGGGTCGTCACCTGGTGCCCCGTCGTCAGCCGGCCCGTCACCGGGCGCCCCGTCAGCGGGCGTCGCCGCCCGCGCCCGCACCCTCGGGACCGGGACCGGGACCGGAGGGTTGGGACCGGCGCTGTGGTGGGGCCTCCTGGCGCTGGCCGCGGGGGTGTCCACGGTCCTGGTGTGGCGCCGGACGGGGCGATGGTGGGTCGGAGCGGCCGGGACCATCGTGCTGCTCGGGCTGTTGTGGGTATGGTTCGGCGCGCTCAGCCAGGTGCTCCCGTCGGGCTACTGAGGGCCCGGCCTCTACTCAAGCGCCGATCAGGACCTCGGCCGCCGCGCCCAGTAGGGCGATGTGACCGTCGACCACGGACCCGCTCTTCGAGCCGTCGGGTCCGTCCTCTGCTCCCGCGACGGCGCCCATGGTGTTCAGGGCCAGGTGGCTGGCGCCGGACCGTCGCCAGCGGTCTGCGTGGTGGGCGAGGCGGTCCGGGTCGTCCGGCGTCCAGAGCACCTGGCCCTCCATGCCGATGGTCCCTGGGTCGCGACCTACCTCCACCGCGGCACCGGCGATGACCTCCAGCGCCTCTTCGAGACCGCCACCGGGTCGGACCTGGGGAAACCAGCCGTCGGCGATCCGCCCGACGCGCCTGAGCGCGGCCGGGGCCATGGCGCCGAGCCAGACCGGGATCGGACGGGTGATCGGGAGCGGAGCGATCCCGGCTCCCTCGATCGTGTGGAAGGCGCCGCTGAAGGTGACGCTCGGCTCGGTCCACAGCCGGCGCAGCACCACCACCTGCTCTTCGAGGCGGGCAGCCCGATCGGAGAAGGTCTGGCCCAGTGCCTGGTACTCCACCCGGTTCCACCCGATGCCCAGGCCGAGCCGCAGGCGTTCCCCGCCCGAGAGGATGTCCAGCTCGGCCGCCTGCTTGGCCACCAGCGCGGTCTGGCGTTGCGGGCCCACGAGGATGGCCGTGGCGAACTCGAGGGTGGTCTTGGCGGCCAGCCACGAGAAGAGCACGAACGGCTCGTGGAAGGTGTCCTCGAGGTCGTAGGGCCCCGACCAGCCGGGGTGCACCGTCGTGTCGGCGCCGAGCACGTGGTCGTAGGCCAAGAGGTGGCGGTAGCCGAGGGCGTCCGCCGCCTCGGCGAACGCCCGGACCGCACCGGCGTCGGCACCGATCTCGTTCTGGGGGAACACGGCGCCGATCTGCACGCCGCCCTCTCTACCACCTACCCGGAGGCGGGACCACCCGACCGACCCCGACCACCCGACGGCGCCTCTCGGGCTCGGCCGCTACGGTGGGGGCGTGCTGGTCCGCGTCTTCGTCGAGCCCCAACAAGGCGCCACTTACGACCAGATCGCCGCCGCAGCGGCCGTGGCCGAGGAGTGTGGTTTCGACGGGTTCTTCCGTTCGGATCACTACCTGACCATGGGCGGGGACGGACTTCCCGGCCCCACCGATGCCTGGGTTACCTTGGCCGGCCTGGCCCGGGACACCCGCCGGCTCAGGCTGGGCACGCTGGTCACGTCCGCCACCTTTCGCCTGCCCGGACCGCTGGCCATCTCCGTGGCTCAAGTCGACGCCATGAGCGGGGGCCGGGTGGAGCTGGGGCTGGGAGCCGGGTGGTACGACGAAGAGCACCGGGCCTACGGGATTCCCTTCCCGCCCATGAAGGAGCGGTTCGACCGCCTGGAAGAGCAGCTCGAGATCGTCACCGGGCTGTGGTCGACGCCGCCCGGCGAGCGCTTCTCCTTCGAGGGGAGCCACTACTCGCTGGTCGACAGCCCGGCCCTGCCGAAGCCCCACCAGTCCCCGCGCCCGCCCATCATCATGGGTGGTGCCGGACCGGTGCGGACCCCGCGCCTGGCGGCCCGTTTCGCCGACGAGTTCAACGTGCCGTTCCATTCGGTGAAGGACACCGAGGCGCAGTTCCAGCGGGTCCGGCGGGCCTGCACCGACGCCGGGCGTGACCCGGCCACCATGAGACTGTCGGCGGCCGTGGTGGTGTGCTGCGGCGCATCCGACGACGACCTGGCACGCCGCTCGGCGAGCATCGGGCGGGATCTCGAAGAGTTGCGGGCCCACGGGGCCGCCGGCAGCCCGTCCCAGGTGGCCGATGCCTGCCGGGCGTTCGCCGACGTCGGTGCCGAGACCGTCTACCTCCAGGTGCTCGACCTCGACGACCTCGACCACATCCGGCTCATCGCCGCCGAGGTGCTCCCGGCACTGATATGAACCGGGGCGTCTCGGGGCGGCGCGGCGTAGGACTGCAGAACACGACCAGAGGAGGTAGGTGATGGCGATATCGACCACGAGGGGCTCGGTGCCGACCGATCCGGCCGGTACGCCCCTGGACACCGCGGTGCTCGATGCCGCCTTGTCCGACGTCGGAGCCCGCGTCTCGTCGTGGGCGGCCACCTCCCCCGCCGCTCGGGCGAGCCTGCTCGATCGCGTGCTGCAAGACACGCTGGGTGCGGCCGAGGGTTGGCTGGCCGACGCCTGCCGGGCCAAGGGCCTCGCTCCGGGCTCGCCCGAAGCCGCCGAGGAGCTCTTCGCCGGGATCATCACCTTCGCCCGCATGGCCCGGCTGCTCAGGGACTCGATCCGTGACATCGGCCGGAGCGGTCGCCCCCGCTACCCGGGCCCGGTGAGCGTGGCCCCCGAGGGGATCGACGGCCAGCTCCGGGTCGGGGTCTTCCCCGATTCGCGCTACGACCGCATGCTCTTCGCCCGGACCACCGGCGAGGTCTGGATGCGCCCGGGGGTGTCCCGGACCGACATCGACGCCGGACAGGCCCGGTCCTACCGGGATCCCGACGCCGTCAAGGGGATCTCCGTGGTGCTCGGTGCGGGGAACGTGGCCTCTCTGGGGCCGCGCGACGTGCTCAGCAAGCTCTTCGTGGAGGGCCGGGTCGTGGTGCTCAAGGCCAACCCGGTGAACGACTACCTCGTGCCCCACTGGGAGCGGGCGATGCGTGCGCTCGTCGATGCCGGGGTGCTGCGGATCGTGAGAGGAGGTGCCGAGGCCGGTGCCTACCTGACCAACCACCCGAGGGTGGACGAGGTCCACATCACCGGCTCGGACAAGACCCACGACGCCATCGTGTTCGGTCCCGGCGACGACGGGGCCCGCCGCAAGGCGGCAGGCGAGCTGCTCTTGGACAAACCCGTCACCTGCGAGCTCGGGAATGTCTCGCCGATCGTCATCGTGCCCGGCGCGTGGAGCGGTGACGATCTTCTCTACCAGGCCGAGCACGTCGCCACCATGCTGGTCAACAACGCCGGCTTCAATTGCCTCACCTCCCGGGTCATCATCACCCACGCCGGCTGGCCCCAGCGAGAGGCTTTCTTCGGAGCCCTGGCGCAGACCCTGACCCGCATCCCCACCCGGCTGGCCTACTACCCCGGTGCCGCCGCCCGCCGGGATGCCTTCGTCCAGGCACACCCCGGCGCCACGTCCATCGGGGCCTCCGGGGACGGCGTGCTCCCGTGGACCCTGGTGCGAGACGTGGACCCCGGGCGTGTCGACGACATCGCCTTCAACGTGGAAGCGTTCTGCGGGGTGATGGCCGAGACGGCCCTGCCCGCCGCTTCGACGGCGGCTTACATCGACGCCGCCGTGGACTTCTGCAACTCGGTGGTGTGGGGCACCCTCTCGGCCACCGTGCTGGTCCATCCCGACACCGAGCGCGATCCCGACGTGGCGGCCGCCATGCGACGGGCGGTCGCCCACCTGCGTTACGGCGGCATCGGGGTGAACATCTGGCACGCCACCGTGTTCGCTCTGGGTGCCACCACGTGGGGCGCGTTCCCCGGGCATCCGGTCACTGACATCCAGTCGGGGACCGGGGTGGTCGGGAACGCCTTCATGTTCGACCGTCCGGAGAAGTCGGTGGTCCGCGGTCCGTTCCGATCGCGACCGAAGCCACCGTGGTTCGCCACCCAGCGCCACCCGCTCCCGGTGATGCGCCGCCTCCTGACCATGGAGGTCGACCCTTCACCGCTCCACCTGGCGTCGGTGCTGACCGCCGCCCTGCGCTCGTAGGACCGCGCCGACAGACCGGGCCCGCGGGTGCCGACGCCACCGGTGCGAGAGATGACCCTGCTCGTCTGGTCGAGCACCACCGAGAGCTGCCCGCACCGCATTGGCCCTCTGGCGGCGTCGGGGATCCGATCTCGATCCCCCTTCGGACGGAGGTTCAGCCGACGCCGGCCAGGACCCTCTCTCTGTCCTCGGGGCTCACGGGAGGCCCCATCGGTCTGAGGCCATGGGACGAAGCGATGCGAGCCAGATCGTCCATGGGCGGGAGCTGGGGTGGCTGGGGACGACAGCTCGGGCGGACGATCTACGCCGGGGCCGGCGAGGCCCAGCTGCGGATCACCGAGATACTGGGGCGGCGCCGCTTCTCCGAGCTGAACGCCTCTCTCGAGCTCCTTACCAAGGAGCTGGTGGCCCGGCGCGTCGCCTCGTCGGCAGATTGTCGGGCTCTCCGACCAGGTCGCTGAGAGTGCGAGCCCTCCCGGTGGTCACCTCTGCCCGGCGTGGAAAGCTCGCCAATCAGTTCTGGGATCCGCGGCCCGATGATCGGGGGCGGGCCGGCGTCGGGAGCACGACCTGAGCCACGACGTCGCCGCCGGTCGTCACGCACGTCGTCGACGCGGGACACGCCACGGCGGTGAGGCCCGAGGGGAGGTACCGCAACGGTGGATCGGTCCAAGAAGTGCCGGCGTCGGTGGAGACCACCACCCCGCCGGTAGGCGTCGGTGGCTTGGCGGAAGTCCACCTGGTCCCGACGGTGATGCAGGTGGTGGTGGTGGGGCAGGCGATGGAGTAGGCGTCGTCCACGCCGGCCGGGGCCGAAAGACCGGTCCACGTGTGCCCCCCGTCGGTGCTGGTGAGGAGCTGGCTGCTGGCCGGGGTGATGTCGGTGGTCGCCGTGGCGGTGGTGCCCACGGCGATGCAGGAGAGCAGGGTGGGGCACGCCACGCCGTGAAGGAGCCCGGTCCCGGCCGGGACCGTCCCGGCAGCCCAGGTGCCGCCGCCGTCGTCGGTGACGGCCACCGCTCCGGTCCCTTGCCCCTGGGCTTTCGTGACGTAGCCGACGGTCACGCACTGTGTCGGCCCGTTGCAGGCCAGAGAGCTCGCTCCGTCGAAACCTGTGGGCAGGTTGCCGGTTCGTTGCCACACCTGGCCCCCATCGGAGGTCGAAGCCGACCACCAGCCGGCGCCGCTCGAGGCCAGGACGAGGCAGTCACCGGCGGCGGCGCACGTCACCGCCGAGAGGTCCACCGACCCCGAAGGTGGTCCGACCGACGTCCACGTCCGACCACCGTCGGTGGTGACCAGCACCGCACCCACTACCGCGCTGGTGATGTCGGTGCTCCCCACCGCCATGCAGGTACCGGCGGTCGGGCAGGAGATCGAGGTGAGCGACGTCGGTCCGAGGACGGCAACCGTCTCGGGACGCCACGATGTCCCGCCGTCGACCGTGGCGTCGATGACCACCGTCGTGGCCCCGGCTGGAGCTGTGAGGGCTCCGGCCGGTGGCTGGCCCACGGCCCAGCAGTCCCGAACCGAGCCGCAGGAGACGGCGGTGAGGAACCCGGTGCCCGCCGGTGCCGGTTGGCCCACCACGCCCACAGGCGCCGCCGGGGGCTTCTGGCCGATCGACGTCCCACTCGAGTGGATGGCGCAGCCGGCCCCGCCCGCCCCGGCGACCAAGGTGAGGAGCGCGGCAGCCGATCGGGAGATCACCGGCGACCGCCGACGGCCGGCCCCGGACACGGCCCGTGCTCGGCTGGCCCTTGGATCCTCACGATCGGTCGATCCTACCGGGGCACAGGAGGGAGATCGATGACCCGGTGGAGCCCGGGTGGTCGTCTACCCTCGGCCCGGTGAACGTGGTGGATGTCGTGCTCATCTTGGTGGCGGTGGCCGCCGCGGTGCACGGTCTGCGGCTCGGAGCGCTGGTCCAGGTGTGCAGCTTCGTCGGGTTCGTCGCCGGGCTGGCCCTCGGGCTCCTCCTGGCGGTGGCCGTGGTCCCTTCCATCCACAGCGCCCCGACCAGGGCGGCGCTCACCCTCGTCTTCGTGCTGGTGCCGGCCATCGCCCTCGGCACCGGCGGGCGGGTGCTCGGGGCCTGGGGCCACGGGGTAGTCCGCAGGATCCACCTGGGCACGGTGGACTCGGTGCTCGGGGTGGCCGTCGCGGTGGTGGCGGTGCTGATCTCCGCCTGGCTGCTGGCCAACCTGCTGGCCCAGAGCCGTTTCTCCTGGCTGAGCGCGCAGATCCAGCAGTCCGACGTGCTGAAGGAGGTCCAGGCGATCATGCCTCCGGTGCCAGGCCTGTTGGCCCGGGCCCAGGGGTACCTGGACGACACCGGGTTCCCTCCGGTCTTCGCCGACCTCGGTGGGCCGAACGCCAGCCCGGTGCCGGTCCTGTCGAACGCCGAGTCCACTGCCGTGGGAGCCCGGCTGGCGGGGTCCATGGTGAAGGTCCTCGGCCAGGCCTGCGGCTACCTCCAGGAAGGCTCCGGCTTCGTCGTGGCTCCGGGGCTGGTCGTGACCAACGCCCACGTGGTGGCCGGAGAGCCGGCGACCCAGGTCCAGGTGGCCGGGGGGACGTACCGGGCCAAGCCCATCTTCTTCGATCCGCGCTTCGACCTGGCCGTCCTGAAGACCTCAGCCCCGCTCGGAGCGCCGCTGCCGATCGACCCGTCGACCGTGGGTCGCGGCGTCAAGGGCGCGGTGCTGGGATTCCCCGAGGACGGTCCTCTGGTCGTGGGGCCGGCCGGCGTGGCCGCCAACCTCACGGCCATCGGCCGTGACATCTACAACCAGGGCACCGTGGTACGTGACGTCTACCAGATCGACGCCGACGTGGAGCCGGGGAACTCCGGCGGGCCCATGGTCACCCCGTCGGGCACGGTGATCGGAGTGGTCTTCTCCCGTTCCACCGTCACCACAGGAGTGGGCTACGCGCTGGCGTCACCCGGCGTCCTCCAGCGGGTCCGGGAGGCCGAGCGGGGACCGGGGACGGCGGTGGGGACCGGCGCCTGCACCTCGGGCTGAGCGGGTCCGGGTACCGAGCCGGCTGGTCGCGCCGGTGTCGCTCCGCCGGCTCGGGTAAGAATGGCGGCCATGCCGTTGCCGATCGAGGACTACGCCCTGATCGGCGACCTGCACACCGCGGCCCTCGTGGGGAACGACGGATCCATCGACTGGCTGTGCCTGCCGCACTTCGACTCCGGGGCCTGCTTCTCCCGCCTCCTCGGAACCGGCGACCACGGCTACTGGAAGATCGCACCGGCCGGCGGCGCGGAGGTGGTCACCGCCACCCGGCGCCGGTACCGCGAGGGGACCTTGGTGCTCGAGACCGAGTTCGACACCGCGGACGGCACGATCCGGGTCACCGACTGCATGCCCATCCGCGAGGAGCACCCCCAGGTGGTGAGGCTGGTCGAAGGGCTGCGGGGGAGCGTGCCGATCCGGATGGAGCTGAGTGTCCGTTTCGACTACGGGTCCTCTGTTCCCTGGGTCACCCACGGCGGGGGCCTGCTGACCGCTACCGCCGGCCCGAACGCCGTGGCCCTGTGGACCACGGCCGAGACCCACGGCGAGCACATGCAGACGGTCTCGGAGGTGACGATCGAGTCGGGGCGGCACGTGTCCTACCTCCTCACCTGGTACCCGTCCCACGAGACCCCACCCCGCCCGGTCGATCCCTGGTACGCCGCGGCCGGGACGGAGTCGTGGTGGCGGGACTGGAGCGAGTCGGGAACGTACCGCGGTGAGTACGCCGAAGCCGTCCAGCGCTCGCTCATCACGTTGAAGGCGCTCACGTACGAGCCGACCGGGGGCATCGTGGCCGCGGCGACCACCTCATTGCCCGAGGCTCTGGGGGGCAACCGCAACTGGGACTACCGGTACTGCTGGTTGCGCGACGCCACGCTGACCCTCGAGTCGCTCATGCGCGGCGGCTACCACGACGAAGCCATGGCCTGGAGGGACTGGCTCCTGCGGGCCACGGCCGGGGACGTGGCCAAGCTCCAGATCATGTACGGGACCTCCGGGGAGCGCCGCCTCGACGAGTGGGAGGTGGAGTGGCTCCCTGGGTACGAGGGATCGACCCCGGTCCGGATCGGGAACGCCGCCGCCGGCCAGTACCAGCTCGACGTCTACGGGGAGGTCATGTCGGCGCTGTTCTCGGCCAGCCAGAGCGACGGCGTCCACAGCCGGGCCATCTGGGACCTCCAACGCAACTTGGTCGACTTCCTCGAAGAGGGGTGGAAGCAGCCCGACGACGGTATCTGGGAGGTTCGCGGGCCGCGACGGCACTTCACCCATTCCAAGGTGATGGCCTGGGTCGCCGTGGACCGGGCGGTCCGGACCATGGAGGAGTGGCCCGACCTCGAAGGGCCGGTAGAGCGGTGGAAGGCACTGCGCAGCGAGATCCACAGCGAGGTCTGCGAGAAGGGCTACAACACCGATCGGAAGGCCTTCACCCAGTACTACGGGTCAGACCAACTCGACGCCAGCATCCTCATGATCCCTCTGGTGGGTTTCCTGCCGGCCACTGATCCGCGAGTGGTCAGCACCATCGAGGCTGTCGAGCGCGAGCTGGTGGACGGGGGGTTCGTCCTGCGCTATCGCACCGCCGCCGACGGGGCAGTCGACGGCCTGTCGGGACGCGAGGGGGCGTTCCTGGCCTGTTCGTTCTGGCTGGCGGACTGCCTCCACATGATCGGGCGGACCGAAGACGCCCGGGCACTGTTCGAACGCCTGCTGTCCCTCCGCAACGATCTGGGCCTTCTGTCCGAGGAGTTCGACCCGGTCGCCGGGCGTCTGGTCGGGAACTTCCCCCAGGCTTTCTCCCACGTCTCTCTGGTGAACACCGCCTGCCGGTTGACCGGTCACGAGCCGCTGGCTCCCGATCGGGCCCGGACCGACCGGCGCCATCGCCTGACCAACGGAGGTCATGTGGCGGCGCTCGGCTCGGGGTCCTCGGCGCGAGCCCGCTGGAGCCTGGGCGCCGTGGCCCGCCGCCGCCGGGAGACGAGCGAGAAGTGACGAGGAGGATCCCATGAAGGCACTGACGGTCATTCCCATGAAGAAGGGGAGCGCCGAGCTCTCCGAAGTGGACGCTCCCCCAGATTCCGACGGACCGGTCCTGGTCGACACCGTCGCCGTCGGCATATGCGGGACCGACGTGGAGATCCTCTCGGGGGCCTACGGGTGGGCTCCTCCCGGGCGCGAGCGGCTCATCTTGGGCCACGAGTCCCTCGGTCGGGTCGTCGAGGCGCCCAAGGGCGCGGCGGTGGTCGCCGGCGACCTGGTCGTGGGGATCGTCCGGCGTCCCGACCCGGTCCCGTGTGCGAACTGTGCGGTGGGCGAGTGGGACTTCTGCCGGAACGGGGAGTACACCGAGCGGGGGATCAAGGAGCACGACGGCTACCTCTCCGAGCAGTACCGGATCACGCCCGAGTACGTGGTCAAGGTGGACCCGTCACTGGGTCTCTGTGGGGTCTTGCTCGAGCCCACCAGCGTGGTGGCCAAAGCCTGGGAACAGGTGGATCGCATCGGCGGACGGGCCCATTGGGCGCCGGAGAAGGTCGTAGTCACCGGCGCCGGTCCCATCGGCCTGCTGGCCGCACTCATCGGGGTCCAACGGGGGATGGAGGTGCACGTGATCGACCAGGTGACCCAAGGGCTGAAGCCCGACCTGGTCCGTGCGCTCGGCGCCAACTACCACACCGGATCCGTAGCCGACGCCTGTGCCGAGCCCGACGTCATCATCGAGTGCACCGGCGTGTCGTCACTGGTGCTCGACGCCATGGAGCACGTCGGACCCGGCGGGGTGGTGTGCCTCACCGGGGTCTCCTCGGGAGGTAGGACTATCCAAGTGGACGAGGGATCGCTCAACCGCTCGATGGTCCTGTCCAACGAGACGGTGGTGGGATCGGTGAACGCCAACCGCCGCCACTACGAGGCCGCCGCCGAGGCCCTGGCCCGGGCCGATCGAGACTGGCTGGAGCGGGTGGTGAGCCGGAAGGTGCCCCTCTCCCACTGGTCCGAGGCTCTCGACCGGCGGCCCGACGACGTGAAGGTGGTGGTCGAGGTGGCCGGGGTGTGAACGACGATGCCGGGACAGGTGCCGATTTGCCGGTTCGGCCGGGGACCTCCTCGGTCATCGCTCCGGGGGTGATCGAGATCGACACCATGCTGGGGGGGTGGCAGCGGGTCACCGCTGGTTACGTGATCGAGGGACCGGCGCCGGTGCTGGTGGAGACCGGGAGCCAGACGTCGGTGCCCGTGCTGCTGGCCGCGCTTGACGACCTGGGCATGGGTCCCTCCGACCTGGCGGGGGTGGTGGTGACCCACATCCACCTGGACCACGCCGGCGGCGTGGGGGACGTGGCCCGGGCCTTTCCCGGGGCCACCGTCTACGTCCACGAGAAGGGCGCCCGGCACCTGGCCGACCCGACCCGGCTGGTGGACTCGGCAGCCCGGGTCTACGGGTCCCTGCTCGACTCGCTGTACGGGCGGCTCGAGCCGACCGCCGCGGAGCGGATCCACGTGCTGGCCGACGGTGAGGAGATCCGGGTGGGACCCGAGCGGGTGCTGGTGGCGGTGGACTCCCCCGGCCACGCCAAGCACCACCTCGGGCTGCACGACTCGACGAGCGGCGTCCTGTTCGCGGGCGACGCCGTCGGGGTCCGCCTCCCCGACGCCGGGGTGCTGCGACCCTCGACGCCACCGCCGGACTTCGACCTGGACCAGGCCCTCCACTCGCTGCAGCGCTTCGCCGAGCGCCGTCCCTCGGGGATCGCTCTGGCCCACTACGGTCTACTGCCCGATCCCGCCGATCTGCTGGCCGAAGCCGAGAGCACGCTTCGCCAGTGGGCCGAGACGGCCGAAACGGCCTATCGCCAGGGGCGGGACATCGCCGACGCGCTCTCGGAGCGGTTCGACGCCCTCGTCGACGACGTGGCGCCCGAGCATCGAGAGAAGCTCGAGATCATGAACGGCGTCCATTCGAACGCCGCCGGTCTGCGGCGCTGGATCGAGCACCGCCACCCACCGACCTCGCCGCAGTAGCGCTCTTCGGGTCCGGCTCCCTCAGTCGACGCGGAGTCGGCTGCGGAGCTCCTCCTGGCGAACTTCGAAGTCGTCCAGGGAGATCCGCCCGTCGGCCAGATCCTCGTGCAGGCGGGCGAACGCCGCCAGCAACGCTTCTTGGTCCTCTGCCGGCTCGACGTCGGGCTCACCGGGCTCGGCCCGCTCCTCCCGGCGGGCCAGGCGGTCTTCCTGCTTGGCCTTGGCCTTCGCTCGCTTCGCCTGGTCCCGCTGGAGCTTCCCGAAGGTAGATCGCGGACGTGCCATGTACCCCTCCTCTCATTCGACCACCGATCCTGGGGTGAGGTCCGGTGACCATCGATGTCGTCCCCCCGAAGTCAGACCACCCTCACGCCACGGGCCTCGTCGCCCTTGCGACCCGGTGCGATCTCGAACTCCACCTGCTGGCCCGGCCGTAGCCCGGTCCGGCTGAACTCGCCGAGCTGGGACGAGTGGACGAAGAGGTCCTTGGCCCCGGGCCGGGACACGAAGCCGTATCCCTTGGCGACGTCGAAGAACTTCACCGTGCCCGTCGGCACGGCCTTTCTCCGGTCAGCGGTCGTCCGACCGTCGTGGGGCACGGTCCGAGGGCGCGACGTGGGCCGCCGTCGGGACTCTGCGGGGCGTGGGGCGGCCTTCCCCTTGGGCGATCGGGATCCGGTGAGGCTTGCTCCATTCGCCATCCTCGACGCGCCTGGCGGCGTGGGTGGCAGTGTCGTGACCAGCTCTCCGGGTGCGGTGCAGGCTTGCGGGAGCCCCAGGGCACGTTGGAGGCTGCGGATCGCAGCCTCGCTGTCTTGGGTTACGAGGGAGACCACGATGCCCGTGCTCCCGGCCCGACCGGTGCGGCCCGACCGGTGCACGTAGTCGGTGGCTTCGCCCGGCGGGTCGTAGTGGACCACGCATGGGAGGTCGTCGATGTGAATGCCCCGTGCCGCCACGTCGGTGGCCACGAGCGCCGCCACCCGCCCGTCCACGAACGCCGCCAGGGCCCGCTCCCGCTGAGCCTGGGTCCGGTCACCGTGAATGGCCACGGCCCCCACGCCGCTGGCCGCGAGCTGGCGGGCCACCCGGTCGGCACCGCGCTTGGTCCGGCAGAACACGATGGCCCGTCCGTGCTCGTAGACCAGGCGGGCGGTCAGGCGCACCCGATCGGCCTTCTCGGAGCGCCAGAACAGGTGCGTCACCTCGCCGACGCTCGCCGTGTCGCCGTCGACGTCGTGACGGACCGGGTCCCGTTGGTACCTCTCGATGATCGCCTCGACCTCACGGCCGATGGTGGCGGAGAACAGCAGCACCTGGCGATCCGGTGCCGTCAGGTCCAAGAGGCGCCTGACTGCGGGCAAGAACCCCATGTCGGCCATGCGGTCGGCCTCGTCGAGGACCACCGTCTCGACGTCGCCGAGACTGACCGCCCCTTGGGACACCAGATCTTCGAGCCGGCCCGGGCACGCCACCACCACGTCCACCCCGGCGTCGAGTGCCCGCCGGGCCGGGCCGTAGCCGGTGCCGCCGTAGATGGCCAGCACGCTGCGGCCCTTGCGGTCACAGAGGGAGGCCAGCTCGTCGCTGACCTGGGCGGCCAGCTCGCGGGTGGGGACGAGCACCAGCGCCCGGGGCCTGCGGGGCTTGGCCCTCGTGGACGGGCGGGTGCCCGGGCCGGTGGCGGTGCTGGTGCCGGTGGCAGTGTGGCCGGTGCCGACGCGGGTCATGAGGACCAGCCCGAAGGCCAGGGTCTTCCCCGAACCGGTGGGGGCCCGCCCGCAGACGTCACGCCCGGCCAGGGCGTCGGCGATGGTGGCGGCCTGGATCGGGAAGGGCTCGGTGATGCCCTGGGCCTCGAGCCTGGAGACCAGGTGGGCAGGCACGCCCAATTCGCGAAATGAAAGAACCACTGAGCTCCCGTCGAGTACGGAACAGGCCAACTCGAACGTGAAACTCGAATCAGGCCCCGTCGGCCCGAGCCGACAGCCGGTCAGCGTGTCCGACCGGGTACAGGGCCATGCTAGCAGCCGGTGGGCGGCGCCCCGTCAGCGGGGCTCGGATCCCGAAGGGTGTCGAGGTACGCGAGCAGCGCCTCCCACCCCGGTCGACCAGCGGATCCCTGGCGGGCCAGCTCGATGAGGAGCTCGGCCGTTCGTCGTGGGTCCACCCGATCGCCGAAGCTCTCCTCGGCGGCGATGAGCTCGGCCACCGCGGCGAGGAGCGCGTCGTCGGCGTCGGTGCCCCCGTCGTCGGCGTCGGCGTCGGTGCCGGTGGCCCCGTCGGCCCGAGTGTCGGTACCGGGGCGGATCGGGACCGAGGCCAAGAGCAGCTCCACCCCGGTTCGCCAGGCCCCCGGCACCCCTTTCACCAATCGGTGAAGGTCGCTCGCGACAGCCCGAGGGTTGGGACCGGCCGGCGTGGTGGGTTGACGAGGCGTGGCGCCCGGTCCGTCACCGGCGGGCAACGGCTCGGTCAGAGCCATCGCCATCTCCCACGCCAGCTCCACGAACCCTTCCATGGGCCACTCGGTGTCGTCGACGAGGAACCGGACCAGGTAGCCGTCGAACAGGCACTGGAGGGCGCACACGATTCGTTCCTCGTCGAGGCTGGAACGGGGTCGACGACGGGTGGCGCCCAGGAGGAGCCTCAGCCCGGCCGCCTGGACGGCCAGGGATTCACGGTAGCTTGCCCTCCGTTTGGTCGCGATGCTCCTGGCTGCTCGAGACGAGGCACCGTGCGACGTCGCCGGGTCGCACAGCACCGCGGCCGCGTGCAATAGGCAGGCCAGTCCGGACAACCGGCGGGTCTCGGGGTCGTCGAAGGCGGTGGTGAGGATCTCCGCCAGGGCATCCCTCACGACCAGCACTGTGTGGTCGGCCAGAGACACCGGGTCGACGGCGTCGGTCAGGAGGGAGACGAAGGCCTCACGGAGGACCCGCTCGCCGTTCCTCTCGGGGTCGAAGACGTGATCCACTACCAGGTCGACCGCGGTGGCTCCGGGAACGCCGGTGAGTCGATCCAAGGCGCGGGTGACCACCCCGCGTGACACACCCATCCGGCTGGCCAGCGTCTGCACCGGGGCCGCACCACGGCTTCGCGGGCCTCCCAGACCGTCCAGGGCCCCGGCAGCCAACACTTCGATGGCCAGGTCCACGAGCCGTTGCTCCCGGAAGCCGAGATCGTCGTGCCGTGTCGTGGGACCGCCCATTCCACTACCCCTGATTCACGCTGCACGGGTGGCCGGTTCCTCACCGGCACCCGGCGAGCACTAGTGCTCGCCTTCGCCAGACCATAGTTCATTGCTGTTCCGGGCCTCCATCGTTAGGTTGGACTGGTTGGAGCGTTGCGTGAGGGTGGGAGAGATCCATCCCAGAAGTCTTGGTGGCGGAGGCGGGGTCGGCTGATGACCAGATCAACGACGCGACAGAACGTTCGACGGACGGCACGGCGTGTGCTGATGCGGATCGCGTCGGCGTCGGCACTCTTCGTGGGGGCCGTGCTGATCTCGGTGGCGATGTCCAGCGGGGCGGCGGCGGCCCAGGGGCTGGTGTGGGTGCAGGCGGCGACCCCGAACCCCGGACCGTCGAATGCTTCGGACTTCCTCACCGGAGTGTCGTGTATGTCGACCTCTGACTGCTGGTCCGTTGGGTACTCGGAACCGGGGAGTCCCGACGCGCAGAGCGTGACGATGCAGTGGGACGGCTCGGCCTGGGCTGCGGTGCCCAGCCCGGACCCGGGGGGTTCAGGCGAAGCGAACGCGCTTCGGGCGGTGGCGTGCGCGTCGGCGTCGGAGTGCTGGGCCGTAGGAGAGTACGGATCGGGCAACGGTGGTCCGACCACCACCATGGCCCTCGAATGGAGCGGTTCGACGTGGACCCAGGTATCGACGCCCAATCCCGGTGGGAGCACAGCGGACAACCTCCTTTCCGCCGTCACCTGCGTGTCGTCCACGGACTGCTGGGCCGTCGGCCAGACGAACCCTCAGCCCGACGTCGCGCCGCTCGCGCTCCACTGGAACGGAGCGAAGTGGACACAGGTCGTGGTGCCGCCGCTCGTCGCCAGGCAGGGTGGCCTCTCCGGCGTGACGTGCACTTCGGCGACAAGTTGCGTGGCGGTGGGAGACTCGTTTGCCACCGGAACAGAGGCACCGCTGGTGCTGGACTGGAACGGGCTGATCTGGACGCAGGCCAGTACCCCGGCGGTTCAGGGCGTCCTGGACTCGGTCACCTGCGTCAACGCGTCCGACTGCTGGGCGGTGGGGTCCTTCACAGCCTCGGGCACGCACTTCGGCATGGATTACCAGCCCGTGGCTCTCGATTGGAACGGGTCTGCGTGGGCCCAGGTGCCAACGCCGCAACTTCAGGTTGCCTCTGCCGGGCTGGAAGGGGTGAGCTGCACTTCGGGGACAAGCTGCGTGGCGGTCGGACACTCGTTCGCCAACGCGAGAACATCGACGATCTTGCTGGAGTGGAACGGGTCGAGCTGGCAGGATCAGTCGATCCAGACCGCTGGCGGCTCCGGTGCGGGTGGCCAGCTCTCCGCGGTCACGTGCCCGTCTCCGAGCTCGTGTTGGGCCGTGGGTGCGATCGCGAACGACCCCAGCGGGATTGATCGAACCCTGGCCGTCAACGGTTCACTTCCCTCGTCCGGCTACTGGGAGGTGGCCTCCGACGGCGGGCTGTTCGCCTTCGGGAACGCCCAGTTCTACGGGTCCATGGGGGGCAAGCCCTTGAACGCCCCGGTGGTGGGCCTGGCCGCTACCCCGACAGGACGCGGCTACTGGGAGGTGGCCT
>JAJYWF010000125.1 GCA_021791635.1 Actinomycetes bacterium
GGGGGCCGATCACGGTCGTGACGCCGAACATGGCCATGAACAGTCCCATGTACCGGCCCCTCTCCCGCGGAGAGACGACGTCGCCCACGATGGTCTGGGCACCGACCATGAGCCCACCACCACCCAACCCTTGGAGGAACCGGAAGGCGATGAGCTCCACCATCGAGTGGCTCAGTCCCGAGAGCGCCGAACCGACGAGGAAGATGACGATGGAGATCTGGAAGAACGCCTTGCGGCCGAACTGATCGCCGAGCTTTCCCCACAACGGGGTCGACACCGTCGACGACAGCAGGTAGGCCGTCACGACCCACGTGAGATGTGAGGCGCCGTGGAGGTCGCCCACGATGGTGGGCAGCGCGGTCGACACCACCGTCTGGTCCAGCGCCGCCAGGAACATTCCGAGCATGAGCGCACCGATGACGATCAGTACCCGACGCCGGCTCAAGGAGATGCTCGGGAGCCCTTCGTCAGGGACGATCTCGCCGCCTTCCATCATTTCGACGCTCCGGTCACGTACCGGCCCACCCGGACCGTCTGGTCTGTCCGACACGCGTTCGGGGAGATTGGGGTGGCGTCCATGGCTGCTCAGTGGCGGGGGATCACTTGGTCGGCGACTCCGGGCTCTCGGCCCACCTCCGGGGCGACCGACGTCGCTCCTTCGGCCTCGCCGGCGGACGGATCGGGACGATCACCCACCGTTCCACCGGTCCCTGCTCCTGTTCCAGAGGTCCCCACAGCATGGTGGCGCCCGAGCGCCGACGGCCACCAGTTCCAACGACCGAGAATTGCCACCATCGACGGCACCAGAACCGTTCGCACCAAGAACGTGTCGAGCAGGATACCCACGGCCAACCCGAAACCGATCTCCCGGATGTCGGGACCGCTGGAACCGGATCCGCCGACGACTCCCAGCACAGCGAAGCTCCCGGCCAGGACGAGGCCGGCCGAGGTGACCGTGGGACCGGTCAGGCCGACGGCTTTCACGACGGCCTGCCGCAGTGGTCGGTGGTGGGCCTCCTCGCGGATCCGGGTCATGACCAAGATGTTGTAGTCCTCGCCCAGCGCCAGTAGGAACACGAACATGAGGAAGGGCAGCAGGAACACAATCCCTCCCTGGTTCCCGATCTTCATGAAGAAGATGACGGCCAGACCGAGTGACGCGAGGTACGACAGCACCACGCTGATGATCAGGTAGATCGGTGCGATCAGGCTTCGGAGCACCAGGATGAGGACGATCCCGATGGCCAGCACGGCGATGGGAATGATGTGGCGAAGATCGGACCCCGAAATGTTGCTCACGTCGTAGAGGGCAGGAGCCTCACCGGCGACCCCGCTCGACGACGCACCGGCGTGACGCGCCACGCTCCCGACCGCCGAGCGGATCCCCGGCATGGCCTGGAGCGCACCGTTCGACTGCGGGCCACCGGCCTTCAGCCCCACTTCCCACTGCACGGTGGTCCCTGTGGCCGAGATGTAGCGCGCCGACGCCACGTACGCGTCGTAGTAGGCGGCGGGGACCGGTGATGTCGCCCGTGGGATGGGAGCAGTGCGGGCCAGCTCCTGGGGGGACGCGTGGAGCTCCCGGTGGATCTGGTCCAGTTCGATCCCGCTGATCGGCTTGCCGTTGGGGTTCAGCGGACCGGCGATGCTCGTGAACTTCCCGGTCTGCCGGAGCCCGTTGGTGGCGACATCGAGAGGAGCCGGGTCCGACCACACCGAATGGGGAAACCGCATCACCACGTTGGTCGGATTGGCACTGGCCTGGGGGAAGTTGGCGGTGACGGCCGCGTTCCCCTTGGCGGCGTCCGAGCCGGCCGGGGCTGTGAGCTGCCCGCCGAACCCGCCGGACTTGAAGCCGAGGGTGGCGACGGCCAGGGCCCCGAACACCAGGACGCCGACACAGAGCGTGACCACCGGCCTTTGGACCAGGCGCCCGGCGATGCTCCCCCACAGCCCGTTTCCGTGCTGCCGGGGTGCAGTGCTGCTCGGCCAGAAGACGGCGCGCCCGAAGATCGCCAGGAGGGCAGGGAGGAGGGTGAGGCCGGCCAGGAGCATGACGGCGATGCCGATGGCCAATGGGATGCCCAGGTCGTGGTAGATGCCGAACGACGCCAAGGTGAGGGTCAAGAGAGCCACGATGACGGTCGCGGCCGACGCGGTAATGGACTCACCGACCCGGGCCATGGCCGTCGCCACGGCGTCGTGGGGAGACTTTCCCGACAGCAGTTCCTCGCGTACCCGGAACACCAGGAACAGCCCGTAGTCGGTCCCGGCGCCGAGGAGCAGGACGATGAGGAGGATCTGGGTGAAGAACGAGATCTTCAGTCCGTGACTACCCAACGCTCCGATGAAAGATCCCGACAGCCCGAGCGCGAACAGGGGACCGAGGAGCGTGACGAACGGCGCCAGTGCCGAACGGAATATCACGAAGAGCAGCACCAGAATGAACAGGATCGAGAAGAGCTGGATCTGGTTGCCCTGCTTGTTCGACTGCTTCTGGTTGGCCACGTTGGTGGCCACGGTTCCCGAGAGGTGTACCTGGAGATCACTGGGGAACCTCACTTGGCCCAGCGCATCCTGGAGGTCTCCCACCAGCTTCTTGGCACCTGTCTGGTCGAAGGGGGTCACCGTGGACACGACCAGGAGCTGCACCGCCCTCCCGTTGGGGGCGGTGCCGAGGAAGGTCACCCGCTTCACCGTGGGAACACGCCTGAGGGCGGTGGTCGCCTGCTGCAGTGCGGCCTCGTCTGACGCCGTGAGAGCCGGATCAGCGGTCACGGCCACCACTGGGATCTGGCTCTCCGACGTCGAGCCGATGAGCGGTTTGGCCAACGCAGCCGCCTGGTTGCTCGGAGCCGACGACGGGAGGAAGGCGCTGTTGTTGTCGTCGACTTGGCTGGCCAGCGAGGGGAACGAGTGGACGGCCAGGATCGTCCCGACGATCCACACGGCGACGACGACCCATCGAAGCCGCACCACGCCGCGTCCCAGGGCACCAAAGATCGCACTCACGGGCGTTGCTCCTGTCTCTCGTTCGCCGCCCGGCTGGGCGGGAAGGTGATCTTGGAACCCCCCGTAGGTTGCGGTCGCCCCACCCTACTCACGGCCCGCGCGCTGGCGGCCCGCGCGCTCATGGCCCGGGTGCTGGCGGCCCGCGCACTCATGGCCCGGGCGCTGCCGGATGACGCGACTCCACGTCCGTCCCCTCCGGCGCAGTCATCTCCGACGTCGCGGCTGATCTCCTCGGCCAGCACTCCCAGGGCCTCCACCAAGACCGCCGCTCGCTCGCGGCCCATCCGGGCCAGACCCCGGCGAAGCGGAGCGAGCTTGGACTCGATCACTTCCTCGCTCTCCCGGCGGTGCTCGGGAGCCACCGTCACCAAGGTGCGGCGGCGATCCTGGGGGTCTTCGCGACGCTCCACCAATCCGGCCTCGGCCAGCTGCGTCACCAGGAGGCTGGCCGTGCTCAACGCGAACCCTTCGCGTCGGGCCAGTTCCGACACGCTCATCGGTCCGTTGAGGGCGATCACGACGAACACGCCGACATGGCGCGGGGCCAGTTCCCCGCTGTGGAGCAGATCTCCGATGTGCTTGGGCATGCCGCCATCGTGACGACTCCCCCGCATGAGGCGGGCGAAGGCCAGCAGGAGCTCGGAGGCCTGCTGGTCGAGTACCCCGCGGCCGGCCCCGACCGTCCCGCCCCTCGGTCCCCCGACGGGCTCCCCGTCGCCCTCTGCAGCGGCCTTCCGAGCTCGGGGTCCCTCCTTCGAGCCACGGGCGCGACCCGACTGGCCGGTCGGGGGCGTACGGAGGGGCACAACGACACTATATCAGAACTATCTTGAATCAAAACTAATTGGCCATCGAGCCGCTCGACGGGTACGGTCGACGCTCGAGGTGCGCCGGGAAGCCTGGTCGGCAACGCCATGAGCCGCGACCCACGGGATGCCGATGCCCCCTCAGACCCCCTCAGATCCCCTCCACCGATCGCCGTCCACGCCCACCACTGACGAGCCAGGGGGGACGCCGTACCCGACCGGGCTGGGCTCCTCCTCGGGAGAACGACCAGCACGAGGGCGCGCAGCGGGACGTCCGTCAATCGTTCTGCTGGCGGGAGCCCTCGTCGTGGCGCTCGTCTGGGCGAACCTGGCCGGCGGATCTTCGAACGCGTTCTGGAACCATTCACTCCACGTCGCCGGTCTGCCGGGATCCTACTTCGGCACAGTGCGGGAATGGGTGGACAACGGCCTCATGTCCGTGTTCTTCCTCGCCGTCGGCCTCGAAGTGGGGCGTGAGCGGGCTCACGGTGCGTTGCGCACACATCGTCGGGCTCTCCTCCCGGTCATGGCGGCGTTGGGCGGAATGGCCGGCGCGGCCGTGACCTACCTG
>JAJYWF010000039.1 GCA_021791635.1 Actinomycetes bacterium
CGAGGCCCCAGAGGTCGGCCTGGAGGGGGGAGTCGAACCGGCGGTGGTAGGTGGCGTGGTCGCCGACGATGTTCACCATCGGGGTGTGGGCCCGCCGGGCGTTGTGCAGGTTCGCGACACCGTTGCCGAGGCCCGGCCCCAGGTGCAGGAGCGTCGATGCCGGGCGACCGGTCACCCGGGCATACCCGTCGGCAGCGCCGGTGGCCACGCCTTCGAAGAGGCACAGGGCTCCCCGCATCTCGGGGACGTCGTCGAGTGCGGCCACGAAATGCATCTCCGAGGTCCCCGGGTTCGAGAAGCACACCCTCACCCCAGCAGCGGTCAGCGTCTCGATGAGCGCTCGGGCGCCGTTCACTGGGCCGCCGTCCCGCCGACGCCGTCACCTTCGTCGTCGAGGAGCCGGTGCGGTCCCAGGATCGCGTTGGGGTCGAAGGCGGCCTTGATTCGGCGCATGAGCGTGAGACCCGTGGGGTCCACGGTGCTGAGGAAGTACGGCTGCTTCTCCGATCCGATCCCGTGCTCGCCCGACACCGCCCCCCCGACCTCGAGGGCGGCGGCGAAGATGGACCCGAGGAGCTCACTCCGCCGTCCCCGATCGGGCTGGAACACCGAGAGGTGGACGTTCCCGTCGCCGACGTGGCCACACCCGGCGATGAGCGATTCGTGCTCGACGGCCAGCCTTGCCACCGTCTCGAGGTAGCCGGGTATGGCTGCCCGCGGCACCACGGCGTCGACGATGTCATCAGCTCCGGCTGCCTTGGCCACGAAGAACGCCTTCTCCCGTGCCGCGATGAGTGATGCCCCAGCACCCGGCGGGAGGAGGAAGACGTCGAGGGCGCCCAGCTCTCCCAGGAGGCGGCTCAGTGCTTCGGCGTCGGCGTCGAGGCGGTCGGCATGGGTGCTCTCGAGGACTACGACCAGGTAGGCCAGAGCGGAGGAGCGGATCTCCTCGGGGATGCCGAGGTCGATGCCGGCGCTGGCGGTCACGCTGGCCATGGTGAGCATGTCGAGGTACTCGAGGATGAGCGGCGCCATGCCGGCGGCCACGATCGGGGTGACGGCGCCGGTCACCTGGTCCAACGTAGCGAAGGGTGCCAGCACGGTCACGGTGTGCTCGAGCCGCGGTTCGAGCTTCAACGTGGCTTCGGTGACCAGGGCCAGGGTTCCTTCGGAGCCGATGATGATCTGGGTCAGGTCGTAGCCCGAGGAACACTTCACGAACTTTCCTCCGGTCCGGAGCGTGTTGCCGCCGGCCAACACCGCTTCGAGCCCGAGGACCCGGTGGCGGGTGACGCCGTAGCGGATGGCCCTCATGCCGCCGGCGTTGGTGCCGATGTTCCCCCCGATCGACGCGCTCGACTCCCCGGGGAACACCGGGTACACCAACCCGAGCGGTGACAGGGCGTCGTCGAGCTGTTGAAGCGTCACTCCGGGCTGGACCACGGCGGCTTGGTTGGCCACGTCGATCTCCAAGATCCGGTTCATCCGGTCGAAGGCCACCACCACACCGTCGGCCACCGGTCGGGCTCCCCCCGAAAGGCCGGTCCCACTTCCCCGGGCCACCACGGCGAGGTGCTCCTCGTCGGCGAGGGCCAGCAGGCGCGAGACGTCCTGGGTAGACCCGGGAAGCACGACGGCCAGCGGGATCACCGGTGCCGAGTTGAGCGCCTCGTCGTGGGTGTAGTCGGAGTGAAGGCGATCCCCGGACAGGACGTGCTGATCACCCACGATCGCCCGCAGCTCTTCGAGTACGTCGCCCATGCTTCCTCCGGCGGCACCATCCCGCTCCGGACGTTCCGGCGTGTCGGACACTACTCCGGGGCGTGGGTCCGGGCGCTCGTCACTCCGGGCCTCGCCTCCGACGGCAACGATCGCCGCACACCGGCGGCCTCCAACTGAGAACGGATGGCGGAGAGGTGGGCGGCCACCCGGTCCGCAGGGGCGCTCTGTGTCGCGAGACGGAAGGCCTCGCAGGTGTCGATGACCGCCGACAGCCACGGTGAGGGCTGGCGCGGGGCCTTTCCCCGCTCCCGGTCACGCTCCTCGGGGTAGCACGACCAGCTTCCGGTCAGCTCCTCCTCGGCCCGGGTGAGGGCCACGTAGAGCAGGCGGCGCTCCTCCTCCCGAGCGGCAGCCGTACGCGCCGATCGGAGTGGCACCAAGCCGTCACTCAGGCCGACGACGAACACCACCGGCCACTCCAGCCCCTTGGCTCGGTGGAAGGTGGCGAGGACCACCCCGTCGTCCTCGGCTTCGCCGTCGCCCCAACCGTCCAGGTCACCCGCGTCATCGCCGGTCCCGAGCTCGAGGTCCCCTCTGGGCTCCCACTCTCTCCCGGCAAAGCGGTACGGGACCCGCTCGGCGGCCAAGGCAGCCGCTATCGGGAGGAGCTGGGCGTTCGTCCTGGCCAGGACGGCGATGCGCCGCCATCGTCGCATCGGCTGATGAGCGAGCCAGACCTGGCGGGCCACCCAGCCGGCTTCGGCGGCGTCGGTGGTGTGCTCGATGAAGCGCGGCACTGGACCGTCGGGTCGGGTGCTGACCGGAGCACACCCGCCGGGGCGTCCCGTCCCGTCCCCGGGCTCCTCGCCGACCGACGCGTCCAGGCCCAGGGCGGCGGAGGCGACGGCCACCACCTGCGGGGTGCATCGGTGGTTCTCGTCCAGCCGGACGACCCTGGTCCCGGGGAAGATGGAGGGGAGCCGGTCGATCAGCGACGGATCAGCACCGTTCCACCCGTATACCGACTGGTTCGGGTCGCCGACCGCGCACAGGTCGGGCTCGTCCCCCACGACGGCACGGAGCAGGCGGAACTGCGCCGGGTTCAGGTCCTGCATCTCGTCGACGTAGGCGTGGCGGAACCGCCAGCGCACCGCCGAGGCGAACTGTGGATCGTGCTCGAGGAGATCGGCGGCTGACCAGAGCAGGTCGTCGAAGTCCAACAGCCTCCGGTGCCGCCGCTCCCGCTCGTAGCGACCGTAGAGGTCGGCGACGCGCTCGCTCCCCATCGTCGGCGACCGGAGAGCGCGGTGGGCGGCGGCGTGGTAGTCCTCGGGGGACAGCAGGCGGGCCTTGGCCCAGCTGATCTCGGTGTCGAGCTGAACCGTGCCGATTGCCGGGCCGAAGAGCTCGGCCAGGACGGTCCGACGGTCAGAGAGGACCGATGGCGCAGGAGCTGTGTGGTCGAGCCGGTGGCGCTTGACAAGGCCCAGGGCGATGTGGTGGAAGGTGCCGGCCTCCACTTCGTCCCCGAGTCCGAGGGTCCAGAGCCGGCGACGCATCTCTCCTGCCGCTTTGCGGCTGAACGTGGCCGCCAGGACGTGTCGGGCGGGCGCCGATCCGTCGTGCGCCCGGCGCGCCACCCGCAGGGTGAGGACCCGCGTCTTTCCCGCTCCGGCCCCGGCCAGGACGCAGAGCACCGCCTCGGATGCGGTCACTGCTTCGTATTGGGACGGGGTGAGACCCGACGTGAGCGACCACGACGGCGATCGACCCTCGCCATCGCTCAGGGCTGCCGGCTCCACCGTCCAGAACTTACCGGTCCCTTGCCGGCGCGGCATCACCTCAGTGCGAGCAGGGCTCCGTGGCTCGTTGGGTAGGGTGGCCCCGGCGGTGGCGTCTCGCCGCCGTGCCGACTCGACGGAGGGACCTTTGGACGCGGGCTCGGGAGAGTGCGACGTAGCGGTGGTGGGAGCCGGGTTCGCCGGTCTGGCGGCCGCCCGTGTGCTGGCCCGCAACGGTGTGGACGTGGTGGTGCTCGAGGCCCGGGACCGGGTCGGAGGGAGATCGTGGACCCATACGACTCCCATGGGGTTCACCGTGGACCGTGGGGGGCAGTGGATTGGACCGACCCAGCACCGCCTCCAGGCCTTGGCCGACGAGATGGCGGTCCCCACCTTTCCGACCTACACGAGCGGCGAGGCCGTCGAGTGGCGCGACGGCGTCCGCCATCGCTATGCCGGGCTCATCCCCACCTCGGATCACTCCGCTGCCGCCGAGGCCGTGTCGGCGATCCTCGAGCTGGACCTGGCCGCCCAGGAGGTTCCCCTCGACGCTCCGTGGGACAGCGAAGGCGCAGCCGAGCTGGACACCCGATCTCTCGGAGCTTGGCTCGACGAGCACGTCGAGGCGCCGGGTGCACGGTCGATGGTCGACGTCGCCGTCAAGGCGGTGTTCGGTGCCGAGCCTCCGGAGATGTCCCTTCTCTTCTCGCTCTTCTACCTCCACGCCGGTGGCGGGCTGTCGAACCTGGTCCGCACCACCGGCGGGGCCCAGGAGCGCCGGTTCGCCGGCGGGTCCCAGCAGCTCGCCGTCGCCATGGCCACCGAGCTGGGAGAGCGAGTCGTGTGCTCGGTCCCGGTGGAGGCCGTGGACTACGCGGCGGACCACGTGGTGCTGACCGGGCACCGGCGCGATGAGGAGGCGACGGGGGCCGGTGGGGAGTGGGCCCTCCGATGCGAGCGGGCCATCGTGGCCATGCCACCCATGCTGGCGGCGCTCATCGACTGGTCGCCACCGCTCCCGGATCCTCGCGACCGGCTGGCCCGGGGCATGCCAATGGGGGCGGTGACCAAGGTCCACGCCTTCTACGCCCGTCCGTTCTGGAGAGAGGACGGCTTGAACGGTCAGCTCGTGTCCGACAGTGGCGCGCTGCGCAGCACGTTCGACGACTCTCCGCCCGATGGCTCCCACGGCGCCATTGTCGGCTTCATCGCCGGTGACGACTGCCGGGTCTTCGACAGCCGGGGTCCCGAGGCCCGTCACCATGCGGTGGTGAGCGAACTGGAACGGGCCTTCGGCCCCGACGCAGCCCGCCCGCTCGAAGTAGTGGAGCAGCACTGGCCGGCGGAGCCCTTCACCCGTGGCGGCCCGGTGGCCTACTGCGTTCCCGGAACCCTGAGCCAGGCCGGACCCGCTCTCCGCCGGCCGGTGGGGCCGATCCACTGGGCGGGCACCGAGACGGCGACAGAGTGGTGCGGGTACCTCGACGGAGCGCTCTCCTCGGGCGAGCGGGCGGCGACCGAAGTCCTCGAGGCCCTGGGAGCCGGCTGATGGCCGACCGCCAGGAGATCGCCGAGGCCTATTCGCAGTGGCGAGCGACCAGTAACGCGAACCAGAGACTCCGCAAGATGGTCCGGGGATGGGACCGGGTGATCCACTTCCGGACCACTGACACCCAGGAAGGTTTCACGATGTCGGTGCACGACCAGCTGCTCTCCGAGCTCGTCTTCGGACTCGAAGGACAGCCCGATGTGATCGTCACCGGAACGAGTGAGGACTTCTGCGACATGTTCTGGGGGGACCTCAACCCTTCGGAGAAGTACATGTCCGGCGAGATCACGTTGGCCGGTTCCCAGCAGGACGTGATGAGGATCGACGCCATCTCCATGGTGGCGTTCTTGGATCGTTGACCACCGCGGCCGGGGCCGAGCCGGCCAGACGGGCCGCCTCGGTCGGTGCGGGGTCTGAGCTCCGCCGGGCCATGGGCCTTCGGACCACGGTGTCGACGTCTACCGGGTTGGCCTTTGCTGCGCTCGAGTACCTCGCCGCCGCCGGGCTGGTGACCTACGTGGCCGGAGACTCGGCCTGGATCGCCATCGGGGTGGCCGGCCTGCTGGCTCTCCTGGCCTGGGGGTTCTTCGGTGAGCTGAACGGGATGTTCCCCACTGCCGCCGCCATCCGTCTCTACATGCAGCGGGCCATGGACGACCGGATGGCCCTGTCCATCACGTTCACCTACATGACGACCATCATCTTGGTGATCGCTGCCGACGCCTTCATCGTGGGAACGGCGCTGGCCCACGCCCTGGGTGAGCCAGGGTGGGTGGCGGCGGTGTGGATCGCCGCCCTACTAGCCGTGGCTGTGGCGTCGAACCTACGCGGCGTCCAAGTGGCCGGCGGTCTCCAGGACGTGGCCACGTACACCGTGCTGGCGGCCACGTGCGTGGTGGGGATCGCCGCGCTGGTCCGGAGTCACCAACCGCTTCACTTCCCCCTCGAGCCGCTGCACGGCCACGGTGTCGGAAGCTTCGTCGAGGCGGTGGCCCTCGGAGTGTTCCTCTTCAGCGCCTTCGAGTGGGTGACGACCAATGCCGAGGAGGTTCGCCGACCCCACCACGTCCATCGGGGGATGCTCATCGCCATCGGGATCCTGTTCCTCGTGTGCTCGCTGGCCACGATGGCCATGAGCCACGTCCTCGACCACCACCAGCTCGGTTCGGCCTACCCCCAGCTGGACCTGGGTCGGGCGGCGTTCGGCCACGTCGGCTTGTGGGCCATGGCTGCGGTCACCGCGGTCACGGCCCTCAACACCTTCAATGGGGGATTCATCACCGCATCTCGGTTCGTGTACGGCACGGCGCGTCAGGGGAGCTTGCCGCCACTGCTGGCCCGCCTGAACACCAGGGCGGTGCCATGGGTGCCCGTCGTGGCCCTCGGGGCGCTGTCGCTGGTGGTCGCCCTCGTCGTCTCGGTCACCCATTCCTGGCAGGTGCTGGTAGCCGTCGGGGCAGCCCTGGAGGCGATGATCTACGCCGTCGCCGCGTTCTGCACCCTGCGTCTACGGTCACGGGAACCGGACCGGCACCGGCCCTTCAGGGTCCGGGCCGTGAAACTGCTCGGAGCCGCCGGCGTCGCGGTGTTCGGGGCCCTGGCGATCGTGGCGTCGGTCACGGTCGGGGACCGCACGAACTTCGTTCCCCTCGTCGTCATCGTGATCGCCGGGGCACTGTCGGCCCTCTACGTGGTGAAGGTCGTTCCCGGGTTGCAAGCGGCTGAGGCCGCCCGCCGAGCGGCCACCCCCCGTCGCCGCCCGCCCCGTCCGCCGGCACCGGGGCCGTGAACGCGCGGACACCGCTCACCGCTGCGAGGTGGTGGACGCGGCGAGCCAGGAGCTCCTCAGATCGGTGTAGAGCTGCTCGGTCGCCGGGGCCGGCGAGCCTCCGGGGTCGATCTCGTCCACCCGGCGCCGGCAGTCCTCCCATTCGTGACGAAGGGCATCGGTGTCCCCGGCTTCGGCCGCAACCTCCATCGCGGCTCGGGACAGCGACTCGCTGTAGGGTTCGACCAGGCGGGCCCGGTCGACGGCCCAGCGGGCGAGGTCGAGGTGCCCGGCGTGCCCGGCCAGCCGGGCCAGGCGGCACGCCGCGTCGACCAGGGCCGTCGCCGTGCGACGCTCGTGCCCTTCGGCGATCCACCACGAGTAGCCGGACAGGGCACCGACCAGGGGCTCGCCTTCCACCAGGCTGAGGGCCTCGCGCAAGAGGGCCATGGCTCGCCGTGGCTCGCTGTCGTCGGCCGCGGCCACGAGGGCGACGGCCCTGGCGGCGTCCACGGTCACCGAACCCGAGATCCGGTAGTGACCGGACTTCGTGGCGAGCGGGAGGTAGGGGTCGCCCGACGGGGACGAGCCCAGCGCCCTCCTCACGGCACCGACGGTGTTGAACAGGGTCTTGGCCGCAGCATCGGTCTCGGCGGTGCCGAGGACCCGGGTCCTCAGTCGGTCACCGGTGACCACGTCGGGGAAGTGGAGCGCCAGGTAGGCGACGAGCTCGACCACACGGCGAGCCCGCTTCGGTGTGAGCTCGCCGTTCAGACCTTCGATACGAGGGACGCTGGTGAGGAGGCGGACCTCGACCGGCCCGGGAGCCAGCGAGATCGACCTCGCCGGGCTCCGGACGACCCCGGTGCCCGACGTTGCCGGCCCGCCGGTCGCCGGCCGTGGAGACCCGGAGTCGTCGCCAACCGGGTCGTCCGGCCCTGAGATGTCGCCGGAGACGATACCGTCCGGGCCGACCATCCGACACGGATGCAGGGTGAGCCCCAGTGGTTGCACGGTGATCCCCGATTCGTCGACGAGCAGCGTCAGGTCGGTCGGGGACGTCGGGGTCGTGGTCACGATCCCGCAGCGGGCCGACGTGACGTCGGTGAGGTCCGCCGCATCCCCGAAGAAGATCACCGGGCCCACGGCGCCAGTGGCGGCCATCTCGGCCACGGTGGCGTCGTCGGTGACGGTGAGCCGATCAGCCCAGGTCCAGCTCTCGGCGGTCAGCCGCAGTTGCCAGACCAGGTCGTCAGCTCCTGTCCCGAGGACGGCCAGGACGGTGCCGGCCCCGACCGGTCCGTACCACGTCCCCCGGTCGCCGTCACCGAGAGCCACCAGCGCCGGGATCCAGGGGTCAACCGTGTCGAGGTCCACCGAGTCCGCCGTGCCGAGTTCCGCGGGGATCCACCAGGTGGTGGGCCCCGACCGTCGCCAGGGCTCGGGCGCCCAGTCCACCGGGCTCGCCAGGACCAGCTCGACCCCGTCGGGCCCGGCCCGGACCAGCCGGACCGACGGCGCCTGGTGGGCCCGACCGCTTCGGCCCAGCGCGTCGGCCAGGAGGAAGTTGGCCGTCTCGAGGAGCGTGGAGGCTGGCACGCCCTCGACGAGGCCGGACACCGTGGACGTGCCGTCGTCCTCGGGGTCGATCCCTGCGGCCCCTGTTGTGCCGAAGTCCACGGGTCCGATCAGGCCGGAGAACGTGCGGGCCCGCCGGGCCCGCCGGGCCCGGCGGGCCCGGCGGGCGACCAGGGCTGCCGCCAGCGTGCCCGCACCCAGGGCCGCCAGATCGGGAAGGGGGAGCGGACCCTGCTCCTCGGCAGGGCGCTGCCCGTGGGGGTCGCGCGCCGGGTGGGGGTCGCGCGCCGGTCGGGGGGCTCCGTGAACCGCCGGGCGCAGGATCGCCGGCCTGGGATCCGGCACCCGATCGACCGGCGCCGGCACGGCTGTCGTGGCCTTCGCCGTGGTGGCAGGGGCCGTGATCGGTGTGGTGGCGGCACCCGGGTCCGGGAGGACGAGCTGCCACCCCGGCTCCAGGAGGGAGGGGTCGGTGAACGTCGAGCCACCGGCCATGCCCCGGCCCATGTTGGCCTGGGCGATCAGCGTCCAGTCGCTGCCGTCGTGGTAGAAGCGCTCGGCGATCGACCACAGGGAGTCTCCGGTGGACACCGTGTACGAAGCGGGAAGGGGTGTCGGGCTCGGGCCGGGTTCCGGTGTCGGCACCGAAGGGGCGGTCGGGGCTTGGGTCCCGGGCGGAGAGGCGGGTGACCCCGGAGGGTCGAACATCACTCCGGCACTTGCGTAGGACGTGCCGTTCATGGCCAACGATCCGTCTCGGCCTCCGCCCACGTGTCGCGGGGTGGTCGCCGCCGGCGGCCGCATTCCCAGTCCCGACGCTCCGGCGGGCGCCGAGATAGTCAGCCCGAGCGAAGCCAGTGCCAAGACTGCGGCCGCAATACGCGTGGCCAGCCAGTCGGGGACTGTGGACCAGTCACCACCTCCGGCGTTCCCGCTGCGAACCCGGACGGCGACGGACGCCAGCATTGACCGGCAGCAGCAGGCCCAGGCCATCCACGCCGTCAGCGTGAGGAGGTCCAGCAGGGCACGGCGGGACACGATGTCCCGGCCGGCCCAATGCGCAGGGACGGGCCAGCCCACCGCGGCGACGAGCACGGCCGGCACGGCGACGAACACCACGATCCCGGCGACGATCCCGGTGACGACTGGCGCCGCGCCCCCGGTCGTGCGGCGCTCGGTCGGAGACGTGTGATCAGCCACCCGTCGGTCCTATCGTGAGGAGGTAGGACACCGTGCTCGGAAGCGACGGTGTCTCGGCGACGGAGACTTCACATGTCCCCGGAGCACCGGCCGGCTCGGGCAACGACACCGAAAGGCCCGACGGGCCCGAGCGGGAGGTGTGGGCCGTAGGGCACGAGATCGTAAGGGTCAGCACCGGCGAGCCGGTCCAGTCGGCCGAAGCCACCACCCCATTCGACGCGGGAGCCTGATAGGTGGCCGAGACGTTTTCGGGGTAGACGAGGTTCCCTGGATCTGACTGGCCGGTACCCGCGGCCGCCGCCGAGACCGCCGTGGTCGGCGAGGGCACCGCGGCGGTCGATGGTGCCGAGACCGGCGACGCCGGGGCGGACGTCGTCGTGGTGGTAGTCGAGCGGTACGGCTCGGACGAGGCGGAGACCCCGGTGGCAGGGCTCGGGAGCCCTGGGGCGACGGCGGTGGACGCGGCGAGCGACTCAACCGGCGACGGCTTCGCCATCACCGGGTCGGGCGCCGGCTCGTGGTGTGGAGCTCGACGGACCGTCGTCGGGCGGGCTCGTGGCACGGCACCTTTCCGGGCCACAGGGGCGGCCATCACCACGGCCATCAACGCCAGCACCACCGCGAGCACGGCCCACGGGCTGGCTCGAACGACCAGTCGGCGATCACCGTGTCCCGTGGCCCCTCCCTTCCCCCGGAGTTTGCCGAAAGTATACGCATAGTCATGCAATCAGTGCCCGTGCGGCCCGATCCCGGCGGACGGTCGCCTGGCGTCGCGACTCTCCAGTCAGACGGGCCACCTCGGAGACCGGGATGCCCAGTACCTGGTTGGCGTAGAGGGTGGCCGTGTCTGCCGGATCCACACCTTGACCGACCAGACCATCGATCGACCGGGCCAACTCCTCGAGGCCCGACGAGTCCTCGGCCCACAGCTGGGTGAGCGGGGCCTCCGGGTCGAGCTGCGTGGGTGCCGCCCTCTCTCGAAGGGTCCTCTGGTGGAGGAGCTGTCGCCGGAGGCGGCAGCGGACGGCGGAGAGCAGGTCTCCGGCGGCGTAGGCGCGATCCTGCCCGGACCACTCGGCGATGACCTCCCACGCGGTCGTGATGGCGTCGACGAAGAACACGCCCCCCGACTCCCAGTCCCCACCCCGACCCCACGACAGCCGGTGGGCCACGGTGACCAGACCGGGGACCACGGACTGGAGGGCGGCCCGGGGCACCATGGGGTGGACGCCCTGGGATCGGAGCATGGCCCGAAAGCATCCGGCGGCGCGTTCACGCTCCGCGGGTTCGTGCGCTCCTCTCATGACGACCACCAGCCAACCGAGGTCGGACACCCCGAGCGCCGCCACCTCGGGTTCGGCCCGTGCCAGCAGTGTGAGGCCGCGGCGGGACGCGGCTCCGTGGCAGGTGGCGTCCCATTCGGCGTTCAAGCGGTCGATTGGCCTGAAAGTGTGAGGTTCCATGCGGCAACGGTGACGCCAGAGCCTCCCCCCTTCGCTCCCACCGGTGCTCCACCTCGTCATCACCGGGGAGACGGGACCGCGACGAAGGCGGGCTCTGGTCCCACCCCGCTTCCCACTACAGTGCCCTCCGTGGACATCGAGGAGTTCTACGACGCCGACGAGCGTCGCCGTCGCTCACCCGAGATCGAGCTCGGTCGGGATTGGCGTGACCGTTTCGGAGTCCGCCACGAGCTCAATTGGCTGGAGGACACCGGCGAGCTCTACGTCATGCGTGAGCCGGTGCCCCGGGAGTGGGCCGATCCCTTCGGGGGAATCCACTACCAGGGCACGCACGAAGTCGAACAAGGCGAGGTCGAGGGGATGACCGTGTCGGTGGTGGGCACCGTGGCCGCCCGTCCGGCCCTCGAGACTGCCCTCGAGGGATGGGAAGAGGCGATGCCCCATCCCGACAGCGTGGCCTGGCTGGTGGAGCGGCTCCGCCGTCACGGGATCCTCGGAACCGCTGACCCGGCCTCGCCCCTGGACGCCTGAATCGTCGCCCCGGAGCACCGCTGGGTCAGCCGCCGGGTGGGGGCAGGCCGAGCATCTGAGCCGTGAACTGGGTGGCCAGGTTGTTCACGCCCATGTCCGTGTCGGCCGGGAGCTGCCCGCTCCCCACCATGAGATCGGCGAGCCGGCACATGATCACCGAGAACCGGAAGCCCGAGAACACCTCGTAGTACTCGAGGTCCGCCAGCGGGCGGCCGATGAGCTCGGCGTAGCGCTGCACCGTCTCCTCGCGGCTCGGGAAGCCCGGTGGCCGAGGTACGTTCAGACCCTCGGTGAACTGACGGTCGAAGTACAGCCACCACCCGAGATCGAGCTCGGGTGGGCCCAACGTGGCCATCTCCCAGTCGAGCACTGCGGCCGGGGTGAAGTCGTCCCAGATGATGTTGCCCGGGCGTGCGTCTCCCCAGCAGAGAACGGGGTCCCCGTCCCGCCGGGGTCGATGGTCGACCAGCCAGCGCCACGCGGCCTCGGCCACCGGCTGGGGCCGGCCCTGGGCCGTCCAGTCCAGGAACGCCCGGTAGTAGTCCAATTGCTGGTCGAGGCCGGGACGTCCCGGCAGGCGCTCCCCGAGGCATCCGAGCCCCAGCCCCCGCCAGTCGGCCCGGTGGACGCGGGCCATGGCCTCCAGGCCCGTCCACCACATCCTCTCCTGGTCCGCCGGTGCGGCGTCGACCACCCAGCCCTCCATGGTGTAGGGGAGGTTGTCGGGTGGCACCAGACCGTCGACGTGATCCATGGTGAAGAAGGGCACGCCCAACCACGACGGGTCGTCCTCGAACCAGCCGAGCTTCGGGAGCGGAAGCCCGATCTGTCCGTCGGCCAGTGCGGCCATCACCCGGTACTGGATGGAGAAGTCGGCGTCGAGGAACAAAACGTTGCGGGTGGGTGCCACCCGAACCACCAGTCGCCGGTCGACCGGACCGTCGCTGCCCTGCCAGGAGGCCCGGCACAGGATCGTCTCGTTCGAGAAACCGTTCGACTCCGGAGCCTGCACGTGGGCGACACCGGGTTCGGCATCAGCCGGGAGGCGGGTGGCCAACCACCGGGCCAGGGTGGTCGCCACCTCGTCGGGGTCACGACCGGCGTTGTCGGGCATGGGGGGAGCCTACCGAGGTGTCGGGTCGAGGGCCGCCGCGGCGCAACGGTTCCGGCCGGCCTCCTTGGCCCGGTAGAGGGCATGGTCGGCGCGGTCGATCACCTCGACCACACCCCAGCCCGGCCGGACCGAGGCCAACCCGATGCTGACCGTCAACTCGATGTCGCCCGCCGTGGTGGCGAAGGGCGCCGAGCCGATCCCCGAGCGCACCCGTTCGGCTACGTCGACCGCCTGCTCCAGCAGGCAGTGGGGGAGGACGACCAGGAACTCCTCACCGCCGTAGCGGCCGATGCAGTCGCCTGAACGGAGGGCTCGCTGGGCTCGGGCCGCCGCTTCGGCCAGGACCTGGTCGCCCACCAGGTGTCCGTAACGGTCGTTCACGTCCTTGAAGTGGTCGAGGTCGACCATGGCCAATGAGTACTCGCGGACGGGCTCGGCGGCATCGGTTGTCCGGCGTCCGGCCGGGACCGGAATCGCAGTGGTGCTGGCGTCGTGGACGCGGTCCAGCACCTCGAAAAGCGCGGCCCTGGTCAGGGTGGAAGTGAGAGGATCGTGGGTGGACCTCTCGGTCAACTGCTCGTGCTGGGCCAGGAGGCGCCGGTAGAGGCCCCCGACTTCGTGGACCAGGGCGACCAGGACCACGCTGGCCACGACGATGTCACCGGTCCTCGACAGATACCAGCCCAGGGAGTAGCGCTGGTCGGACAGGACGGCGAACAGCACGTCGAAGACCGATGCCGTCACGGCCAGGGCCGCCCAACGCTCCACGGTCCCCACTCTGCGGCTCCACACCAAGGCCAGCCCGGCGGCGACCAGGTCCACCGTGAGCACGACACCTTCCACGGCGTGAGCGGTCCCCGAGTAGTGCTCACCGCGCACCAGTACGGGAAGGTGCTGATCCACGAGCACGAACAGAACCGTGATCGCCGCCACGAGACCGAGCACGACGGCGGCACCGGCCAGCACGCCCCGAGGGCGGGCCATCACTAGGGCGATGCTCCTTTGCGGCGACGCCTGGCGGGGCCAGAGGGCGGCGACCACGGCGAGGGGAAACGCGGTGTGCCAGGCCAACCACACCCAGACCGGAGTGGAGTCGACGGATCCGAGCACGACCAACGTGCTGACCGAACGCCCGAAGGCCAGCCCGTAGTCCAGCGCGAACAGGGCATAGAGCAGGTACGCCCCCGCCAACCCGGCCAGCCGTAGACCACCCCTCAGGCGGAAGCGCTGGTGTAGGAGGAGGGCAGTGAGGAGGGCCTCGACGAAGACGGCGGAGAGCTGGGCGGGGAGGAACGCCGGTGTCCGACGGATCGGGACCGATGCGAACGGGGCAGCCACGGCGGCGCACAGGACGTAGGCGCCGATGAACAGCACCTGGACTTGTCCGCTGGACGGGCGACGCCACCCAAGGCGCCACCCACGGCGCCACCCGGGGCGACGCTCCTCGGGGGGCACGGGGTCGAAGGTGTCGGAGGGGGCCGGAGTGGAGGATCCGTCGTTCATCGAGATTCACGGTGCCAGGTGGGGCGGTGGTCGCGGATGGAGGCACGCCGGGCCGGCTGTCGCCGCTCAGTGGCGGTGAGTACCATCATGGACCAAGAATTGGATCACGTTCTAGTTCGAGAACCGATCACCCGAGGAGGGGCCATGGCAGTGAAGGACTACGACCGACTGTTCATCGGCGGGGAGTGGGTCTCCCCGCACAGCACCAGGACGATCGAGGTCGTCTCGCCTTCGACCGAAGAAGTGGTGGCCCGGGTGCCCGATGCCGACGAAGCCGACGTGGACGCCGCGGTCGCAGCGGCGCGCACGGCCTTCGAAGGCGGACCGTGGAGGGAGATGACCCCGGCCGATCGCGGCGCCATCCTCACGAGGGTGGCCGAGACCATTACGTCCGAGATGGTCGACATGGCCGAGACCATCTCGACGGAGATGGGGTCGCCGGTGTCGTGGGCCCAGCTGGGTCAGGTGCTGGCGCCGACCATGGTGTTCAACTACTACGCCGGGCTGGCGTCCACGTTCTCGTTCGACGAGGTGCGGACCGGGGTCTTGAACCCCGAAGTGCTCGTGACCAAGGAGCCGGTGGGGGTGGTCGGGGCCATCGCCCCGTGGAACGTTCCGCTGTTCATCGCTTCGGCCAAGCTCGCTCCGGCACTCGTCGCCGGGTGCACGGTGGTGTTCAAGCCAGCGCCCGAGACGCCGCTCGACGCCTTCCGCCTGGCCGAGATCTTCGCCGACGCCGGGCTTCCCCGTGGTGTGCTCTCGGTGCTCCCGGCCGGGCGTGAGGTCGGCGAGCACCTGGTCACCCACCCCGGTGTCGACAAGGTCTCCTTCACCGGCTCGTCGGCCGCCGGCCGCCGTATCGGCGGGTTGTGCGGCGAGCGCCTGAAGCGATGCACCCTCGAGCTCGGGGGAAAGTCCGCCGCCATCATCCTCGACGATGCCGACCTGACCTCCACCCTGGCGAACTTGCTGCCCAACGCCATGATGAACAACGGCCAGGCGTGCATCGCCCAGACCCGGATACTGGCCCCCAGGGGCCGCTACGACGAGGTGGTGGACGCGCTGGTCGAAAAGGTGAAAGCCATGCCCGTGGGCGACCCTCTGGACCCGGCCACCGAGGTGGGCCCGCTGGTGGCCGGCCGCCAGCGGGAGCGGGTCGAGGGCTACCTGCGCAGCGGTGAAGAGCAGGGAGCCAAGGTCGCTGTCGGGGGAGGCCGGCCGGCTGGCCTGGACCGGGGCTACTACGTGGAGCCGACGGTGTTCACCGGCGTCGACAATTCGATGAAGATCGCCCAAGAGGAGATCTTCGGTCCGGTACTGGTGGTCATCCCCTACGAGGGAGACGCCGAAGCCGTGACCATCGCCAACGACTCGGACTACGGACTGTGCGGTTCGGTGTGGACGGCCGATAACGACCGGGGATTGGGGATTGCCCGGCGAGTCCGGACCGGGACCTACATGCTCAACACCCCGGTGCCCATAGACTTCGCCACCCCCTTCGGCGGGTACAAGAGCTCGGGGATCGGCCGAGAGTTCGGGCCCGAGGGCCTGGAGATCTTCTTGGAGAAGAAGTCCATTGCCCTTCCCGGGGGTTACTCACCGGCGCTGTAGCCACCCGTCGGGTGGGTCGGTCCTCTGCGAGGGCCTGCCGGTCAAGATCACGACGATCGGCGACTCCGGCGCGCTCACCTGGGAGATCGGACCCTCCATCGACGAGAACCCCTACGACAGCCAAGAGAGCGACCAGGCGATCCTGGGCTGCGGGGTGGTGGTGGGGAGCCAGTCCAGCACCTCGGTCCCCCACCTCCGCTCCACGGTGTGCCCGGGTGGGACCTGTCACGAGCTCCTCGACGGCGTCCAGGCCCGCACCTCCGACGGCATCCACTTCGCCGACACAGATGGCACGCTGTTGGCCCCCCGCATCCGGCCCACCATCGTGAAGATCGGACGCCAGCAGACGGCCGGGGTCCAAGGGTGAGCCAGTGCTCTGTCAGGTCGTGGTGGAGCAGGCCTATCCCCGGCGTGGGGAGGTGGGGGAGACGTAGCCCGAGAGCAGTCCTCCCGCGGTGTGGACGTCAGCCTTGAACTGATCCGTCCCGGTCTCCACCCGGCTGAACCCGGTCCGATCTCCGTCCCCGTTCACGACATCGGGTCCCCGTGCGCCCGGAGAGTACGAAGTGACGATGGCGACGTGCACCGCGGTCTGTGTCGCGACGTCGAGGCCGTAGACCGCCACGTCACCGGGCCGAGGCGAGTAGCCCGATCCGACGGGATGCCACGTGCCGTGGTCGACTCCCCACTGGTAGAAGCTGTACGAAGCAGAGCTCAGGTCACCTGTGGAGAAGTGATAGACGACCACGGCTCCGGCTCGCTGCCAGACCCAGGCAGCGAAGTCGGCGCACCATTCCTCGCTTCGGAGGCCGCTCGGACATCCTGTGGGTGTCCCCACCCCCCAGTAGGCACTGAACTTGTTGCAGTAGGAGTCGGGTGGATTCGTGGTGTAGCCCAACTGGCTCTCGCTCACCGAGACGATCCTGGCTCGCAGCGGGGAAAGTGCAGTCTGGTCGAGGTGAAGGGCGACACCGACGATCAGCCCGGCCAGTGCGAGCAATGCCACCACGACGGCTGCCGGGGAACGTCGGCGGCTTCGGCGGCGTCGGCGGCGACTCGGGACGACGTCGCGCCGCGTGCTTCGAGGTTGTCTCGGGTCGGAACGTCCCGTGATGTGGCGGGGAAGTTCAGGTCGACCTGCGGGTTGGCGGATCCGTGTGGACAACGGTGGGGTCGGTAGCCTGCGGCGGGTCGAACCGACCGGGGTGACGTTGGCTCTTCCCGATGCGTCGAGGCGGCGCGATGGCATCCTTCAGTGTCGTCCTTCTTCTGGCGTTGCGGTGGTCGTCGGACCGTGGCACCGTCGGTTGAATGTTCAGCGCAGAGGGGCGTTGGTGGTCGGTGGGAGCTGGTCCTCCCAGGCTATTCACCGGCGGCTGGCGAACTCCGTCATGAAGCCGGTGAGCCGCCCGAACGTGGGAGATGGGCGTTGTCGGCACCTCGGAAGGACATCGAGGAGGTGCAGCCTTCTGGGTGCAAACCTCTGAGAAGATGAGCTTGACAGCCCTCCCGACCCTGGACGTCGCGCCAAGCCGTCTCGGGAGGAGGAGGGGACGCGACAAGGACGAAGAAGCGGATGCGTGGATGATTCCTCACGAGGCCCGACGGCTCCAATGACCGAGAGTTTCGGCTACACCGACCCGGCGACGCCCGGCCCACCGGCGGCGCCCGGCCCCGCGGACCCAGACGCGCCGCACGAGGAGCCGAGCCTGTCCTATCTCCCGGCCCTCGACGGGGTCCGGGCCCTGGCGGTGCTCGGGGTCATGGCCTTCCACAGCGCCATCCCCTTCTTGCCGGCGGGGTTTCTCGGTGTCGACACGTTCTTCGTGCTCTCGGGCTTCCTTATCACGACCTTGCTGCTCGGGGAATGGCGACGGCGGATGACGATCAGGCTGGGAGCTTTCTGGGCTCGGCGGGCCCGTCGCCTTCTCCCGGCGCTGTTCTTGGTGCTGGTGTTCGTCGCCTTCTACGCCGAGTTCGTGGTGCCCAAAGGGACCTATCCCGACTTACGGCTCGACGCGCTCTCGACGCTGTTCTACGTGGCCAACTGGCACTTCATCCTGATTGGCAGCAACTACTTCGTCCAGAGCGGCCCGGTGTCCCTGCTCACCCACACGTGGTCGCTGGCGATCGAAGAGCAGTTCTACCTGGTGTGGCCCCTCGTGGTCCTCGCGGTGATGCACTTCTCCAAGAGCCTGCGGGTCCTCTTGGCCGTCTGCGTGGCCGGCACCTTCTCCTCGGCTGCCGAGATGGCCCTGCTCTACCACCCCGGGATGAACCTCACCCGTCTGTACTACGGGACCGACACTCACGCCCAAGTCCTCTTGGTCGGGGCCACGCTGGCGGTGGCGCTGGCGATGGTGGCCGAGCGCCGGCGGTCCCAGGGCACCGTACCGGTCCGGCGATCCACCCACCCGGTGGGTGGGGATCCCGCCTGGGTGGCCGAAAGCGGCAGAGCCAAGCGGGTCTTGGTCGTGGCCGGGACCGCCGGGCTGGCGGTGAGCGCGGTCATGTGGTGGAGAGTCTCCTACGACGCCTCGTTCCTCTGGCGCGGGGGCTTCCTCCTGGCCGCCGTGTCCTCGGCCGCCGTCTTGGTGTGCGTGGTCTGCGTGCAGGGTTCGTGGCTGGCTGCCGTCCTGTCCCTGTCCCCGCTGCGTTACCTGGGTCGGATCTCCTACGGGATGTACCTGTGGCACTTCCCGCTGTTCCAGTGGATCGACGGCCAGCGGACCGGCCTCACCGGATACCCGCTATTCGCCGTGCGGGCCGTGGTGACCATCGCCGTGGCCACCGCCTCGTTCTTCTTAGTGGAACGCCCCATCCGCCAAGGACAGTTCTTCCACCGTTGGAGGGCGTGGGTGGCCACGCCGGTGGCGGTGGCCGCGGTGGCCACGGCGGTGATCCTGGCGACGACCGCTCCAGCGCTCTCGGCCCTGCCCCAAAGCCGCCCGTCGGGTGGGTCGGCCCTCTACAAGGGTGCACCGGTCAAGGTCATGATGATCGGCGACTCCACCGCGCTCACCTTGGGGATCGGGCTCTCCATCGACGAGAAGCTCTACGACGTCCAAGAGAGCGACCAGGCAATCCTGGGCTGTGGGGTGGTGGTGGGGAGCCAGTACACATTCATGGGCAGCTACGAACCCGTAGCTCCGTCGTGCAACTCCAACAAGGCGCCACCGTCGATGCCGCTCGTCCTCACAACACCCCCGCCACTGGGCCGGGCCCCCAGGCCAGGGGCCGAGCTGTGGACAGTCTGGTACAAGCACTGGATAGCCAAGACAGACCCCAACGTGGTGATGCTCCTGGCTGGACGTTGGGAGGTCCTGACACGGACGTACGAGGGCAGGTGGACGAACATCACTCATCCGACCTTCGCCGCCTACGTGAAGCGACAGCTCGCCTACGCCGTGGGGATCGCCGACGCCCACGGGGCCAAGGTCGTTCTCATGACCGCCCCGTGCTACGACGTCGGCGAGCAACCCGACGGCCGGCTGTGGCCCACAAGCACACCCCGGAGAGTGGCGATCTACAACACCTTGGTCGAGGAGGTGGCCGCCGAGCATCCATCGACCACCTCGGTCCTCCACCTCCACTCCATGGTGTGCCCGGGTGGGACCTACCACGAGTTCCTCGGCGGCGTCCAAGTCCGCACCTCCGACGGTATCCACTTCACCAACACAGGCGGCAAGTTCTTGGCCCCCCGCATCTGGCCCACCATCGTGAAGATCGGCCGCCAGCAGATGGCCGGGGTCCATGGGTGAGCCAGTGCTCGGTCAGGTCGTGCCGGAGCCGGCCTACCCCCGGTGTGGGGAGGTGGGGGAGGGTACTGTCGTCACTGTCGAACCGTTGGGGGCGACTACTGGGGCTTGCTCGTTCTGGCTGTCCGCCAGCTGGCACTGGGCGTGCAACGCGGGGATCAGATGGCTCTCTGTGTTGAACCCCGACTCTTCGAGCGTGGTCATCAACGGGTTCCATTGCGGATCAGCCGACGTCGCACGAGCGGCCAGCGGTAGCGCCAGCTCCAGCTGCTCTACAGCCTTGGTCCGGAGGGAGCCCGCCTTCGAGGAGTTGGTGACCGCACCCGCTTCCCGGTAGAGGGCGATCGATTTGCCGATGTGGCCGCAAGCCTGGCGAGCCAACGCCTGACCGCTGTTCCCGCAGCCGGCGGTGAGCAGGGCGACCGCCACTCCGGCTACGGCGACGGGAACCATCGACCAGGGGGTCGATGACCTCCCGGGCATCTCAGCCGAGCCAGGTCTCAGCAGCACTCAGCAGGAATCGACTGACCGCCAGGCTCCGGTCGAACACGTCACAGAGGAGCTCCTCGCCTCCGAGGATCCGGGCCAGTGAGACGGGGTGCCGGGCCACGATGTTCAGGCGACGCTCGGAACCGTCAGTGGCCGAGGCGAATGAATCGATGGCCGAGACCTCGAGCGGAAGCTCGATGCCGCCGACTCCGGCGAGGTCGATGGCGAGGCGAAGGAGGTCCGGCCCTTCGGGCAACGGCGGGAGCGCCCACGTGAAGGTCAAGGGGAAGTGGAATTCGTCTGGGGGCTCTTGGTCTTCGGGCAACGTCATCACGACGTCCTCGAACGAGAGGAGCACGCGTGGGTCCACGTCGAGGGCCAGATGGAGGTCCAAGGGTCCTCCGCACCCGTCTTCGGGGTGCAGGTCCACCTCCCACACCTGCCGGAGGGAGTACGTCTCGACGAAGTGCCGTTCGTCGTGGACGTGGAACCCGTGGTCCACGCAGTGATCCTTGAGCTCGGCGACGTAGCCGGCGACATCGATAGCAGCCACAGCACCGCCAGCCTAGCTTCGCCGATCGGAGCTCAGGCCGAGCAGTAGGGTCGGAGCAGTGCAGGACGGGGAGCTTCTCGAGGTGCTCGGTGCGGCCGCTTCCGCCGTGCATTCGGCCCTCGGCCGCACCGACGGCTGGCGGCGCCCGGGGGGGCGGCCGGGGCAGTACCACCTGGACCTGGTGGCCGATGCCGCGGCGCTCGCAGTGCTCCACCGGGCCGGGCTGACGGTCCTCTCCGAGGAGTCGGGCGTCACTGGGCCGACTGACAGGGCTCGTCGAGACGATGCCACTGAGCACGTAGCCGGGCGCGATCACGGGGGCCTTCTGGTCGTGTTGGATCCCGTCGACGGATCGACCAACGCGTCGCTGGGTCTTCCCTGGTACGCCACGAGCCTCTGCGTGCTCGACGATGCCGGTCCGAGGGTGGCGCTCGTGGTGAACCAGGCCAGCGGGACGCGCTACGAGGCCATCAGAGGTGGTGGCGCGACCCGGGACGGTACGCGCCTCACGGCGTCGGGCTGTCGGCACGTGAGCGAAGCGGTGATCGGGATCTCCGGATATCCCGACGTTCCCCCGCGGTGGGCGCAATTCCGTGCGTTGGGTGCAGCCGCGTTGGACCTGTGTGCCGTCGCCGAAGGGGTGCTCGACGGATACCTGGTCGGGAGTGGATCCTCCCTGTACGGATGGGACTATCTGGGGGGGATCCTCATGTGCGCCGAAGCCGGATCGGTCGCCGTCGACGCGTCCGGCGAGGACCTGGTGGTCCGGGACTCGTCGGCCAGGGCGCCGGTGGTGGCCGCGACTCCCGAGCTGCTCGACGACCTCCTCGCCAGTGTCGGACGTCGGGCTGTCGCTCCCTGGGAAGGTGGCACAAAGAATGCTGTGATCGCTGATCGGGAGCCGAGCACGGGTTCCGGTAACGTGACGCGATGACCGACGCCGCGACTCCCCCGCTCGACGACCTGGCCGTCGACTACTCGATCGGGCAGGTCATGGAAGCGCTCTCGATCCTCGAGATTCGCGGCGAGCTGCCCAAATGGGCACTTCCCCATGTCAGCGCGGTGGAGTCGGTCCTCAGCCCATCTGGGGTGTATCCCCCGTATGTGGGCCAGTGTGCCACCCGGGTCTGCCAGCAACACGGGTTCGTGCTCGACGCCATCGTCGGCGGCCTCCACGAGCTCGTCCTCGATGGCACGACCGGGAGTGGATGCCCGATACGAACGGTGCGGACCTTCCTCTCGGGATGGCGGAAGGAGATGCGGGCGTCTCGCCCCACCCCCAAATTCACGCCCAGACCACGTTGAGCTCCTGGAGGAGCTGGTGTCAGCAACAGGATTGAACTGAGCCGGTACCTGAGAAGCACCGCTTCAGGCGACGTGGGTTCGGGCCGTGGTTCGTGATTGGGCACCTGAGCCGGCCCATGCGCTGGTGACGTACCATCAGCGGACCGATGCTCCCCGATGACCGTGGGCTCACGGAGTCGGGTCGGGCGACGAGCGGGCGCTTAGCTCAGATGGTCAGAGCAGCTGGCTTACAACCAGCAGGCCGGGGGTTCGAGTCCCTCAGCGCCCACCATTTTTGTCACGGCGCGAGACGCCGACGTGGGGGCGGTTTGGCTGGGGTTTTCGGCCGGATCGGTGGGGATGCCGCCGCGTACGAGGTAGGTGGGTTGGATGACGCCGGGTTCGACGACGACGAGGCGGTGGACGAAGGCTTGGGCGGCAGCCTTGCGATGAGCGTCGGTGCCGTTGGCGACGATGTGGGCGAGCTCGGTGCGTAGGGTGTCAATGTCGGTTTGGGCGGGCGGGTCCATCGCGGCGAGGTCGGCTGCTTCTTCGAGCTCGTCGCGCCGGGTCTTCAAGGTGCGGGCACGCTCGCCGAGGTCGCGGACGCGCGGTCCGAACATGTCGTCGCTGATGGTGCCGGCCTCGAAGGCGCGGATGTAGCGCTCGATGGCGGCTTCGGTCTTTTTCAGCTCGGCGGTGGTGGCGTCGATCTCGTCGCGGTGTTGGTGGGTGGTGGTGGCGATCTGTTGGGTCTTGACGGCGACGGCGCGTGCGATGAGGTCGGGGTCGGCGTAGAAGGTGAGGAGGGCGTCGAGGACGGCGGCTTCTATGACATCGGCGCGGATGCGCTCGCCGTCGCAGGCGTCTTTGCCGTAGCGCTGGCGGGTGAAGCAGGCGTAGTAGCGGTAGCGGTGGCCTCGACCGGCTGCGGAGACACCGACGTAGTTCCGTCCGCAGCTCTTGCAGGTGATGAGCCCGGTGAGGAGGTAGTCGGGGTGGGCGTGGGTCA
>JAJYWF010000040.1 GCA_021791635.1 Actinomycetes bacterium
ACCGCTCGGACATCCGTCTCCACGTGCGCCTGGACGAGCGGGGAGCAGGGTTCTTCGCCCTGGGGCTCGGCCTGGCCTCGGGACGGGCGGCGGTGGTGTGCACCACGAGCGGCACGGCGGCGGCCGAGCTCCACCCGGCGGTGGTCGAGGCGCACCACGCCCGGGTCCCGTTGATCGCCTGCACCGCCGACCGCCCGCCCGAGCTCCACGGCGTCGGCGCCCCTCAGACCATCGACCAGGCGGACCTGTTCGGCGCGGTCGTCCGGTGGCGGAGCGACCCGGGCGTCGCAGTGGCCCAGACGGCCGGGAGCTGGCGGGCTCTGGCGTCGAGGGCCGTGGCCGAGGCCCGAAGCGGCCCCCTCGGCCCCGGGCCGGTCCACCTCAACCTGGCCTTTCGTGACCCGCTCACCGCAGTGGCCGGTCCGATCCCCCTGGGGCGCCCCGAGGGACGGCAAGGCTCCGGAGCCGGCGCCGTCCCGTGGTCGCCCGGTGCCGACGGCAGGACCGTCGCCGAGTCGGTCGCCGGATGGGTCGGGCGCCGGGGGTTGGTCGTGGCCGGGGCTCGGTGCGGTCCCCCGGCGGACGTGGTGGCGCTGGCCGAGCGACTGGGGTGGCCCCTGTTGGCCGACCCTCGTTCGGGGTGCCGGCTCGACCATCCCCAGGTGGTGGCCGGTGCGGACGCCTTGCTCCGGGATCCCGGGATCAGCGAGGCGCTCCGTCCGGACGTGGTGGTGGTGCTGGGCGACTCCTGGATCTCGAACGCTCTGGCGGCCCACCTGCGCGCCGCGTCGGAGGCCGGCGCCGACGTGGTGAAGGTGGACCCGTGGTGGCGGTGGGCCGATCCGGACCACGTCGTCAGCACCGTCCACCGGGCGGACCCGGGAAAGTGGTTGGTGGCCGCCGTCGGCGCACTCGACGCCGGTGCGGCGGGAGGTCACCCCCGAGGCGCCGGGCAGAAGGGGTGGCTCGGGCGCTGGCAGAATGCCGAGAGGGCCGCGCAGCGGGCCATCGACATCGTTCTCGACGACGACGCTGCGTCCCACGGGGGCCGGATCACCGAGCCCGCCGTGGCCCGTCGACTGCTCGGGAACCTCCCCCCGGGTGCCCGGGTGGTGATCGGCTCTTCCATGCCGGTGCGAGACCTGGAGTGGTACGCGCCGGCGATGCCCGCACCGCCCCCGGTCCTGGCCAACCGAGGCGTGAACGGTATCGACGGCGTCACCTCGACCGCCCAGGGTGTCGCGGCCGGCGGCTCCGGGCCGGTCGTCGCCGTCATGGGGGACCTGACCTTCCTCCACGACGTCTCGTCCCTGGTCCGCCTGGCTGGCCCGGCGTGGGGAGCAAGCACCACGGTCGTGGTGGTCGACAACGTCGGTGGGGGGATCTTCGACTTCCTCCCCCAGGCGACGGTGGTGGAGCTCGACGTGTTCGAGCAGCTCTTCGGCACCCCACCGGCGGTCGACGTGGCCCGGGTGGCGGAGGGTTTCGGGGTGCCGGTCTCCGACGTGGGCACGCCTCACGAGCTGGATGGGGCGCTGAGGGCGGCCAACCTCTCCGGCGACTTGTCGGTCGTGAGGGTTCGAGTCCCTCGACGGCGAGAGAACGTGGCGCTCCACGAGCGAATCCACACGGCTGTGGCCGACGCAGCCCGGCCGGTGGTGGGGATCGGCCGCTGATGCTGGCGGTGCACCTCATGTGGGACCACCGCGGCGGCGGATCGTGCCTGGTGTGGGCCGAGGACAGCGAGCTGCCGTGGTCCTGCCCACCTCGACGCGGCCGGCCACCGTCCACGCCCCGACCGCGGCCCCACCCCTTCGCGTCATCACCCCGAGCCCTGATCGAAGCGCTCGCCGACTCGGGTACGGCGTCGCTCGGTCCCGCCCTTTCGGGCGCCTCCGAGGACGTCGCGGTCCTATGGCTCCCGAGCGCCGGGAGGGGCCCGGCGTGCTCACCCCAGCTCGTCCGGGACCAGGACGAAGCGACCGCGGAGGAGGGGGAGCAGGGCACGTCGGCTCTGGCGCCCTTTGCGGTGCCGGTGCTCGGGTTGGCTCCTGGGCCAGCGCTCGACTGCGCCCTCGCCTTGGCCGACGTGCACGTTCCGGGTATCCACGCGGGTGCCTCGGTGGCGGCCCTGGCTTGCGCGGCCGGCTTGGCACTGGAGATCGTCGCCGGTGGAAGGGTCCTGCCCGACGTCGTCGTCGGAACCGACGGCACGTGCCGAGCCCGCTGGGTCCCTGCCGGAGCGGGGGCCGACGAGGACCGGCTCCGCCTCCTCGCCGCCGCGCTGCCCCCGCTGCTGCGATGCCTGGAGGTCCGGGGTGCGCCGGCGGCCGGGCCACCGGACACGTCGGCGGAGCAGGTCGTCCGCCACTGCGTCGAGGCCTTCGTCGACGCCGTGTGCCGTGAGGTTCCCGCCACCCGGGGGGGAGGCGCACGCCCTGTGATCAGCGGTGCCCGCGGTGCAGCCAGCCGACCCGGAGAGTGGGTCGAGCGGTGGTTGGAAGCGTTGCTCGGTCCGGCCGGCGAGCTCGTGATCGGCCCGGGCGAGCAGGGACAGCTGCTGCGCTCGGTGTCCGAGTGGCGGGCCGCGGCGTCGAGCGGGGGAGGGCCGTGGCGGTTGTGCTTCCGGCTCGGAGAGCCGCCCGACGAGGAAGGTGAGCCCGACGAGCGAGGTGAGCCCGGCGAGGGAGGTGAGGCTGGCGAGCGAGGTGAGCCCGCCGACACCGGGGAGGGGTGGCGCGTCGACCTCCTCCTCCAGGCCACCGACGACCTCAGCCTGCTGGTCGACGCCGAGCGGGTCTGGGCCTCGGGGTCCACGCTGCGCCATGCCACCCGGACGGTCGAGGCACCGCACGAGGTGTTGTTACGGGAGCTCGGCCGAGCGGAGCGTGCCTACCCCGAGTTGGCGTCGGCCCTGCGCCATCCGGCGCCCACCGGCCTCGACCTGGACCTGGCCGGCGCCCACCACTTCCTGTCCGACGTCGCTCCGGCACTCGAGGTCGCCGGCTTCGGCGTGCTCCTCCCCAGCTGGTGGCGGCGACCGGCGTCCCGTCTCGGGGTACGCCTGCGAGTGGCTGGTGGGTCGTCCGGCTCGGGGAGGAGCGGGCTACTCGGGAGCGAAGCTCTGTGCGAGTTCGACTGGAAGGCGGCGGTGGGGGACCAAGAGCTCGACATCGAGGAGCTTCGCCGGCTGGCCGGGCTGAAGGCCCCGCTGGTGCGGGTACGGGGCCGTTGGATGGAACTGCGGGCGGACGAGCTGGAAAAGCTCGTCCGGTTCCTCGAGGGCGACCGGAGCCACAGTGGATCGGGCGGGCGAGAGGCCATGCCGGTGACCGAAGTGCTGCGCCTGGCCACCGGGGACGACGAAGTGGGCGGCGTGCCGGTCCTGGGAGTAGAAGCCGACGGCGTGCTGGGGGCCCTCCTCGGCGGCGAGCTCGAGGACTCCCTGGAGGTGACCGGGACCCCCGAGGGGTTCGTGGGGAAGCTGCGCCCCTACCAGGAGCGTGGCGTGGCCTGGATCGAGCTGCTGGAGCGGATCGGGCTCGGGGCATGCCTGGCCGACGACATGGGGCTGGGCAAGACGGCCACGGTCCTGGCCCTCGTCCAAGCCGAGCGAGCAACCCCCTCGGAGCGGAGCCCGGCACGTAGGCGTTCGGGCCGCACGCGGGCCGGAAGCGGGGCGGCCTCACACCAAGGTGGACCCACCCTCGTCGTCTGCCCCACCTCGGTGGTCGGCAACTGGCAACGAGAGGCCGAGCGGTTCACCCCCGAGCTCGGGGTCCAAGTTCACCACGGTGCGGCGCGGGCCGGGGCCGAACATCTGGCCCAACAAGTTCGCCGCGCCGACCTGGTGATCACCAGCTACTCGCTCCTCGACCGGGACCGAAAGGCTCTCGCCGGGATCGAATGGTCACGCATCGTCCTCGACGAGGCGCAGAACGTGAAGAACCCCGAGGCCAAGCAGACCAAGGCGGCCCGAGCCCTCCGGGCGCCCCGCCGGCTCGCCCTCACCGGCACCCCGGTGGAGAACCACCTCGGAGAGCTCTGGTCGATCATGGAGATCCTGAACCCCGGGCTCTTGGGCTCGGCAGCTTCCTTCCGTGAGCGCTTCGCCTTGCCCATCGAGCGCTACCGCGACCAGGACGCGGCCGAGCGACTCCGCACTGTGACCCAGCCCTTCGTGCTCCGCCGAGTGAAGACGGACCGGACGATCATCACGGACCTTCCCGAGAAGATCGAGATGAAGGTCCCGTGCCAGCTGACCCGGGAGCAGGTCACGCTGTACCAGGCGGTGGTGGACGAGATGCTCCGTCGTATCGACGAGACCGACGGCATCGAGCGCAAGGGACTGGTCCTGGCCACCATGCTCCGCTTGAAGCAGGTGTGCAACCATCCGGCGCAGTACCTGGGTGACGGCTCGGCGCTGGGCAACCGGTCCGGGAAGCTCGAACGAACCGTCGAGATCCTCTCCGAGGTGATCGAGGGGAGGGAGAAGGCCCTGGTGTTCACCCAGTTCGCCGCCATGGGAGAGATGATCCGGTCGCACCTTCAGCACTCGCTCGGTTGCCGTGTCGCCTTCCTCCACGGTGGGGTCCCCCGGAAGCGACGTGACGAGATGGTGAGGGCGTTCCAGGAGCCCGACGCCGCTGGCGGTCCGGGCAGCCCGATCATGGTGCTGTCGCTGAAGGCCGGGGGGACCGGTCTCAACCTCACGGCGGCCAATCACGTCGTCCACTTCGACCGGTGGTGGAACCCGGCGGTGGAGAACCAGGCGACCGACCGGTCGTTCAGGATCGGCCAGCGGCGGGACGTCCAGGTCCGCAAGCTCATGTGCTCGGGCACGTTGGAGGAGAGGATCGACGAGATGATCGAGTCCAAGCGCGACCTGGCTGAGCGGATCGTGGGTGCCGGTGAGGGATGGTTGACCGAGCTCTCCACCGAACAGCTTGCCGACGTGCTGCGGCTCTCGGTCGAGATCGTGGGAACCAGGTGAGCCCGGCCAAGCGCCAACCGGCCAAGCGCCAATCGGCCAAACGCCAACCGGCCAAGCGCCAATCGGCCAAGCGCCAACCGGCCAAGCGCCAACCGGCCAAACGCCAACCGGCGCTGCGTCGTGCCGACCTGGAGTCGATCCTCCAGCAGATGGATGCGCTCACGGCTCGCCGTGCCGGGGTCAACGGCACGACGAGCACCTCCAAGGCGGCGCAGTCCTCGAAGGCGGCGCAGTCCTCGAAGGCCGAGAAGGCCGAGATCGATCGCCTGCGGTCGCTCCTGGTCGAGGCCATCGCCGATGCGACAGGTTCAGAGGAGCTCTTCGAAGGCGAGGATGACGAATGGGAACGAGGCCTGGACGGCGACTGGGACGGTGACTGGGAAGGCGACGGGGACGAAGCCGACGATGACCAAGGGGCCGGCGACTGGGAAGGCGGGTGGGAGCATCGGCGCTGGAAGCGATTCCCTGCCAGCCGACCCATTCGAGTCGAAGGGGGCCTCAGCGCCCGGAGCCGGCGCGGGGTCATCGGGGAGTCCTGGTGGTCTCGGCGATTCCTGGCCAGCATCGAGGGGTCCATGGACGGGGGCCGCTTGACCAGGGGACGCACCTACGCCCGAAAGGGCCAGGTGCTGGACCTGACGATCGGCCCAGGTTCGATCACCGGCACGGTGCAGGGGTCGCGCCGATCGCCCTACGAGGTGGAGATCACCTTGGCGATGCCTGACGAGGACCAGTGGGAGAGGGTGGTGGTGGCGCTGGCCGCCCAGGCCGGCTACGCGGCCCGCCTCCTGGCCGGGGAGCTGCCCCACGAAGTCGAAGACGTCTTTGCCGACCAAGGGGTTTCGCTCCTGCCTTCCACGACAGCTCGCCTGACCACGGGGTGCACCTGCCCGGACGTGGAGAACCCGTGCAAGCACGTGGCGGCGGTGTGCTGCTTGGCGGCGGAGTCGCTCGACCGCGATCCGTTCCTTCTCTTCACGTGGAGGGGGCGCGATCGCGACGCCGTCTTGGAGCGGCTTCGCGAGCTCCGCGTCGGAGCCGTCAACGCGCGCCCCGTCGACGACGTCACTCCCGATGGGCTCGACGAGCCCACTCTGACTGACTGCACCTCGAGCTTCTGGAAGGCCGGGCCCGGGCTGGCCGAAGTCCGGCTCCACCCAGTTGCCGCCGAGCTGCCCAGCGCCGTGCTTCGCTACGTGCGACGCGGGGTTCTCGAGGTACGCGGTCGCGACGTCGTGGACATCCTCGAACCTCTCTACGCCGACCTGGTGGAGGCCGCCGAGCAGCGAGCCGGCGGGACCGAGCTCCCTGCGACGCCGGTCACCATGCCAGTGCGGCCGGCAACCAGGTCCCGTGGAAGCCGAAGGGGACGCGGGCCGGGAGGTGGATGACGGCATCAGGGTGCTCCCCGAAACGTGAGGCGTCGATGACGACGAGGTCACTCGCATCCCGGCGAGCGTCGTAGACCAGCGAGAGCACCCAGCCGTCGTCCTCGGCCCGCCCTCCCTCGGCTCTCACGACGACAGGCTCACCAGGTGATCGGCCCGCACCGGGGTCCCAGCGCTCCGTGCGCCCATGGAGGAAGTCATGGCGGAGGAGTGCCTGGGGGATGTCGATCCCGTCCGATCGGCTGGTCTCGACACAGTACCCGAACCGGTACGGTCGGCCGGCTCGTGAAGCGTCGATCCGAGGGAGCTCCACCGGTCGGTCGTCGACCGGGTCTGAGCGGAAGGTGCCCTCGACCGGGTCGACCCGCCACCGCTCCAATCGAGCCGGGTAGGCGTTCATCGGTCCACCGGGCGCGGTGTCGAACATACGGGCGTAGCGGCACACGTCGAGCACGACTGTCCCGCCATCGTCGAAGGCGTTCATGACGTGGGATACGAAGCATGGGTCGATGTCGATCCACCTGGTCATGCTCCCGGCGTCGCCCCGGTCGAGGACCCCGATCCGGGCCGGGGACTCGGGATCCCAGTGATAGGGAACGCCGGCCCCATGGGAGGCCGGGCCACTGTCGTGGACAACCGGGAGGTCGAGGAACGCCACCCGGGAGGCGGTCACCGCGACGTCGTGGTGCAGGGTGGCCCGGGGAACGTCCACGGAGGTCGAATGGACGAGCCGACCGGCCGCATCCAGCTCGTGATATCTCAGGAAGGGCGGACCCCAGGGATCTGCACCCACGAAGGCGAGGCTCCCGGTCACCGGGTCGACGTGGGGATGGGCGCCCATCGGCGAAGCCAGCATGGCGTCGAAGTCCTCGATCCGCAGCGTGTCGAGATCGGGCGTGATCAAGTGGGGAAAGCCCGACCCGCCCAGGGCCATCAGGCGACCGGCGTGCCACACCACGTTGGCGTTGACCGGTCCGTCGAGCGGCTCGGCCGGACCTGGTGGCGCCACCGACCCGATCTCGGCCGCCAGTTTGCGGGTGCGGACCCAGCGGTTTCGGTAGGACACGGCCGTCCCGTTTCGGATGCCGACGGCGTGCACCATGCCGTGCCCTTCGGACCAGTGGTAACTCGTCGGGTCCGGTACTGCGGCAGGGTTCGGGCCGTTGCGAAGGTACATCCCCTCGAGCGTCGGGGGAATGGTGCCGTCGACCGGTAGGGGGTTCTCGACGGCCAGCTCGGCAGTCACCGGGGCGAAGTTGCCCGACAGGTACGGGTTCCCACCCGCGCCACCGTCGCCCTCGTCGGGATCGGACGCCTCGCCCCTCGCGCTCTGCGGGCCCCCTCCTCCTCGGCCCAGCGGGTCGCCGTCGCCGCCCGGGCCGCTCTCGTCCACGAAGACAACATAGGAGATCGACGCATCTCGGCTCGATGGCCGGAGGGAGTGGTGGGGTATGGCAGGCTGGACCGATGGATTATCGGTCGGGAGGGCTCGCCGCCGATCTGACGTTCCGCCATCTGATCCACCAGGTCACGGACCCGGCGCTCCCGGGCCTCCTCGATGAGGGTCCCATGACCCTCTACACCGGATTCGACCCTTCGGCGCCGAGCCTCCACGTCGGCAACCTCCTCCAGATCTGCACGTTGCGGCGCTTCCAACAGGCCGGCCACGCACCGATCGCCCTGGCCGGAGGCGCCACCGGCATGATCGGTGACCCGGGGGGCAAGACCCACGAGCGATCACTCCTCTCGCCCGAGGAGCTGGAGGCGAACCTGTCGGCCATGCGCCGTCAGCTCTCGGGGTTCCTCGACCTCGACGACACCCCCGGCCCCGGACGAGCCTGCCTCCTGGACAACGCCGCGTGGCTGGCGAGGATGTCCGTGGTGGACTTTCTCCGTCAGGTGGGGAAGCACTTCACCGTGAACCAGATGATGGCCAAGGAGTCGGTGCGGTCACGCCTGGAGCGGCCGGACCAGGGGATCTCCTTCACCGAGTTCAGTTACATGCTGCTTCAGGCTTACGACTTCTTCCGCTTGTCCACTGACCACGGTTGCCGGCTCCAGGTGGGCGGGAGTGACCAATGGGGGAACATCACCCTGGGAGTGGAGCTGATCCGCAGATCCACCCGCGTCGAAGCCTTCGGGTTGACGACTCCGTTGGTGACCAAGCCCGACGGCACCAAGTTCGGCAAGACCGAGTCCGGGACGGTGTGGCTCGACGGGTCCATGACCAGCCCCTATCGGTTGTACCAGTTCCTGCTCCAGAGCGAGGACGCCGTGGTCGGGGAGTACCTCCGCTACTTCACGTTCCTCACCCACGAAGAGATCATCGACCTGGACGGTCAGACCACGACCCACCCGGAGCACCGGGCAGCCCAACGGGCGCTGGCCCGGGCCGTGTGCACCCTGGTGCACGGGTCCGAAGCCACCGCCGCCGCCGAGAGGGCGTCTGCCGCGCTGTTCGGGTCGGAGATCGCCGCGATCGACGAGCGGACGCTCCTCGACGTCTTCCAGGGCGCGCCGTCGTTCCCGGTGCCGCGCGACGAGCTGGACGGCTCGGGAGTTCTCCTGGCCGACATGATGGTGACTGCGGGATTGGCGCGTTCCAAAGGTGATGCCAGGAGGACGATCGCCCAGGGAGGGGCCTACGTGAACAACGTCCGCCAACGCGATGGCGATCGTCTTATCGGTATCGGCGACCTGCTGCACGGGCGCTATCTGGTCTTGCGCCGTGGTCGGCGCGACCACTGCCTGGTCCGGGCCGAATGACCCACCGTGTCTGGTTCGCCATCGGGGCATTCCTCGTGGCCGCCGTGGGAGTCGTGGCCTTCGTCGCCTACGGCGGGGTCGGCTCCGGCGGCACTCCCCGCCAGCAACTGAAAAATTGGGTGGACGTCACCGGCCTTGGCCAGAGCATCGGAACCCTCCAGGACGACGGTGCTCACGTGAGTGAAGTGCTGGCCCGCCACCGGGGAACCTCTGCTCTCCACACGATATGTGGCGTCCTCACCACCGACGCCGAAGCGGCGAACTCGCACCTCCCGTCTCCCGACACCCAAGTTACCGAGCTCTTGGCCAAGGCCTACGCGCTCGAGTACGACGCCGGTTCAAACTGCTATGCCGCCGGAGTGAGCGGAACGAAGCTCCTGGCCAAGTCGGCGGCGGAGCGGTCCGAGGCCGAGCGGCTGTTCAGAGAAGCTCTGGACCAGGTCAGGGCGGTCACGACGCAGACGGTGGCGACCACTACCACCACGGTCCCGACAACGACAACAGGTTTCCTCTGATGGGAACCGATTCGGACCCAGGTCTCCCGACAGGTTCTTCCGGGCCGGGCGATCCGGCACCGGGCGATCCGGTACCGGGCGATCCGGGTGACGCGGCAGATCGTCTCCGCCGCCGCATCCTGTGGGCGATGCCCACCGGCCTGTACGTGATCGGAAGTCGGGGGGAGCTCGACGGTACCCTCCGGTGGAACCTCATGACGGCGAACCTGGTCCTCCAAGTCGCCGTCGAGCCCAAATCGCTGGCGGTATCGGTCGAGGCCGGATCGGTGACCCACCGAAATCTCGAGGCCACAGGGTGCTACACGGTGAACTTGGTGGCTCGAGAGGACCGCATGCTCGTGCGGCGTTTCGTCAAGCCCGTACCGGTCACCACAGTGGTGATCGACTCCGATGGTCGCCCGAGCGCAATGGGTGGCCATGAGGTCGTCGTGGCGACCACGGGAGCCCCGATCCTGCAGAGGGCGGTCGCGTGGCTCGACTGCCAGGTTCGAGAACGGGTGGAACTCGGCAGTCACACCTTGTTCATCGGCACCGTGGTGGACTTCGGTGGGCCCGAAGGGCAACTCCCCCCGCTCCTTCGTATGGAGGACACCCGGATGAGCTACGGGGGCTAGTCGTCCGGACCCGGACGCTTCTCACCATCGTCCGCCTCGGGCCGGGGACGCAGATCGATGGTGAGGGTCAGGATCCCGTCTTCGAGCACGGCGACGGCATCGCCGAGCATGGCGAAGTCCATGTAGTCCAACTGGGCCTGCTGGCGGAACCGCTGGCGTTCGGGGCCTTCGACCGGCGGGAGGCCGCGCCGTCGGACTGCTTCGGCCCGATGGCGGAAGCGATCCATCATCTCGGCGGGGTCGAAGTCGGGTGCCATCGGTCTGACCTCGAGCGTACCGGGCGACGCGGCCGGGTCGGCAGCGGAGGGGCGCTAGAGTGTTCCTACGACCGGGGATGGCAGATCCGGCACCGGCTGGGTTGGGACGGCCGGCAGACCGGACGGGCAGCGCTGGACCGAGCCCGGCACGGGCTTCGGACAGCAGCAAGGGAGTTGTCGTGAAGAAGGGACGCCACCGGCGCTTCGAGGAAGCGCGCAGCCTGAAGCGCTCAGTGACCACGGCCGGGCAGCGGTGCCCGGAGTGCGGCGCAGAACCCGAGGACGTGCATGCGTCGTGGTGCTTGGCCGAAGAAGACCAGTACGACCGCATCCTGGGCTCAGTGACGCCGTCCAGGGACGACGGTGAGCGAGATCCTCTGGACGACTGACGGCCGACCCGGTTCGGGCGGCTTCCGGATGAAGGAGAGGGCAGCGCCGGTCGACCCCATCCAGAGGGCCCAGACCGGCAACAGTGGTCAGCGGCTTCGAACTGCGGGGTGGGGGAGGGGCACGCCGCGTGAGACCGAGGCGCTCCGTGCCTCCAGGTACGAGACCAAGGTGCGGTAGATCTTGCGGCCGACCATGGCTGCAAGCTCGGCTTCCATCTCCAAGTAGACGGGGCGCTCGCCGCCGAACGCCTCGGGGGCTTCGGTGCACCACCAAGCGAAGTCGTTGCCGCCCGGGCCCCAGTGCTTTCGGTCCCACTGACGCACCGTGGAAGTGACATGACCGTCTTCGGCGACCGTGTCCTCGCGACGGAGCGGGAGCTGCCAGCAGACCTCCGGCTTCAGGGTGAGGGGATTCTTTCCCCGGCGTAGCGCAGCCTGATGAAGGGCGCACCCCGGCCCGGTGGGAAATCCCGGGCGGTTCAAGAAGATGCAGGCGTCTTCGACCACCCGGGTCACGGTCTCACCGTGCTTGTTCTTCTTGAGGGCACCGCGCTTTCGACCTTGCTCGTGGAACTGCCATTCGTCGGGGCCCAGGGTGCGGGCTACCTTCTCCACCCTGCGGGCGTCCTTGGCGTCGACCATGTGCGCGCCATAAGAACAGCAACCGTGGACCAGCTCGGGCGCCGGCTCGGTGAGAACCCCCTGGCAGCCGCGACCGTAGATGCAGTTCCAGCCGCTGGTGAGGAACGACACGTCGAACACCCACGTACGCTCCTCGTCGGGATCCTCGAAGCTCACCCACTCACGGGCATCCACGTGACGGTTGCCGGCGGCCATGGTCGGCACCCTAGTGCCTGACGATGAGGACTCGGCGTGGCGCGGGGCGGACCGCAGGAGGTGGGCTGTTCAGTCCGGTCACCGCGAGCCGGGTCGTCCCGTATGATGACCCTATGTCTCGAACCGCGCAGGATCTGCCCACCACTGTCGCCCCCGCACTCACCCTCACCGAGGAGGCCCGAAGGGTGGTCCGCGACGCCATCGGCCAGGAGCCGGATCCCGAGCGCCTGGCCCTGTGGCTGGAGGTCAGGGGTGTCCAGTCCGGGGCCTTCGTATACGACCTCTACTTCCAGGCACTGGCTGATGCCGCAGGTGACGACGTCGTGCAGCACGACGACGAGGTGCCAGTGGTCATACCGGCGGCGAGCGTTTCTCGGCTGCGTGGGGCCAGGCTCGAGTGGTCGGAGGAAGGTTCGGGCGGACTGGTACTGGTGAATCCGAATGCGCCGACGCCCGAAGAGGCGGCACCGGGCGTGCCGTCAGAGGTGCTCGAGGCGGGCCTGGACGGTCCACTGGCCACCCGGGTGGCGAAAGTCCTCGAAGCGGTCGTGAACCCGTCGATCGCCAGTCACGGCGGGCGTTCCGATCTGGTGGCGATGGACGAGAGCGGGGGCGTGGCCTACCTGCGCCTCTCGGGTGGGTGCCAAGGGTGTGCGATGTCGAGAATGACGTTGACCCAGGGGATCGAGGTGGCGTTGCGCGATGAGGTGCCCGAAGTGACCAGGGTGGTCGACGTGACGGACCACACCGACGGCGAGAACCCGTACTACTGATCGCTTGTCGCTCTGATCGAGCGGTGGCACTGGGGGGGGAGCAAGATCGGTGGTGAACGCCGCGCTGGTCGGGGGCTGTGCAGCGGCGGGCGCCGTTGCCGGGGTCTTCATGGATGTGTTGGCGTCGCGGGTTCCTCCCCATAGGGCGTCGATACCAGCACCGGTGTCATCTGCCGCCGGGGACTCGACTGCCGCCGGGCACGCGCCGCTCGGCGCCCCTCCTTCCGCTGCGACCCTTCCCGCTGCCACCGTTCCCGGCACTACTCCTTCGCCTGACCCCCCTCAGGCTGTCCCCCCACCGGCCAGGCCGATCCCCGCTGAGAGGTCCGTCGTGGTGGTGGTCACGGCGGTGCTGTTCGCCGGAGCGGCTGCCCGCCTGGGTACGGTCCCCGAGCTGGGCGCATACTGCGCTCTCTTCGCCGGGTTGGTGGCGGTGTCGGTGACCGACATCCGGGTAGGACTGGTCCCGAGGGCGTTCTTGTACCCCACGGCCGGGTTGGTGGCGGCAGGCCTGGTGGCGGCCTCGGCCGTCGATGCCGACTGGCGTCCCTGTCTCGATGCCCTGATCGGTGGAGCAGCGGCGTTCGGCACGTTCTTCGCCGTCTGGTGGCTCGTCCCCCGGTCGATGGGGTTCGGTGACGTGCGACTGGCCGGGGTCATAGGTCTTTCACTGGGTTGGTTGGGGTTGCGGCAGGTGTACCTGGGCTTCGTGGTGGCGTTTGTCGTGGGCTCGGTGGTCGGGGTGGCGAAGATGGTGGTCCAGCGGACCGGCCGGAAGACCGCGCTCCCGTTCGGTCCGGCGTTGGCCGCGGGTGCCGTGGTCGGGGTGCTCTGGGGCTCCACGCTCGCCAGTCTGTGGTTCCGTGCCTGACCCGGACTCGAGCGTCTGACGGGGCGCCCGGGCCGCGCTGGGTAGTTTGGAGGGGTGCTGCGCTTCCTGACTGCAGGTGAGTCACATGGACGGGCCCTGGTGGTCGTCGTCGAGGGACTTCCGGCCGGCCTCCCGATCACCGTCGAGGACGTCTCGGCCGAGCTGGCTCGCCGTCGGCTCGGCTTCGGTCGGGGTCCGCGGATGCGATTCGAGGCCGATCAGGTCAGCCTCCTCGGCGGGGTGCGACACGGTCGCACCCTGGGCTCACCGGTGGCCGTGGAGATCGGAAATTCGGAATGGGAGCGTAAGTGGACCCAGGAGATGTCGCCCGCTCCGGGGGCTCCTGCTTCGGTGCTGACCCAGCCCCGACCGGGGCACGCCGATCTGGCCGGGATGCAGAAGTACGGCTTTGACGACGCACGTGACGTGCTCGAGCGGGCATCGGCCCGGGAGACCGCCGCCCGGGTGGCGGCAGGCACGCTGGCCAAAGCGCTGCTGGCCACCCTCGGCGTGAGGATCGTGAGCCACGTCATCCAGCTCGGCGACGTCCGGGCCAGCGAAGGGCTACGCCCGACGTTCGAGGACCTCGACCAGGTCGATGGCTCGCCGGTGAGGTGCTTCGACGCCGACGCCGAGCCCCGGATGGTGGCGGCGGTGAAGGCTGCAGCCAAGGACGGTGACTCCCTGGGAGGTGTCGCCGAGATCGTGGCCTACGGCGTGCCGGTGGGCCTGGGGAGCCACGTCCACTGGGACCGGCGGCTCGACGGGCTGTTGGCTCAGGCGCTCATGAGCATCCAGGCGGTCAAAGCGGTGGAGATGGGTGAGGGCTGGGAGGCCGCCGGCCGGAGGGGCTCTGAGGCGCACGACGCCATCAAGGTGGACACCTCAGCCGTGCTCTCGGGAGGTTTCGGCCGCGACACGGCGAGAGCCGGTGGGATCGAGGGGGGCATTTCCATCGGGGGACTGGTCGTGGCCCGGGTGGCGATGAAGCCGCTGGCCACCCTCAACCGCCCGGTGCTCGAGACGGTGGACGTGTCGACCGGGGAGTCCACGGTCAGCTTCCGGGAACGTACTGACGTGACGGCCGTGCCGGCGATGGGGGTCGTCGCCGAGACGATGATGGCCCTGGTCCTGGCCAACGAGGCGTTGCGGAAGTTCGGAGGGGACTCGATGTCTGAAGTCACCCGGAACAGGGACGGCTTCGTGGCGGCTCTGGGGGAGACGCACTCGGGTGCTCGTCCACCCGACACCGGCATACCCGACGCCGGCATACCCGACACCGGCATACCCGACACCGGCCCACCAGAAGGTCGCTCGTCGATCTCTGGTGCGCCGCCGGGCACCGGTCGGTGACACGGGTGGTGCTCATCGGGATGCCAGGGGCCGGAAAGACCCTGACTGGGGAGATGGTGGCCGACCGGCTGGGCTGGAAGCACGTCGACACCGATGACGAAGTGACCGCTCGAGCCGGGAGGAGCGTCCCGGAGCTCTTCCGTACCGCGGGTGAAGCAACCTTCCGGGCCATCGAGAGCGACGTGGTCCGCTCGGTCTTGTCAGAGCAGTCGGAGGTCGTGGTGAGCTTGGGCGGAGGCGCGGTGGCGGACCCGGTGAACCGCGAGGCGATCGGTCGATCCGGCATGGTGGTATGGCTCCGAGCTGAGCCCTCGACCCTGGTCGGGCGGGTGGGTGACGCCGGCGATCGCCCGCTGCTGGCCGGTGCTCTGGGGGTAGAGGAGTCGATGACCCGTCTGGACGCCGAGCGCCGTGCCCACTACGCCGAAGTAGCCGATGTCGTCGTCGACGTGGACGGGAAGACCCCCGACGAGGTGGCCGACGAAGTGGTGGCACAGGTCGAGGCCGGGCACCGGTGATCGTCGTACCGGTCGAGCTGGGTCCCCGGCGCTACGAGGTCCACGTGGGTGAAGGTGCCCGAGGGCTGCTGGCCGAAGTGGTCGCCGGTCGTGCTCCGGACGCCCGGAGGGCGGCGGTCGTGACCCACGCCGCCTTGACTGCCCAGGAGTGGTTCTCCGACATCGATCCAGGTATTCCCTTCGACGTCCACTTCGTTGCCGAGGGTGAGGGCAGCAAGACTCCCGCCACCGTGGAGACCCTCTGCCGTGAGCTGGCGCGCTCCGGGCTCACCCGAGCGGACGTGGTGGTGGCCGTCGGGGGCGGGATCGTCACCGACGTTGCCGGCTTCGCCGCCGCGGTGCACCACCGAGGTACGCCCTACGTGAACGTGCCCACCTCGTTGCTGGGTCAGGTGGATGCCGCCATCGGGGGCAAGACCGGCGTGAACCTCCCTGAGGGGAAGAACCTGATGGGGTCTTTCTGGCAGCCGCTAGCCGTGCTGTGTGACACCCACGTGCTCAGCTCGATGCCCCCGGCGGAGTGGGCGTGCGGTCGGGGAGAGATGGCGAAGTACGCATTCATCTCCGGAGCTGCTCCCGACGTCTCGATCCTCGAGCTCCCGCTGGCCGAGCAGGTAGCCCGCTGCGTGGCCATCAAGGCCGATGTCGTGGCGTCCGACGAGCGGGAGAGCGACCGTCGGATGATCCTGAACTACGGCCACACGCTGGCGCATGCCCTGGAGGCGGCGGCGTTCGGCACCGACGGGCTCCGACACGGGGAGGCGGTCGCCGTCGGACTGGTCTTCGCCGCGGAACTGGCCCATCGTCTGGGTCGGATCGATGCCGCCCGGGTGGAGACGCATCGTCGGATCGTCGAAGGGTTCGGGCTCTCGCACTCCCTTCCGGCCGGCACTGACCATGCGTCGCTCCTCGCGTTCATGACCCGCGACAAGAAGGCCACCCGGGGCCTCACCTTCGTACTGGACGGCCCGAGAGGGGTCGAGCCGGTCCGGGGTGTCGACCCGGAGGTGGTGCTGAGTACCCTGGCGGAGATGGACACCCGTTCCCGACAGGCTGAGGTCCCAGGCCGTGGGGTGACCCCGTGACGGTCCGGGCACCCGGCCTCCGCACGGTGCTCCTCCTCTCGGGTCCGAACTTGAGCCTCCTCGGGGATCGCGAGCCCGAGATCTACGGTCGGTCCACGCTCGAAGATCATGTCCGTGCCGCCACCGAGCAGGGGCGCAGGTTGGGGCTCACGCTCGAGCACACTTGTTCAGAGGACGAGGGAGATCTGATCGGTGAAGTGCACCGGGCTCGCGGACGTGTCGGTGCCCTGGTGGTGAACGCCGGCGCCCTCAGCCACACGTCCTGGTCCCTCCACGATGCCCTGGCGGCCTTCGAAGGCGTCGTGGTCGAAGTGCACCTGTCGAACCCGGCAGGGCGGGAGCCGTTCCGTCACCACTCGGTGCTGGCGTCGGTGTCGGACGGGACGATCGCCGGGTTCGGCGGGCTGGGCTACGAGCTGGCCATGGTCGCCGTGGCGCGGCTCTTAGGGTCAGACGAGGCGGAGCGGGAGTGAGCGAAGCGCTGCCCCCGATGGCCGTGAACGCCCGGATGGGGCGGCTGGTGGCACGTCTGGCCGACGCCGGGCACGGTGGCGACAGCGGCTCCAAAGGCGGCCCCGGCTCCGTGGGCGGCCCCGGGCTGGACGCCCTGATCGTGACCAATCTCTCAAACGTCCGCTACCTGACCGGGTTCACCGGATCGGCAGGGGTGCTCGTGGTGACCGAAGGGCGTGCCGTGCTCACCACCGACGGCCGGTACCGGACCCAGTCGGTCGAACAGGTGGCAGCGGCTGGGGCCGAGGTAGAGGTCGTGGTGGGCGGGGTCCAGGCGCAGCGCCAGGCCGTGAAGGACGTTCTGGCCAGTTCGGGCCGGGTGGGCCTGGAGGCCGACGACGTGACGTGGGCTGCCAGCCGGCGCTGGGCCGAGGAGCTCGAAGGTGTGGAGATGGTGGCCACGGCCGGCCTCGTGGAAGGCCTGCGTGAGGTGAAGGACGCTGGGGAGATCGCCAGGATGGAGCAGGCCGCGGCCATCGCCGACGACGCGTTGGCCGACGTCCTCCCGCTGCTGCATCGCTCCCCAGACCAGCCGCTGACCGAGACGCGCCTGGCCCTCGAGCTCGACACCGCCATGCGACGGCGGGGGGCCGAAGGGACGGCCTTCGAGACGATCGTGGCATCGGGTCCGAACTCGGCGAAGCCTCACCACCGACCCGTCGACCGGGTCATCGGTGCCGGCGAGGCGGTGGTGATCGACTTCGGAGCGGTCTTCGACGGGTACCGGTCGGACATGACCCGGACCTTCTGCGTCGGGGGAGAGCCCGAAGGCGAGCTGGCCCGAGTGTTCGAGGTCGTGACCCAGTCCCAGGCCGACGGGGTGGCTTCGGTGCGGGCCGGAGCCGAAGCCAAGCACGTCGACGCCGTCTGCCGTGACGTGATCGCCCGAGCGGGATGGGCCGACGCCTTCGAGCACGGCACCGGGCACGGAGTGGGACTGGACATCCACGAAGCCCCGACCGTGAGCCCCCTGGGCACTGCTATCCTCTCGCCCGGCACGATCGTCACGGTGGAGCCCGGTGTCTACCTCCCCGGGACCGGCGGCGTGCGCATCGAAGACACCCTGGTGGTCACCGAGAACGGTAGTCGACCACTCACCAAGTTCACGAAGGACATTGTGCCCTGATGGCAGTTTCCACGAATGATTTGAAGAACGGGATGACCCTGAACCTGCCCGAAGGTCTGTTCGGCGTCGTGGAGTTCCAGCACGTGAAGCCCGGTAAAGGAGGAGCCTTCGTCCGCACGAAGCTGAAGAACGTTCGCACCGGGGCGGTTGTCGAGCGCACGTACCGCGCTGACGAGAAGCTCGAGCAGGCGATCATAGAGAAGCGCGAGATGCAGTTCCTCTACCGTGACGGTGCTGACTACGTGTTCATGGACACCACCACCTACGAGCAGATGTCCGTCACCCCGGCGTCACTCGGGGACGCGGTGAATTTTCTGAAGGAGACCGATGAGGCGATATTGGAGATCTTCGAAGGAGAGATCGTCGGTGTCGACCTCCCGGCCGCGGTGGAGCTCACGATCACCGAGACCGAGCCAGGTATGCAGGGCGACCGCGTGTCAGGCGCCCGTAAGCCGGCAACGCTGCAGACCGGGCTCTTGGTTCAAGTACCACTGTTCGTCAACCCCGGCGACGTCATCAAGGTGGACACCCGTAGCGGGGAGTACCTCACCAGGGCATAGCCCGAGCCGGATGCCCGATGGGTGGATGGGTCGAGCGAAGTGCGGAGATCGGTGACCTCCGATCACGGGACTCGCCACCAGAGCCGGGAGCGGGCACTTTCGATCCTCTACGAGGCCGAGATGAAGGGCGAGCCCCCTTCCCGGGTCTTGGAGTCCGTCCCGGTCGCACCCGACCCCTTCGTGCGTCTTCTGGTGACCGGTGCGGAGAGCCGGCGCCAGAGGTCCGAGGAGCTGATCGCGGCGAAGGCCATCGGCTGGCCGCTCGATCGGATGGCCGTCATCGACCGGCTGGTCCTCAGGCTGGCGGTGAGCGAGCTCTTGGATCCCGAGGGTCCTCCGCCGGCCGTGGTCATCGACGAAGCCGTCGAGCTGGCCAAGACCTACTCCACCGACGAGTCGGGGAGCTTCGTGAACGGGATCCTGGCGGCCATCGTCACCTCCGGGTCGACCTGAAGACCGCCGGCACCGCCCGCTCCGGCTGCTAAGGTCGACTCCTGACCGTGAAGCGGGTCCCGTGAGGCTCGTACGGACAGGAGGAGCAGTGGCTGAGCGCGAACGCAGTCATACCCGGCCCCTGGGTGGCGTGTTCGTCCCACGTTCCGTGGTGCTCTCGGCCGCAGACGTCCAGCGGGCGCTGACCCGGATGTCACACGAGATCGCCGAGCGCAATGGCGGGCTCGACGACGTGGTCCTGGTGGGCCTTCAGACCGGAGGGGTGCCGCTGGCCCGACGGATGGCCGTGGTGCTCGGGGACGTAGAAGGGCGTGAGGTCCCACTCGGGACGTTGGACGTTGCCTTCTACCGCGACGACATCGGTCTCCGTCCCGTGCTCCCCGAGGCAGTGACCGACATCCCCGTCGACCTGACCGGCAAAGTGGTCGTGCTGGTAGACGACGTCCTGTTCACCGGACGCACGGTACGAGCCGCGCTCAACGCGTTGGGCGAGTTCGGCCGGGCACGGTCGATTCAGCTCGCGGTCATGATCGACCGTGGTCACCGCGAGCTGCCCATCCGCCCCGACTACGTGGGGAAGAACCTTCCCACTTCGCGCCAGGAGATGGTCGACGTGGGGGAGGACGGGGTCGCCATCGGGACCCTGTCGGATCGATGATCTCGACCGCCGACCCGGTCTCCGCAGCTCCCGAGACGACCTCGACGGAGCGCCACCTGCTCTCGGTTGCCGACCTCGGACGTTCTGGCATCGCCGAGGTGCTCGACGTCGCCGAGGCCTTCGCCGAAGTCGAGCGGAGGTCCATGCCCAAAGTGCCCACCTTGCGGGGCCGGGTGGTGGCCACGTTGTTCTTCGAGGAGTCGACCCGGACCCGCCTCTCCTTCGAGACGGCGGCCAAGCGGCTCTCGGCCGACGTCCTGTCGCTGGCCGTCGGCACTTCGTCGGTGAAGAAGGGCGAGTCGCTCCGCGACACCATCGAGACGGTGGAGGCCATGGGGATCGATGCGCTGATCGTCCGGCACCGGTCCTCGGGCGCCTGCCATCAGGTGGCTCGTTGGGCCCGCAGGGCCCACGTGGTCAACGCCGGGGACGGCTGGCACGAACATCCGAGCCAGGCCCTCCTGGACTGCTTCACCCTTCGCCAGGTGTGGGCCGAGAGAGCCGGAGTGCCCCCCGCGTCGATGGGGATCGACTGCTTCGACGGGAAACGGATCCTGATCGTCGGCGACATCCGCCACAGCCGGGTGGCTCGCTCCCAGGTGCTGGCCTACGACGCGCTGGGGGCATCGGTGTCCATCGCCGGCCCGGGAAGCCTCCTGCCGCCTTCTCTCGCCGGATGGCCGGTGACGGTCGAGCCCGATCTCGACGACGCCCTGACCCGCGTCGACGTGGTGTCGCTCCTGCGCATCCAGGCCGAGCGGGGGAGTGGTGCCTTCGTGCCGTCGCTGCGGGAGTACACCGAGCATTGGGGACTGACCTCCCGGCGGGCCTCCCGGTTGGCGCCTGGCGCCGTGGTGACCCATCCCGGTCCGATGCTCCGGGGCGTGGAGGTCGCCGGTGAGGTTGCCGATCTACCGTCGATGCTTGCGACCCGGCAAGTCACCAACGGCGTGGCCGTGCGTATGGCCATCCTGTTCCTTCTCCTCGGGGCGCCCGGCACCGATCCGAGAGCAGCGCGTCCGGTGCCCGAAGGCGTCCGGGTGGCCGTGGGGTCTGATCGTGGCTGACCTGGTGATCCGTGGAGGGTCGCTGGTGGGCGCCGACGGGGGCCGCCGCGCCGACGTGGCGATCACCGACGGGGTGGTCACGGCAGTGGCCGAGCGCCTGGACGTCGATCCGGGGACGAAGATCCTCGACGCCGGCGGGTGTGTGGTCTCACCGGGGCTGGTCGACCTGCACGCCCACCTCCGCCAACCCGGAGGCGAGGAGGCAGAGACCGTCGAGAGCGCCGCCCGGGCCGCGGCGCTCGGGGGGTACACGGCGATCGTGGCGATGCCCAACACCGATCCGCCTATCGACTCTGCGGCCGTGGTGCACGAGGTGCTCTCGCTCGGGCGGGGTGCGATGGCCGACGTGGCTGTCGCCGGCGCCATCACGGTGGGGCGTGCCGGCGACCAGCTGGCCCCGATGGCCGAGATGGCCGACGCCGGAGTGCGGATCTTCACCGACGACGGGGCCGGGGTCCAAGACGGTGGGCTCATGCGACGGGCACTCGACTACGCCGGAGGGCTCCGGGCACGGGGTCAGAAGGTCGTCCTGGCCCAGCACTGCGAAGACACGCTGCTGGCCGCCGGCGGGGTCATGCACGAAGGGGAGTGGTCCAGCCGGCTGGGTCTTCCCGGTATCCCCTCGGCGGCCGAGGAGGCCATGGTGGCTCGGGACATCGCCCTGGTCCGACAGACCGGCGTCCCGGTGCATTTCCTCCACCTCTCCACGGCCGGAGCCGTCGAGCTGGTGCGGCGGGCCAAGAGCGAAGGGCTGGCGGTGACGGCCGAGGTCGCACCTCACCACCTGGTCCTCACCGACCAGGCCGTGGCCGGGTACGACCCGTCGTACCGGGTGAACCCTCCGCTGCGCACGTTCGCCGACGTGCTCGCCGTCCGGGCCGGGGTGGCCGACGGCACCATCGACGCCGTGGCCACCGACCATGCGCCTCACAGCCCCGAGGTGAAGGACGTTCCGTTCGACATGGCACCTCCCGGGATGCTCGGGCTCGAGACGGCACTGGCCGTCACCCTCACGGCCCTCACCCGTCATCGAGGCTCCGGCTCGGCGCCGGGTGGGGGCGAGATGCCGGACGCACCCGGGCGGCTTGGCGGAACCGGGATCGTGCTCGACGCCGGGGAGGGAGCAGTGCTCGACGTCGGGGCCGTGCTGGCGCTTTTGACCGCTCGACCGGCGTCGATTGCCGGCCTGGGTGATTGCCACGGGGGTCCCCTCGTCGTCGGCGCGGTGGCCAACATCTGCGTGGTCGACCCCACCGCCACCTGGACCGTTGACCCCACCGGACTCGCCAGCCTCAGCCGCAACACCCCGTACGCCGGGTGGACGCTGACCGGGCGGGTCCGTCACACGGTCCTGCGCGGGGAACCGGTGGTGCTCGACTCGGAGGCCCAACGATGAGCGCGACGCGAGCTCCGGCCCACCTGGTGCTGGCCGACGGCACGGTGTTCGAGGGCGAGGCCGCGGGAGCCGCGCCGCCCGGTGGCATCGCCGTGGGCGAGCTGGTGTTCAACACCGCCCTCAGCGGGTACCAGGAGATCGTGACCGATCCGTCGTACGCCGGGCAGGTCGTGGCCTTCACGTACCCGCACATCGGTAACTACGGCACCAACGCCGCCGACTGCGAGTCGCCACGCCCCCGCTGCTGTGGGGTGGTGGTGCGGGAGCTGACCGATCGCCCGAGCAACTGGCGCAGCGAGGAAGGGTTCGAAGGATTCTTGGTGCGCCACGAGGTGCCGGCGCTCACCGGCGTGGACACCCGCCGCCTCACCCGGCACCTGAGGGACCGCGGCGCGTTGCCCGGAGCGATGGGCACGGCCGGGATCGACGCGCTAGCCGAGGCGGCGCGGTCGGCCAGGGCGACCGATGGGCGTGACTTGGTAGCCGGCGTCACGTCGACCGAGCCGTACCGACGTGGAGATGGACCCTTTCGGGTGGTGGCGTTCGACTTCGGTGTGAAAGAGACCATGCTGGACCACCTCGGGAGGATGGCCACGGTGACGGTGGTGCCGGCGACGACCACGGCCGACGAAGCCCTCTCACTCGAGCCCCACGGTGTGTTCCTGTCGAACGGGCCGGGCGACCCGGGTGCTCTCCCGGCGGTGACGGCC